>DCGZ01000094.1:0-10577 GCA_002314675.1 Fibrobacter sp. UBA1765 | reverse complement strand
CCCTCTCGTCTGTAGGCACGTAGTGCCGTTCACTCGTCTAATATAGCCACTAGATCCTAGACCCTAAACAAAGAACTTGCCACTGCAGGCGAGAAGGCCGAGCATGTAAAGCAAGCCGTCGTAGTAACGCCATTCGCCGTTTGGAATTTCCATGTTCCACAAGTCTTCTGCAAACGGCTTGATGAGCGGATCGCCTTCTGGGAGCGCGACTGTTGCTGCAGCGTTCATTGCAACGTGGCCAAATGCCATTGTGCGTGGTTCGCGCGGGAATGCGCTTCCATCAATTTGCATGTCAGAAAGATATGGCCTGTTGGTATTGAAAAAGTTCAACATGCGGCGCACAGCAAAAATTTCCCATTCCTTGGTTTTTGCAAGGTCGCTAGAATCAATTGTTGCTGCGTCGAATGCTACGTTCCAAACGGTGCGCCAGGAGTCGCCGCTAAAGCATCCACTTTCCGGGTACCAAGGCGTTGGACGAGGTGTTCCGTCATATTCGCTGTAATCAGCTGCAAGGCCTGTTACTGGGTGCATAGCCTTTTTGAGGTATTCGATGCTGTTCTTTGCGATGGTATTCCATAAGGAGTCACCGCTTGCCTTGCCGTACATTCTGTAAAAACCTACAGTATTGTAGCTTGGGTCCGTAAAATCGTTGCCGTCGTTAGGGGAGAATCGTACAAGGCCTGCGTCAACGTCCATCATGGTGTGAACGTATTCATCTTGAGGCTTGTGAGCCATGGCGTCGATAACTTCAAGGGCATCCTTCATGTATTCTTCGCTCTTAAAGTTCTTTGCGGCAAATAGGAGAGCTGCGGCAAAGTATTCTTCTCCATCTGGAGCCGAACCCGGGTCCATCATGGAAAAATCCTTTGTAGAAACCTGCCAAGAAAAATAGCGTGCCCACGGGCCCTTCTTGTTGAGCATGTATTCTTTTGCGAAGTTCCAAAGTTTTTTGAAAAGCTCTGGCTTTTTCATGAGGGCCGCAATAGTCATGCCGTAACTCATGCCTTCGGAACGAATGTCGTCGTGGGCGATATCTACTATGTAACTCATCTTGTCGTTTGCATCAAAGCAAACTGTTTCGGTTTCCTTGTTACCTTCAAAAAGCTGTGCAAAGGCCTTGTCAAGCTTTGCGTTGATTTCACTTTCTGTTTTGCCGATTTCCTTAAAGATGTTTCTCATAGTATTACCTTGGTAGTTTCTCATTAAAATTTAAGGGGCTTGCATTTGCGCAAATGCAACTTCCCGTATAGTAATTTAGAAATAGGGGGTGAATGAAAATTCAATAAAATACAAATGTCGTTTAAAACTGTTGAAAGTGTTCTATACCATTTTGATACTTCTTGCTTTCAAAAATCTGTCTCCATCGTGTATTTAGCGCACAAAAATGGCGTAGCCTAACACGCCGATGTCTTGAATAATCTAAATTCAACTCTCGGAATTTTGAACAGGACTTTTATATGAAAGACGATTGCAAAATTATCCGACAGCTTCTTGATGCCCGTTCCATGGAGCTTGCTATCGGAGAAATGGCATTGAAACTCGTGCGCCTGCACCCGGATTCAGAAAATTTGATTGTTCTTGGAATGGCTACAAGGGGCATTCCTCTTGCAAAGCGCCTTTGCGAGGAATTGAAAAAGCATTACGGCAAGGAAGTTCGCTCCGGCGCTATTGATGCTACTTTCTATCGAGATGATTTCCATTACAGAAAGGGTGTCGGAAATCCTGAAATGCGTATTTTGGACGTACCTGCCGTAGAAGGCCGTACGGTCGTGCTTGTAGATGATGTCCTTTATACTGGTCGCTCCGTTCGAGCTGCCATGGAAGCTGTATTTGCACTTGGTCGCCCAAGTGCAGTTCGCTTTTGCTGCCTTGTTGACCGTGGTTGCCGTGAATTGCCGATTGCGCCTGATTGCGCTGGCCTTACCATTGCGACTGCTCCGGGCGAAGAAGTCCGTGTGCATGTTGAACCGACCGATCCAGAAAATGCAGTTTACCTAGTTGGAGTTGAAAAATGAGTGCGTTACAAATCAAACACTTGTTCGGCTTGCAGGGCGTGTCTCGCTCTGATATCCGACAGATTCTTGACACGGCAAAACAGTTCCGTGAAGTCCTTGAACGCCCTGTCAAGAAGGTTCCGAGCCTTCGCGGCATGACTGTAGTGAACTTGTTCTTTGAAAACAGTACGCGAACCCGCACAAGTTTTGAACTTGCCGAAAAGCGCTTGTCTGCCGATACGGTAAACTTTACCACGGCAAGTTCCAGTGTTAAAAAGGGCGAAACCCTCCTTGATACGCTCCGTAATATTGAATCCATGAAGATTGACGCCGTGGTTGTCCGTCACAAGGGCACTGGCGTTCCTAAGTTCCTTGCAGAGCACAGCAATGCCTTTGTCGTGAATGCAGGCGATGGTGCGCATGAACACCCGACCCAGGGCTTGCTGGATATGCTTACCATTGAAGAAAAGCTTGGAACCCTCGAAGGCAAGAAGGTTGCCATTATCGGTGACATTCGCCATAGCCGCGTAGCCCGTTCAAATATTTGGGGCATGACCACCATGGGTGCTCACGTTACACTTTGTGGCCCAAGTACCCTGGTCCCTCGCAATACCGAACTTTTGCAGTACAAGGAACTAGCTGGTTCCGTTAGCTGGGAAACTGATGTAAAGAAGGCTGTCGCCGATGCAGATGCAGTGATTGCGCTTCGTTTGCAAAAGGAACGTATGGATGACGCGTTGCTTCCTAGCATGCGTGAATATCGTAACTTCTTTGGCATTACCGAAGAAGTCCTTGCTTGCTGCAAGGACAAGGTGATCATTATGCACCCGGGTCCAATCAACCGTGGCGTAGAACTTGATTCCGATATCGCCGATGGCGAGCACTCTGTAATCCTTAATCAGGTAACAAACGGCGTTGCAGTTCGTATGGCCGTACTCTTCCTTTTGGCTGGAGGTCGTGAAAATGCGTAAAAAACATTCTACTCTTGATTTCGATCAGGTCGTATTGAAAAATGTTAAGCTTTGGAATGGTCAAAAGTTCGAAGACCGTGAAACCGTTTGCGTTGGCCTTGTAAATAACAAGTTCTCTTTCTGCAATCAAGAAGACCTGGACTCTGAAAAAACAAAAGTTCTTGACTGCGCCGGCGCTCTTGTAATGCCTGCTCTCTTTGGCCTTGGCATTGACTTTATGGAACCGCTCCGTGACGATGTCTATACCTTTAACGATGGCCTAGACGCAATGCATCGTGGTGGTTTCTTTGGTGGCCTTTACGAAAGTGCTGCAAACCCGATCGACGATCCAGAAAAGCTTTCTGCTGCAATAGATCGCCTGTTGAAGGATGCGTATTACTCCAAGTTAAAGATTCGTTTCCTTGGTGCATTCAGCAAGGACTTTGGCTCAGACAGCCTTTCTGAAATGATGGAGCTTGCCTTTGGCCTCGATGACGAAGATGCTGACTTTAAGGGCGTTATTGGTTTTGGCGATGGCAATGCAG
Organism: Fibrobacter sp. UBA1765; assembly: GCA_002314675.1. Taxonomy (GTDB): domain Bacteria; phylum Fibrobacterota; class Fibrobacteria; order Fibrobacterales; family Fibrobacteraceae; genus UBA1765. The sequence goes on along the minus strand of DCGZ01000094.1, from coordinate 7,088 downwards.
CTATCCCGCACTCCAGGTTCCTTCGCCTTGCCATGGAATATGGCAAGATGACCGGCAAGCGCTTCTTCTTCCAGCCAATGGATAGGACTCTTCGCAAGAGCGGTTGCGTTCACGAAGGTGCATACTCCGATATGCTTGGCATGAAGGGCATCCCTCGCATTGCAGAAACAATCGCTGCATACACAGTTCTTGAAACTGCTCGATTCCTTAAGGTCCCTGTGCACTTCAAACAAGTTACTTGCGGCGAAACGCTTGACCTTGTTCGTAATGCCCGCAAGAATGGTATCGATGTAACTTGCGACGTAAACCTTTACCACTTGCTCTTTGATGATTCATGCCTTGAAACATTGAGCTCCGCTTACCACATTCTTCCTCCAATCCGCTCCGCTGCAGATCGCGAAGCTCTTTGGAAGGGCATTGAAGATGGTACGGTAAATGCAATTAGCATGAACCACACTCCGGTGCTCCGTCAAGACACCGAGGTCAACTTCGAAGATTCCGTGCCTGGCGCGCTTTCCTTGGAAGTTGCACTCCCGGCTATCTGGAACGAACTTTCTTCCCGTGTTGGCGAAGCCCGTGCAATTGAACTGCTTTCGACTGCTCCTGCAAAGCTTGCATGCGTAGATACTCCGGCTTATGTTCCTGAAATCGGAGGAACGGCAAACTTTGTAATCCTTGCTCCAAACAAGCCTCGCAAGGTTCTCGAAAGCGACTTTGCTGGCCATGTCTGCAATTCTCCGCTTGTGGGCAAGGAATTGCCGTCTACGATAGTGGGTAGCTATATCCACGGCGTGTTTCATGTTAACTAACCAACTGATTTAAAAGACTCCTTGTCATGTATTTTGTAGATCCCATAATCTTGGTTTGGATCGGTGCTGTAGTTCTTATGGTACTGTTCCTTATTATTTTGGTGGAATTGCACCGAAATGAAGTTCGAAGGGATCATGAAGAAATGTTTGGCAAGGAAGATTTTGAATTGAAGTGTATTGAGTATGGCCTTTCTGAAAAGGAATGCCATACCATGGATAAGCTTGTAAGGCGTTCCGTTTTCTCTAACATGGATGCCTTGTTTAATTCGGCACACCTTTTTGAAGATGCTGTCAACCGTTTTTACGAATACCGGGATCTTGACAAGATTCGTGATATCACCCTTGGTTCAGTAACCGGTTTGCGCCGTAAGCTTGGCTTTACTATTGCAAATCCGGACACTCCCTTTATATCTACAAGGCAGCTAGAAGAAGACTCTGTTGTAAAGGTCAGCTTTCAAAAAAAATCTGAAATGCCAATGAAGATTGTTGCGATTGACGAAAAAATATTTAAGCTGGATTCAGAATCGCCTTTGCCGCCAGATGTAGAAAAGGGCCGTACATTTGCAGTACGTTGGATTAGGCCTGGAGATGCTATCTATACAGCTGTTTGTACAGTCTTTTCGGTTTCCTCGAACCAAATCCTATTTGAACACCAATCTAAAATTGATAAGTTCCAGTTGCGTCGCTGGGTTCGTGAAAGTGTCGATTTCCATGCTGTTGTTGACTATAGGGATGGCTCTACCGGCTTTGGTTGTTTGCTAGACCTTTCGGCAGGCGGTATTCTTGTCGGCCTAGATCGACAATGTGAATTTGGTACAGAAATCTTTATTGATTTTGAATTGCCTAGTTACGGTAAGGAGAATGTAAAAATCCGAATTCTGCGTAACATTTCCAGAAAAGATGATCGTTATCCTAATCTGATTTTGCACTCCGCCGAATTCTCTGGAGAGTTCGGTTGGACCCAGGAAAAGGTTTTGCAGTATATATTTGAGGTCAGAAGGCACCGAGAAACGCCAAAAGAGGCTTTAAGCACTTGATTTTTAAGTACTTAACGAAATTTCTTGTTGACATTTGGCTTTTTATAAGGTAGAATTAGTGTATATGCTTTTAAAGCGGGGTTTATTTTGAGTTCTAGTTTTCTTGCTCGCGCTCTCGGAGATAGCCAGACTATTGGTATTGATATAGGGCATTACAGCATTAAGCTCGTTCGCGTGCAGCATTCCCACAAGGGTACGCATGTGGTTATGACGGCCGACCTAGAGCCGCTGCCAGAAGGCGTTGTTGTGGATTGCAACATTCAGGATGCTGAAAAATTACATGATGCCTTGGCAAAGCTCTTTGCCCGTAACATGCTTGATCTGGAACAGGCGGATTACGTCATTTCCATTAACGGTGCCGCAGGCGTGCTTGTGGACCAGATGACAGTCAAGGTGCCTAAGAATGCTAAGGAAGACGCATTCATTTTGCAGATGGCTCAGGCAAAGCCGCCTTTCGACGACCCTGACAATGCCCTCGACTACCACATCGTGTCTCGCAACAAGGACGAAGTGAACATTGTGGTCGTAGCTATTAAAAGCGTCCAACTTGATAACTGGGCTCGTTTCTTTGAAACTCTCGATAAAAAGCTTAGCTGCATTGATATCGCTTGCTTTGGCATGGCTAACGCCTATGCAGCAACGATCGAACCGGACCAGGCGGAGCAGACTGTCGCCCTGTTTAACATTGGCGAAAAGAAGATGAATGCAGTGTTCTTGAAGGATGGGTATTTCCATTCGTTCCGAACCATGACCGGAGGTTCGCTTGAATCTGTTGCCGGCATGCTTGCTTCCCACTTGAATATTGATGTCGAAAAGTGTCACGAAATCTTCTTGACTGGTGATACCGGCTGTGTAGACGGCTTCTCCGAAGCAGAAGTTGAAGCCGCCCTCAAGATGGCTTACGAAGAAATTGTCAGCGCAGTCGAATTTGGCATTCGTTATTTCTCTTCACATGAAGGCGGTGACTCCAAGCCAGCCAAGATCTTGCTTGCTGGCGGTGGCGCCTGCTTGCCAAACCTTTGTGATTATGTGTCAGAACGCATTGGCATTGAGACCTCTACAGTAAATCCATTCCGCGCTGTAACTTGCGACCCTGCAGTCCTTGGTGAAAATGGAATTTCCTTGGCTTTGTCTAATATCTATGCATCGGCACTTGGTCTTGCTATGAGGAGGTTCTAATGGCAAAAAAGAATAAAGAACTCTCTCTCTGCATAGAAATCAACCTTCTTCCTGCAGAATATCGCAAAAAGAAAAAGAACCTCGGCTGGATTGTCGACCGTCGTATCGTTTGGCCGACCCTTGCCATGATTCTCTTTGCGTTCTGTGCATATTCCCTTATGACTTACGTTGACGTGACTCAGCGGGATTTGCAGCATCGTCTTGAAGAGACTAAGGCAGAAGTTGAAAAGGAACGCCCGCTCTTGAACAAGATCAACGATCTTGACGCAAAGCTTGCCGTGATTACCCAGAAGCGCAATGCCTTGAAGTCTATCCAGACAAGCAAAAAGAAATGGGTGATTCTTTTTGAAAACATTTCTTCTGTGCTGCCTCCAAACATGTGGCTTTCTTCTTTGCAGCAGTCTGGTGCAAATGACATTGAATTGCGTGGCACTACATTTGATTTCTCAGAAGTTGCAGAATACATGGTCAAGCTCGAAAAGCAGGTTAGCATATCTTCTGTAACTCTTGTTACTATCAATACTTCGAAGGTAGATGGTGAAGACGCGTTTACCTTTACGATGCGTGCCGGCATCCGTGAAAACCTTGGTCTTGAGGAGTCAAAGTAATGAAGAACATTGACTGGAAAGACAAAAAGACTATTTATGCGCTTGTCATGGTTCTTTTGATCCTTGGCGGCGTGTATTACCTGTACGATTATGTTTGGAATCCGTTCGTTGAAGAAGAACAGCGCTTGAACAATGAACTTGACGATGCGAACAGGGAACTCCAGCGAATCGTGAGCCAAAAGAAGCGCATTGCAGAACTTGAAATGCAGTTGGTCGAAGCCGAAGCGGACTTTGAACGCCTTAAGGAAATGTTCCCTGAAGAGGAACGTGTGCCTAACCGTTTGCAGGATCTTTATTCTGTGCTTCGTAGTTCTGGTGTCCAGATTCAGAAGTTTAATCCGGAAGGCAAGTCCGAGCGTGAACATTACATTGAAAACCGTTATTCCATTGTCGTGAATTCCGGTTATCACATGCTTGGTTACCTGTTCGCAGAAATTGCAAACTTCAATTATCCGACTTTGATTACGGATTTGCGTCTTAACCGTTATTCTGGCATTGCTGCCGAATTGCAGAAGGCTGAATCCCATGGTTGGACTCCTATTACGATTTCTGTATCCTTTAACTTGACTACCTACACATCTAAGAATGTTGTCGCAGCTCCAGCTGGTCCGCAAAAGGGTAAGAAGAGGGGAGGAAAGAACTAATGAATAAAAAAGTTGTTTTACTTTCTACCTTGCTCGCTGCCGGTCTTGGTTTTTCTGCACAGGTAAAGGATGTTGCCTTTGCATGCGGAAAGAAGTCTTGCGATATTACGTTCAAGTTTTCGAGCGACAAAAATCTTCCGGGATTTTTCCAGAAGTACAACGCGGCAACAGGCAAATGGACTATAGCCTTTGCTCAAAGTAGCTTTGCTCTTGGTGAAGGCTCATTTGTAATTGATCCTTCTGCAAGTGGCCTTAAGGACGTTCGGGTCTTTAAGGAATCTGGAAAGCAGGGAGAATTGCTTAAGTTTGAATGGACTACCGGTAATTCCGTAGATTCCGATGAAAATGCCTTTGTTTTGAAGGGTTCCGAGTTCAAGGTCTCCTTGCCAGTCTCCAAGGACAAGTCCTGGAAGCTTTCTAGCATTGCGGCAAGTCAAAAGAAGCAGGCCGAAGTCGCCGCTCTTGCTGCTGCCAAGGAAGAAAAACTGGCAAAGCTTGATGCCGAAAAGGAAGCAAAGCTCCGTGCAGCTGAAGAAAAGAAGGCAGCCCTCGAATCTGCCAAGGCAGAAAAGGCCCGCAAGGATTCCTTAGCCAAGGCCGAAAAGCTTGCAAAGATTAATGCCGAAAAGGAAGCAAAGCTCCGCGCCGCCGAAGAAAAGAAGGCAGCCCTTGCAGCCGCCAAGGCAGAAAAGGCCCGCAAGGATTCCTTAGCCAAGGCCGAAAAGCTTGCAAAGATTAATGCCGAAAAGGAAGCAAAGCTCCGCGCCGCCGAAGAAAAGAAGGCGGCCCTTGCAGCCGCCAAGGAAGAAAAGGCTCGCAGGGATTCTGTTATCAAGGCCATGAAGGCAGTTTCTGCCTTGATTGACGGTGTATCCGAGATGACATCCGTTGTCGGTTTCGGTGTTGACCAGTTTGAATTGAAAATGCTTTCGCCAATTTCCCTTTCGAACGTGGTGTATTCTGAAAAGAAGAATACTGTAACGATTGCAGTTCTTGGCCCGGAAAAGTCCCCTGTCTTGAAGGTGAATGCAGGTTCCTTTGTAAAGTCCCTTACCTGGACCAAGGAAGGCTTGACCTTGCAGTTGAGCGCAGGCGTTCGTCCTGTTCTACAGAATCGTGGTGGAGCCCTCCTTTTGCAGGCTCGTGAATCTGTAGCTACCGAAGGATTCCTCTACTGGAAGGCTCTACCGACAGGGATTTATACACGCCGTTGGGCAAAGCCTACCGAAGAAGTTCTCCCGGCCTCGTTTGACGAATTCGCAAATCGCTATGAGAAGAATTCCCAGAAGCCGGTATCTGCCGCCCAGGCATTCTTCTTGACAGCTCTTGCTCGTGAACTCATTGTGACCGCAGATGAAATTGAACTTTATGAAGGTCCGAATGAAAATTCTACAGCACTTGCTCGCTTGACTTTTGGCGAAAAGCTTGAAAGCATTGCTACGGTAGGTTTGTTCCACAAGGTTCAATCCGGCCCACGCATTGGTTATGTAGACAAGCGCGCCGTTTCATTCCGTGATGAACTTTCTGCTGTACAATCAGAACGCCTTAAGCAGCTCGCTGCCGAAAAGGGCGAAGCTGTCGAAAGCAAGCCTATTTCCTTTGATAGTGATGACAGGGTCATGTATAGTTCCTTTGGCCGTCGCGATCCGTTCGTAGATGTCAAGGGTCTTGTTGAAGAAGGCATCAATATCGATCAGGTCGAACTTGTTGGCATTATCTGGGAATCTGACCAGCCGATGGCAATTCTTTCTGACGTGAAGAATTCAGCAAATTCCTACACCATTAAGGAAGGTGACAAGGTGCTGAATGGAAAGGTTCTTAAAATTACACAAACTGACGTTCTCTTCCTTATTCAGGAGTTTGGTGTGAGCCGTCGCTATTCTATGGGTCTGCCCGATAAATTTGGGGGTAAAAAGTGAAAAAGTTAGCATGTTTCCTTGGTTCTGTTCTTTTGAGCGCGACTATGTCGTTTGCCCAGGAACCTTCGCAGCCAGCTCCTGCTGAAAAGCAGGGGACTGCAGTAGCAAATAAAAAGTTGTATAACTTTACCTTTGTTGATACTGATTACGAAGCTGTATTCCGTTCCATCTCGGTTACGGCCGGTATTGACGTTTTGCTTGCCCCTGATGTTAAGGGTAAGATGTCTTTGAAGGTCACTAAAAAGACCTGGCAAGAAACCCTTGACATTATTTGCGAAATGTACGACTTGACCTGGCTTGTTCAAGACAAGTACATTTCGATCCAGCGTTCTTCCGCTTACCTTGCAAAGCAAAAGAAGAAGGCAGAAGCAGAGGAACAGGCTAAGGCCGCGGCTCCTCTTGTTCGCCGCAATTTTGCAATCCAGCATGCAAAGGCCGATGAACTTGTTCGCGTGCTCGAAAGCATGAAGTCTAATCGTGGTAAGCTTACTACCGTTGAACGTACAAACTCCTTGATCGTTTACGATACAGAAGCTAGCATCGCTCAAATGGAAAAGGCTCTTGAAGAACTTGATGTGGAAACCCTCCAGATCATGATTTCTGCAAAGCTTGTCGTTGTAAGCAGCGACCTTTCCCGCGAACTTGGTGTTGACTGGAGTGCAAGCATGGGCTCTACAACGCTTACTCCGGGTACAGCCACTACAGGTGCTCCTGGCACTGGCACAAGAACAAGCGCTGCTTTCGTTGCTAACGGCCAGTCCGCCTCTGTTGCCTCCGGTACAGGCGCTACAGCAATTTCTGCAAGCGTGCTTGACAACCGCCTGGCAGTTGCAGTCGCAAACTTGATGGGTGACGCTTCTACAGAAATTCTTGCAAGCCCGCAGATTTCTAC
>DCGZ01000041.1:4019-33323 GCA_002314675.1 Fibrobacter sp. UBA1765 | reverse complement strand
CTAGCCGGTAGTTTTCTTTATACAAGAAAATATCCCGTATTCTCACGGGATATTTCTATTTTGTTTTATCACACTATTGTAACACTATGCGCTAAAACCCTAGTATTTACCGCAAGTGCACGATTATAGTAAATATTTTCTATTTTGTAAATTACAATCTATGAAAATTTTAAAACTTTTTTTGATTTGCTTTCTTTTTTGCTCTATTGATGCTCTCGCCTATTTCCAAAGGCACGAGGCTGGTCAAGAAGTTTTCTCATTTTCTAGCACATTCCACAGCCCGCGTAACACCGCAACGGAACATTCCAATGCTGCAGAACAGACCAGCGATCCTGGAATTACGCTTTTAAACCCGGCCGCACTTAGACTCCAGGACGGCAAAAAAAACACGGCAGCAATCTATTGGCAAACGGGAGACCTGGCAGAAAACCAAGGCCTTATCACATACGCAAGAGCTCTTTCTACAATAACGGTGCAGGCAAGCTATGGCTGGATTTCTTACGGCGGCATTGACGGCATAGATGAATATGGCGAAGAAACCGGAGTCACGCACGAACCACTCAGCCAGCTCGTAGCTCTTTCAGCAACGGTTCCTCTCAAGCACATTAACGTCGGTGCAAGCATAAAGCTTGCTACAGACAAACTCAGTGGCGAAGAAAATGACAGAACGGCCATGGGGCTTGCATTTGACTGGGGCATTTCATGGATTGCCGAATCCAGGCTCTACGGCATAACAATCGCAGCACGCGACTTTGGAGCCATGATTCGCGACTATGTAGACGACAATGATGACGAAACATACGCAATGGCACAGGTATTTGCAATATCCGGCTTTTTAAAGCCTCGCACCCTTCCACGCCTTGCTCTTTATGCCGAAAGCTCTTTCCCGCGCTACGCCGAATCCGCATTGCACCTTGGTGCAGAATATTCTTTAAGCCAGTATTTCTTTATTCGCGGAGGCTTTACACGCACCTGGCTTGACCTGAGCCGCGATGCCAAGGAACTTTTCGCTTCAAATTCACGCCCAGGAGAATCAAACGAGGCAAGGTTATTCAGCCTTGGCCTAGGTTATGCGCTTGGTCCACTTGCACTTGACTACGCATTTTCCTACCTGACCCAAGGGATTGGCACAGAACACCGAATCGGAGTTCGCTTCAGCTTTTAATTATGCGCCAGTTTGATGTTTTCGTATCACCGTCAAAAGAAACGGAGCCTCCATTTGCAGACAAGGATCTCGGATGGTTCTTTTGCGAAAACATCAATGAGTTTTTGGAACAAAGCGAAGCGGAGTGGGTCATATTCTCTACTCCAGAAATCAATATCAATCGTGAATTTCTAAACAGCCTTGCAGAATGCATTGCAGGCTTCCCTATGGTAGACGCCTTCGCTCCAAGAATAAGAACAGTCGATGGTGAATTCTACAATGGTTTAAAGCTAGACAAAAAAATGGGTTTTAGCGAAATCGCAAACGATGCCGAGCTCCGCTTTGTCGCAGCCCCCCACTTTTCCGTAGCAGCATTTTCTAGGCGTATCATACAGCGAACCGGTCACCTAGACAATACACTCCCAAAAGAACTTCGACTTGCCGATTTCAGCTTGCGAATGTTACACGCCGGTGGAAAAATGTTCCACGTGCCATACCTTGTCACCTCGGCAAACGCAAGTATTGACTCTGCCGATACAATATGCAAAGATCTCAAGGCAACAGCCAAGGTTCTCTATAAAAGCCTTGGCATTGTCCACGCCACAAAATTTGCAGTGCACCATCCCACAGTACTACCGACACTTGCCATACTTGACAAGGAACTCAAGTACAAGCGCGACAAGGCTACAGACCTTTCAAAGCTCAAGCAAAATGTTTTGCAAGAGATCAGTAAGTAGCTTACTCCCGAAACTTCTTTAAAAGATTTTTTCTGGATCGTAATACACTAAAGTATCTCCGTAGAAACAGCCATTTAAAAGAGACTTTGCATAATTTGCTACAGACGAATTTTCAACATTAATAAAAGTTAAAGGATCATACTTCACAGCGTTCCTTGCAAGAACCGCAAAAGAATGCTCCGAACCATCGGCCCAAACAACTTCCCTACTAAACTTTAATAACGCTTTCAAAATTTTTTTCAAGTTTTCTAGATAGCGTTCAATTCTTTTCTGATTTCTCAAAAACGCAGGATCATCAAATCCAAGATCATACAATTCTGGAATCATCGAACTTTTTTCCAATCTTATAGAAACTGAACGCTTTTCCAAAATTTTTGTATCTAAATAAAATCCATCTTTATTTTTCTTAACAGATTCCACAGAAGCTAAAATAGATTCCATTCTAGAAATATACTTGGAATCATAAATTTCATTTGCTTTCCAGTTCAAGCCAAAATGAACACCACGATCATCAGCTCCTTTCAAATGAATATCACGCAGCAGTAAGCTTGTTTTTTTAGGTTTCCATGCGGGGTAATAAGCATAAATTACATACATAAGCTTCTTCGTTGTTTCTGCAGCATCACACTCACTAATTTCATAGTCCTTTTCAAAAAGTACATCGGCTTGTTCTTGATTCTTTGGTCTGAGAGCAATATACTGAGGTCCATCACAGTGAAATAAGAGCTCACTTCTTCCCGCGTTAAGATAAATGGATGACGCGTGATTTATTATAGTTTTAGCAGCATCAAAATACGACAGAGAACCTTTATTTCCAAATGAAAGTGGTCCTTTTTCAAGAGCCTTATACAAATCTTTAGATTTATTCTTCAATTTATATGAACAGCAAAATTCTACACTAAATTGAGCAAGTTCTCTTCGACAATTATCTTTTTTTTCTGCTGTAATGTTAAAATCAACAACCTTTACTGTATTTTCATCAATAGAAAATTCTACATATTTCTCTAAGGATTTCTCCATGCTTACAGAGAAATACCTGCCATTGTTGCAAACCAAGAGTTTTGCAGCCTGTTTCGCAACTTGTTGATTAGGAATTACAAACTTATCAAACCTAAAGCTACATTCCAAAACAAACCGAACTTCCTTACCCTCTAAAAAATTCATAAATTCTTTGCCAGGAAGCTCACCCCGCAATATTGCATCAGCGATGCCACTTAACTGAAAAAAACATAGATCCATGGAAACATTTTTAAAGGCAGGAAATGAAAACGTTCCCTTTTCCGTAGTTTTAAAAATCGAGCCTATTCCATCCTTATTTACAAATTCATTAAGTTGCCAAAAATCGCCTTTAAACTTTTTTTCATTATGCAATAAATAGGTCAAATCAAACGAATACTGCGGTGGTTTCGCCACAAAGATCCAGGAATCCATACATATCTCCAATACTTTTTTCATTTATATATAAAATAAAGCAAAAAAAACAGCAAGAAATTTTACAAAAAAATCCTCGGCCTTACGACCGAGGATTTTCAGTGGAGGTGAGGAGAGTCGAACTCCTGTCCAAAGCCGCGTCCCCGCGGGCTACTACATGCTTTCCCTTCGTACTTGAGATCTCGCTAGAACTAACGCCCAAGAAGGTCGGCGCAAGCCCAAACCAGCCTTGTAAATTTCGGGCACCGTCCCAAGGTATGACGGATTCCTATCCCATATTGCGACCGGGTTTCAATCTCCATGGGAGGGGGACTGGACCCGGCGTTGCCGATTAATTAGGCAGCGAGTGCGTATTCTTCGTTAGCACTTATTTTTTTTCAGACTTTTTAACGAGTGCCCCCGTCTGAGACCTCGGCATGCAACCAACGCTTCAGCAACCCTGTCGAAACCAGAGCACCCCCGTGTTGTTTTCCTGTCGCTCTGGGTTCGACAGGATGTCGACTAATAGCGAGCTGGCGAGCTATTAGACCGTCAGCCCCGTAAGGGGTGAACGAATGCGAGTAGCATTCGTGAAGTAAACCAGAGCACCCCCTGAAGCTTACAATTCCCAGCTCTGGTTGAGACAGGAACTGTCGACTAACAGCGACCAAGTGGGAGCTGTTAGGCCATCTTGCGATAGCAAGATGCTCGGAGAGCGAAGAAAAACGAATAGTTTTTCTGAGGCAAACCAGAGCACCCCCGTGTTGTTATTAAATAATATAGAAAGAAACTCAATAAAAGCAACTTATTATTCAAGTCATTTTTGCTGTTTTTCTAATGTTACGTGAATATTACAACTTTAGCCTAAAATCCTTTTTCGCATGAATAAAATTTATGCTATATTCACTTAAAAATTACAAAGAGGTTTTTTATGAAGAAAATCATTCTTGCTTCTGCCGCACTTATCAGCGCATTCGCACTTTCTGCATGTGGTGACAATTCCAGTACAAGTGCCGAGAGCTCCAGCTGTGCCGAAGGCCTTTCTTCTGGTTGCCTTAAGGGTACTTGGAATCTTTCAGACATCCAAGGCACGTCTGGCAATGCCGGTAAAGGCTCCATAACATTCACAAAGAACGAATTCACATACAATCCAGCAGTTGCTGCACCAACCCACACATACTGCCCTGGTACAATGCTCAGCGGTACATACGAAGTACAAGCACCAAGCACTATCGTATTTAAGATCGACGGTCTTAAGATGAAGGACTGCTTCCTTCCTATGGCAGGCGGTAACGGTTCCTATAACGTAACAACCCATATCACAACAATGAATGTTACAGCTACAGCAACTGACGCAACCTTGAACATGACAGGTGTAAACTTCAGCCCATTCGCTCCTAACGACGAAGGCGGCAAGACAGAAGTTTATACACGCATGCCGTAATATTTAAACTCGAATAAAGAAAACGCTCCTGCACCAGTGGTGCGGGAGTTTTTTCGTACCTGTTGTACAAAAAAGAAAAACACCCGTTTTTAACGGGTGCCTTTCTTCAATCAGAATTGCAAATTACTTTGCACGTTCGAGGTAAGAACCATCACGTGTATCAACACGGATCTTGGTTCCTTCTTCGATGAAGAGCGGAATCATAACTTCAGCACCGGTTTCAAGAATTGCCGGGCGCATTACGTTGCCGCTTGCAGTGTTGCCTGCAACTCCCGGAGGAGCGCTTGTAATAACAAGGTCAACGAATGTCGGCGGAATAACGTCGATAACCTTGCCATCCCACCAAGTAACTTCAACAGTTGCACCGTCAAGGAGCCAAACTTCGTTACCGTTCAAAGCGTCCTTAGGGATTTCAACCATTTCCATGGATTCGCTATCCATGAAGTACCAGTTGGCACCATCGTTGTAGCTATAGGTCATTTCGCCAAATGTTACTTCAGCTTCTTCTACGGTATCACCGCTCTTCCAGGTACGTTCGAGTGTACGACCGGTTACAAGGTTCTTGATCTTGACACGGTTGAAAGCCTGGCCCTTACCTGGCTTTACAAACTGGTTGTCGATGATTTCCCATGGTTGACCATCAACCATAATTTTTAACTTTTTGCGGAATTCGTTGGTGCTTACAGTACCCATATTATCCTCGTTGAAATTTTTCAAAAATTTAGAATTTTATGAGCGATTTTTCAAAAGTTTTCTTAAGAAAAAATGAACTTCTAGACTATCTTGGCCTTGAAGACTCAAAAATTTACGACTCAGAGCCCGATTTTGCAATGCGAGTACCATTTTCGTACGCACAAAAAATCAAGAAAAACGATGCAAACGACCCATTACTAAGGCAAGTCATACCAACCGTTCTGGAACACGAGGTTCACGAAGGCTTTTGTGACGACCCTGTCGGAGACGGTTCTGCAGGTCGAGATTCCGGGATAGAGCAAAAATACGAAGGCAGAATTCTTTTGATAGCAGGTTCTGCATGTAGCGTTAAATGCAGGTACTGCTTTAGACGCAATGAAACATGTACTATGCCAAGCGACTTGCCAGAGCGGTTAGCCAGGTACCTTGCAGAAAAGGGCAGCATCCGAGAAGTCATTCTTTCTGGTGGCGACCCATTAATGACCCAACCAGCTATGGTGGATCAAATTTTTGAAAGCGCTGCAAAATACGATTCCGTAAAGACAATTCGCATTCATACGCGTGTTCCACTTACAGAACCGGAACGAATCAAACTATACATGCCTACATTCGAAAAGTTCAACAGGCGCTTTAACGAAGTGATTGTCTTGCACACCAACCATGCAAACGAACTTGGAGGAGAAACCCCTGAAGCCATCGCGATGTGTCGAGCCACCGGCATTCACTTTTTAAATCAGAGCGTACTATTAAAGGGCGTAAACGATTCTGCAGAAACTCTCGCCAAGCTTTCAGAAAAACTTTTTGATTGCGGAGTGCTCCCCTACTACCTGCACCAGCTGGACCACGCCAATGGTGTCGCACACTTTGAAGTAAGCGATGAAAAAGCGCTTCAAATTATGGAAGGCCTCCGTCGCAAGTTGCCAGGCTATCTGGTTCCAAGACTGGTTCGCGAAATTGCAGGCCAACCAAGCAAGACTCCGATTGAAAATAATTAAGAATTAAGAATTCAAAATTAAGAATTAAAAGAGCGTTTTCACGCCCAAATGCAAAAATCCTTCTCCGGCAGAAAGACCAGGCCTTAGCGCATAATAAATAGAAACTGAGAACGAGTCCCTGTATTGAACTACTCCAAGGCCATATTGGTGTTCAGCAATCCAGCCATGCAACGGTCTTGAACCATGGTATAAACCCGGTTCATAAAAAGCTTCAAAGGCAGTACGCTCCAAGCCCTGGTAACGAATTGCAAATTCAACATTTCCATAAGCGCGAGTCTTCAGGAAATCTGGACGAAAACCCTTCCAGGAACGCACTCCACCAAGGCTAAACAAGTCCCTATTTTCAAAAGTTTTATTCGTTGGATAAAGATACCCTCCAGCAAAAGCAGTCCTAGCAATTATGTTGCCATACACAGGAACATAATTTTCCCCAACAGCCTCGTAGGCTAAAATATATTGCGAGGAATCCCTGGAACGCTTAAAATTCAACGATGTTTCAAAAGACCTCCCATGGCGGGGCAATATATACGAATCCAAATCCTGATACCCCAATTCTATTGTAGAAGACCAGTAGTCTCCCCCAATGCCTCCAAGCAATGCAAATGTCCATTCAAAATTTACAGCACGTTCCACGCCTAGTTGCAAATGAGCATCTGTATAAGTCGAATCATCTTTCAGACTTCCTCGCACAAGTCCGTTCCATTCACTTTGCAAAAGCCACGGTTCCTTGTAACGCAAATCAACGTAATGTTCGCCATCGCCAGTAGAGCCCTGCAGTTGCAAGTCCCTTGCAGTTCCTAACAAGTTTTTCAAAGACACGTCAATGGAACCTACCCACGAATCATCTTCGCTAGAATAGCTTACAATACCTTCTGCATAGCTTAAGCTTGCATCCTGCATATAAAACAATGGAACAAGTTTATTGCGATTTTGATCACGATAAATTTCAGGATCCTTTAACTGTACAAAATACCCAGTCCGTTCCATTTTCTTTGTAGCACGAACCAAATAATCCCTCTGGAATGGAGCGCCGCTTTTTATACCGGTTAATTTTGCAAAAACTTCTTTCGAGCTCTTTGTCTTCACCCCATTTCTTGGCATTCCAAAAACATAGCCATCGCCTTTACGCAAAGTTATCTTCAAGGTATCTTTTAAAGATTCTTCTACAATTTGCGCCGCAGGGTATCCTGTATTTTCAAGACGAGCTACAATTCGATTTTCTATAGAGATTCTATCAACGGAATCTGCATGCAGCAATTCCTCTTTTTCTGCATCAGAAAAATCGCCTTCAACAATAATACTAGAACCAGGCAAGGCAAATGCATTCATTGCAAAAAAGAAAACGGCAAGAATCGCTCCCCGCAGTACAAACTGCGTGAGTTTTTTTTCTTTGAATAAAAATGCCGTCATCCAAATCTTTAACACATCTTACCTTTGGGAACCAACTGTTTAAAAATACGCTCTCGCTTCCATTGTCCATTTTTGAAATCTACGACTTTCCGCATTGCCAAAACGAATAATGTAC
The DNA here is from genome assembly GCA_002314675.1 of Fibrobacter sp. UBA1765. Taxonomy (GTDB): domain Bacteria; phylum Fibrobacterota; class Fibrobacteria; order Fibrobacterales; family Fibrobacteraceae; genus UBA1765. The sequence continues at coordinate 25,375 of DCGZ01000041.1, read as the reverse complement.
CTAGACGATAACGTAAAGAAATTACTCAAATTCATTTCGGCAAATGCCTCGATTCTAAAAGTCCAGCCATCGTCATAACCAGACATCATTTGATATGGCAGATAATCTACATCAGAATCCAAATTAATCGTACTAAATAAAATCGAGGCATCAACCTTTTCTTCTTTCAGGTATCCGACCTTAAGATCACCTTCCCGCATCAACGCTTCAAACATGTCTTCAGATTCTTCGCCTTGACCATACCGTATTTTGGCTCCCGGTTCAACAAAAAAGCCTAACGGCAATTCCCTACGCCAACTTGCATACCCCTCATAGATTTTCCAATCCATGATTGCAATAGAATTCAAGTCAGTCACTTCATAGAGCCCCTCCAGTTTCCACGTTTCATCTTTACGACCAGTAAACAAGCCTTGCGCCCTATGCCAATATTTATCCTCTTCATACTTATAAGAAAGATTCTTTTTTTCAAACGCATTACCCGGGTAATAATGCAAAGAGACAATTCCGCTTGGAATACTCCAGCCAATATCGCCTTCAACAAAATACAGGCCACTACTCAAATCACGGGCCTCAGAAGGTGTAAAAGGAGGAAGAAATACATTTTCACCGGTAGTATCGTAGGCTTCGCCTCGATATTCTATACCAAAGGTAAGATCTCGCAAAACACCCTTTCGAATTCCAAGCAAACTTGCAGGCGTAATATTTAAATTAAACTCCGCGCTCGCATTTGATGTTTCCACGGCCTTCAGGGAATCACTGCGCCCCATTCCTTCATAAACATAATTTCCGTTATCAACGCCTTCAATAAATTGACCCGTGGCACTATCATACATCACATCGCCAGTACCTGCAGCGACAACCTTGTATATGGCAACATAAGGCTGTTCCTGTGTAAGGCCAAAATCATAGCGCAAAGAGCCTTCGATTCCTATTTCAGAATTACCGCCATGCAACTGCTGACTAGAAAGCCATGTATTGGCGTTTCCGCTTTCCATGAGCTCAGTATGCTTGTATTGCAACAAATGTTCTAGCTTTAAATAACGCCAGTTTGCATTTGCACTCTGCGTCCAGCTAACCTGTTTCAAGGAATCTTCAAAAGAACTCCCTTCAGCAACCTGTTCCCACCAGGAGCCAACAGATTCCTTCAACTGATAATTATCGCCAACAAACAATAGGCCCGCATCCTGCTTAAAGCGCAAACGTTCGTGTTCATAATCATCAAGTTCCCAATAGGCATAATCCGCGCTCGCAAACGGCCTTACAAAGCCATCCCTGTATTCCGAGTTCAACAAGCCCTGATAGCGTTTTCCCGACAAGGAGTCCTCGGAACGAACATGAACAAAGGCCAAGTTGCTAAAAGAACTTTTGCCACGATGTTCAAGGAATGTTTTCAACCTAAACGCATTCCACGCCGAATCTTGCGTACTTTGCCTATAGCCAACAACGGAACCTGCAAAAAGGCCCGAATTCAACCTAGCTTTCATGGTAAGTTCATCATGGCGCCGCCCCATGCCAAGCCCTAAAGAATCCAAGTCCCATTCCTCTTTCAACAAATAGGAATCCCAGTCACGATCGCTTCCCTGATATTCTGAAGCGTCAAAGCCGTCTTCATAATAATTGCCATAAAGCCCAAGCATTATCGGAAAATTATTCAAGTTATAGGAACTATCGCTTTGAACGTTCCAACGTAACGCAAGCCCCTCTGGGCCTTTAATCTCCTTAGACACCGTATTCGTATCACGCCTGTTAAAAGCAGTTTCCAAATCTATATACGCATTGTTATAGGCCGCCCTAAAACGTGCTCCCGCCCGTTCCAAGCTTTTGGGACGGCTAAGCTCAGGCATTGTATCTGCGCGGTCAAACACATTACCATCATCCTGTTTCAACATTGCGTATTCCATAGAATCCAGGGAGCCGCGTTTCAAACGGTCCACATCATCCTGCAATTTGAACCCGGCTACATCAAGCCAAATATGCTTGCTCCTATACCGACCTTCACCGGCAACCAGGTTAGAAGCATACCCGGAATTGTACGCATCGTATTCCACCCGGATTTCATCACCAAGGCCAGGAATTATGTCCCCTTTAAAATCTAAAACGCCACCGGCATAATTCAATACGTAATCGCGATTTCGTTCCAACAAAGTGCCATTCAAGTACACTCGTTCTGAATTCGGCACGACCGATAAAAATCCAGACGCCCCATCTATAACATAGCCGTCCCTTTGACCATTCACGCCATTTATAACTACATTCAAATGTTCCGCTTCATCAATACCGTATGCAGCACGCACTATCGAAGAATCCGTTCTAAATCCAACCATGGCACCAAGCGTAGAGCGTTCTATTCCAGAAAGCGACAAATTTTTCTGTTTCCAGTCCAGGTCACCTAGGTGAAGCAGCAAACGCCTTGATTCAACCCTAAAGTACACCTGGTCCACTTCTTGCAATGTCGCGGTACTCTGGTCACCAGCGGAGCGACCTACATCAGAAAGCAGGGCGTCGATATAAACCCCTTCTGCAGCATATCCTTTCATAGACAAATGCAGCTCCTGGTCCATTTCGGTACCACCGTCGCCTACAGCCACAGAAATTGTCTTAGAGCCACTTGTTTCTAGCTTGAGTGTATCGGGTACGCTATCTGCAGAGACTGCCTCAATAGCATCCCTTGCGGCCAAGGATTCGTTCCAAACGGGGAGTGAATCTACATTCAAGGCAAAGCAAAGGAATGGCGAAAGCACGATCGCCCAAAACAAAAAAACCGGAGCAAATTTACGCATCCGGCTCTACCCCTAAAAGTCAGCGCGTTCTACAACGAACTGCCGTGAATCTAGGATTCTTTTGCCATCAACAAGGTCTACGCTCCATTCCCCCGAGGTGACCTTGTCGGGACTTATATAGCTAGTGCAAATATTTCCATTGCGCAAGCAAGGCACAACAAAGATCGTATCAAGGCCGTTGTACCACTTGTGAAGATACTGCTTTGAAGAGTCCCTAGAATTGTCAAGAACGGAATAAAAATATACGCGGACGTTTTCTCTAAAAACGGAATCAACGCTAAATGCGGCTCCACCCACAATGTTATGGCAAATAACGCTTTCTGCCGTTTCAAGCATGTCGGCATCCACATTTTCAGCATCCACCGATACTGCCTCTGGCGATAAAAGAACAACCAGTCTGTGAATCAAGAAAACAACAAAGACAACGACCAAAAGGGCCGTTGTCTTTCTAAGCTGTCTGTAAAACATTGGAGCAGTCACAAGACTACCCATTCAAGCTGTTTGCTTCCAACATAAATGCCGGAGTAGCATCATTCAACTTGTCTATAAGAACACGAGTAAATTCAGCAATACGAGATGGCATGGCAGTTGAAAAAATTTGAATAACCAATAGGCTTGGTTCTATTGGCGATATATACACAGAACGAAGGTCACCCATAAAGGAAATAGCCTTGAACTTGCCGTCGCCCATCATAGTTCCAAATTGATTTGCCGAATCAAAAGCAGAAGAACTGAGCAATGCAAGTGGAGATGCATCGCCAGCAAGAGTACCAGCTTCTGCAAGTACAGCACCGCTGCGATGGCAAAGCACAACATAGTCAGCCTTGGCGCTTACGCGATAAGCCTGAAGCAAACGTGCAACCTTGGCAGCTTCTTCTGAATAAACGGTAAAATCCATAAACTATTAGCCTTCCTCTTTTTTCTTCTTAGGAATATAAGGGCGCAACTCGATTTCGTCGTCAGAAGATTCCTGTATAGGAGCCGCTGCCGGACGACCAAAAGTAGGAACCTTGGAGAACGGGGAGGCTGCTGCCGGACGGCCAAAAGGAGATGCGGCAGGCTTCTGGAACAAGCCTCCCGGCTGCTGACCTGGGGTCGCGGTCGGGCGAGAAGATGCAAAAGAAGGCATACGGAATGGAGAGCCAGGATTCTGTGGCTGCGGCATTGTTGCAGGCTTTGCATCTACACCAGGATTATTGATATTTGTTGGTGGAGCAGAAACCTTGACGCCTTCACCCTGTACAGAAACATCATGGACGCCTGTAGCATGCTGTTCTGCAGCCTGACGAAGAGCTCCCTGCTTTACATTGAACTTTTCAATGACGAGCATTGCGATTGTCTTAAGCGTCGTAACAACACCCTTACCGTTATGGGCTGTGGCCGGGAATGCCGGAACGCCCGTAAGGTTAAGCGTAGAATTCATTTCGTCAATGGTCATTACGTTTTCCATATCGCGCTTGTTGTATTGAAGCACGAACGGCATTTCATCAAGATTCATTCCATAGTCTTGAAGATTTTGACGAAGGTTCTGCAAACTTTCAAGATTGTCCGCCTGGCGATTGCGCTGTGAATCAGCTACGAAAACAACGCCGTCTGCACCACGAAGAACGAGCTTACGGGTACTGTTATAATAGACCTGGCCAGGAACAGTGTAAAGCTGGAATCTTGTTTTAAAGCCCTTGATATCGCCAAGATTCAATGGCAAAAAGTCAAAGAACAAGGTTCGATCGCCTTCAGTCGCAAGTGACACCATATCAGTACGCTTGTCTTGCGGCATCTTTTGGTGTATTACTTGCAAGTTCGTGGTCTTACCGCTAAGGCCAGGACCATAAAAGACTACCTTACAACTAATCTCTCTAGTGGCAAAATTAATAGACGACATAATAATCCTTCAAATTACATCATTAATCTAGATAAAATAAAGAGGGTTGATTCTTTGAAAGATCTGTTTTACACGTTATTTTGCCCTATTTTAAGACATTTTGTCATAAAAAGCGCAAATTTCATAATCCAAGTTGGAATAAGTTTATAAAAAAGATACTTTCAAACTTGCGTAAAACAACCTTTTCCAAAGTCTATTTCTTTTTTACTCCTGTAGATCTAGGAACATTCATCTCTCTTTTCTCTGCCCTTAAGCGCGCAAAAGGAGTAAAAGTCAAAAGCGGAAGCGAAAGGAAAAAGAAAAATACAATAGAAAGCAAAGCTAGCAGGGCGTGCCTTAAAATCGCCGCGCCACTATAATCAGCACCATAAACGGTATAAAAGATACCCGCAAGGAGCGCAGTCACAATTGCAGGAAAGAACTGTTTTCTGATTCCTTCAAGAAGAGCGCCATTCTTCGGGGCTCCCGAAGAAAGTTCCGTTCCTGCAATAAGGGATACTGCAAAAATATCGATAACAATTAAAGTAACGTATGTGGCTACTTCAAGGCGAGATGACGAGAATAGCGAAAAATTGCCGACAACTCCAACAAAGCCTACAGCCGACAAAAATGCAGGGAATGCGGCACAACCAAAAGAATGCTTTAGAACGACAAGCAAAACAAGAGAAACGATTGCAAGCGCAATAAGAACAGGAAGCACTATAGCTTCTGATCCCTGCAAGGCAAAAAACGCAAGCGGAAGCAAAATGCAAAGCGCAAGGGCGGTAAAGCCCGATTTTTTTCCGCCGAGCAAAAAGGATGGAGCAAGGGCCGAAACAAAAAGCAAAAGCCATGGCCAAAGATTCAAGAAGTTTCCTTCAGCGACTCGCATTCCGATGCTTTCAGAAACTGCCAGGGCAAATGTCAACAGCTCCGTATAGCCAGCGAAAAAAACTCCACACGCAATTGCCAAAACGACAACAAACACAAGCCTGAAGCGAAGAATGATTTCGCCAAAGCGTTGCAAGATTCCTGGTTTTTCTCTCAAGTCCATAACTACCTCGAAATAATCAGTTTCTGTTTTTTTGTAAAGGTTTTCTTTTTAGAAGTCTCCGTTGCAGGGACTTCACTTTTTACAACATAATGGTACAAGCCGTTTGCAAGTGTCCGATTGTAAAAATCCTTGCCGTTCCACGTGGTTATTCCCGACTTGACATTATCAAGACGATTAACCAAGCGACCGTTCTGGTTATAAATTAAAATAGATACGCTTGCGTTCCGGCCTACAGCCAAGTCCTTAAAGTAAAAGGTCGTCCCCTTTTTCCCCATTGGGTTTGGCGCATTGAAAACATCGGCAAGGCCCGCCTTAAGCTTTTCCGTTATTTCCACCTGTACGGTCTTTACCGAAACATTGCCTAAAATATCCTGTGCACGGACTCTAAAGGAATAGGTTCCTGCCGGATACGAATTTTCAGAGAATGTCATTTTAGCAACGGCCTTTCTTGCACTTTGTTCCACATACGGATACGGATGGAATGGCGATGCAACATCAAGGACCTCAAAGGATATTCCCTCGTCGGCATCTGTACTGTAATCGATTGCCGTGGAATCCTCAACGGTAACTTGCAAGCATGCCGGGGTTTCAAGAACAACCTTCTGATTGTCGGCAAATGGAGACGAACTTCCCTGAGAACAGGTAGTAATCTTAATTTCTGGAGGAACCTTGTCATGAATAGAATCCGCATAACTAGACATTCCGGAAATCAACAAATCTGATTTTAAATAACGCCCAACAAACGGATTTTCATTGGAATAAACATAAGCAGAAATTTCGGCAGTACTATCCCCAAAGGTTATTTTACGAGGCGTAATAAATTCCAGGGCAAACTTACCGTTTTTTACATTTGCAACTTCGCTATAAATCAAGGAACCTTCATAACGGACAAGTACAGAATCAGACGATGCAGGTTCATAGCTTAAATACTTTGAACGCGGGCCTTCCTGAAGGCTCACATAGATTTTTCCGTTATTCACCCCATCTACGGAGCCCGATATCTTCATTTTATCCAAGGCCTGTATTGAATCAATTTCGGTATCAAAAGTTATCTTGGCCTTCTCTACAGGCATCGAAATTACAGGTTCCCCAAGAATTACATAACGCTCGTTATTATACCTGTCAATGCTATAAGAGCTAAACGCAAGGCCCTTGCCTCTTATAAAAGCATCTCCTATACGCACAGCAGAATCGCCAAGCGCATGATACATAAAGTTTTTGGCTAAACGAGTATTCCTTGACCCATAGGATTCTCTTGAGGCTCCTATAGAAATGATACTACCTCGCCCTGCAGTTTGAACAAACTGTTCCGACAAGGAATGTTCATCCCCCATGTCAAAACGGCCAAGGGAACAAGAAAACGAAGCGAGAATAGTATACAAGCCGTCATTATTAAACTTTGTAAGGAACGAAGGTTTCAAAAGCCCTTCACTTGCCCAGTCCGTAAGGTTTCCATGGCCAAAATAAATTGTGAAAAGAGTTCCCTGATTTACCGCGTCTTGCAAGTCTAGAGCGGCTTCTGGTTTTTGATCAGATGCATCCGCTTCGTAATCAAGCAGATAAATCTTGTTTTGATACCATTTCTTGTTTTTGCTCCTGGATACAGAATCAATCAACGAAGAAAGGCCTTCTATGTATGTCGTGTGCTGCTGTGGATCAATCTTGGAACTATTTATGGCATCGTCTGCAGCAAGCAAAATTGTGCTACGCCATTTACCATTATCCATGATGCTTCTTTTTTCATGGGCAAAAGCCTTTTCGTTATAGTTCTCGAATTCAACTGTTGAATTTACCGGCAAGCGTCCTACAGACAAGTCAAGGTCGTAATCTCCAAAACGAACGCTTTCACCAGAGTCAAGTACGGCAAAAAAATCCTCAACGACAGCATCTTCCTTTTCAAAAGGAGGCAACCGAAGCGTTTGTATTCCAGCCTTCTTTTCACGATAGTCAAAATGGGCCGCACCTGCCATCAGCACATACCTTAGGTCTGGGCAAATGGAACGGGCATACGCTATATAATCTCGCAAGGCAATCGGCGAAATCGATCCGCCTGTATAAAGCCTATAAATATCTTCCGATAAAACCAGGGTTGTCGCTAACGGGAAGGCTACTTCAGAACTTGAGCGGAAATTAGCAAGGTCCAAAGCCTGCTTCTGGAATGCTTCTGGAGCTATGATAAGATATTCCGTATTCGAAGATATCTTTTCTGGCCGTGCCAACGTGCCGTTTCTACGCGGCTGCATGGCAGACACCTTTAAAGAATTAACCTTTTCAGGATTGTACATCATATAACGGACATCAGAAGACAGCGAAACACTGTCAACGGCATAGCCGTCCTTCACAGGAAGCAAACCAACGGGAACTCCATTTTCAAATTTCATTACCTCGCGCTTTGCCTGAACCGGCACTTTAATCAAGCCGGATTTTTTTCCTGGTAGAATCCAGTCGGAACTATCCGTTTGCGGATTCCATTCGTATGCAACCGAATAGCCATCAAAACGATCAAAATTCATGCCTCCGGGCATTATGGACAGTTGGTAAGAATTCCCAGTCTTTTTCAAATTTGAAATCTTGGAAACAAAGTTGCCAGCTGCACTCAACACAAAATCTTTTACAACAGTTCCATTCACGGTTGCAGAAAAATTTATACCGGCCATTCTTTCAACATAGCTTTTGCCAGATAATTCAAGATCACTAACCTGGATAATCCCCTCGCCCATGTCAGAAGAAGATGTAGAACGGTGCGGCATAAACGTAACGGCAATATACGAGGTTCCCTTGTCCACGAATCCATCAAGAGTCGTTGTCGAAGAGAATGCAAGTTCACCAGGATTCAAGGTCGTTGTACCGTTAGGAACATTCCATGCCCAAAACCATTCCTTGCCGCTTGAAGTTTCCCACGTTCCCGTTTCTGCACGGCCAAAAAAAGTATCGCGCAATAGTAAATCCTTTTCTGCACGCACATAGCGAAGCGGCTTTATAACAGTTCCACCAGAACGAGCCTGCAATTTGCTACTTAAGCGTAACGGCTCCCCTGTAGAAAGAACCCCAAGCTGAAAATACTGGTAAAAGGAATACGGCGAATTTGAAAAATAATATTCCATTGGACTTGATGCATAAGTTTTATCTTCAAGATCAAACCGTTTCCATAGGGCAGTACCGTAACCAACAAAATAAAGCGAATCCCCAGAATCAAAGATATTGTTTCCGTTCTTATCCACGACATCCATCGGAATCTCGCGCAAATGGTTTGGTAGCATTGCTGTACTACTAGAAAGAACATCGGGAAGTGTATCTGCCGAAGCGCCAAACAAGCGCAAGTCCTTTATGCGAATACCATCAAGGGTTGATGCTCCCCCGACAGCATTCATCGCCGTCTGGATATCCTTATACGAAACTCCATAAAGGCCATTTTCGGAATGTCCTGCAATTTCCTTATCACCAACAACAAACTGTGCAAGCCATTCCGTAGAAAACAAGTCAGACGCACTCTTACGAAGGGCCCTTGCATACGATTCAGTTCCAAACCTGGAAGCGGCACCAGTATTAATTACCCTAGAAAGAGCCCTTTTACCAGGCCTAAAACCGATGGCCTTTCCAGAAAAGGTTACCGACAGTTCAAAGGATTTTCGTACAGAAGCCGAATTCGAACTGCCCTTTAAAACAGGGACCCAGACACTTGAAATCCATAGGCCATCACGCAAAATTGGTGAAGTAGCGAAAGCAGACCTAAATTTTACAGCATCGCTAGAGCAAAGCTTACCCACGGGCTGTAACGAAATATCCTTGACCGATACCAAGGGCTTACTATTCGAAGGTACAGCAATCGAATACACCCTATAAGGCATGCCATCTTTCAACACCGTATTTTCAGGGATTACCTGGATACCGTCAGAGCACTCTCCGCCAGCAAAGTCCCTCACAGAATCCGCATACACAAAACTCGTTGGCAAATCCTTGACAACACCGGCAATCGCCCCCACAAAACTCAATAGGATCAAAGCTAAAATTCGCATAATATCTACTATGGGTTATTTATGCTCATTTCGTAATGGCCGTTTCCATCTGTACGCATTTCAACAAGAACGTCCTTCGCAGTTCTTGCCTTGAAGATCGTAAACATCGCTGGCCTAGCATAAGAAGAAAGCATGCCTTGGATCTCTTCACTAGAAATAAAATACCTACCATACCATTCCGGCATGTACCAATGCCAAGCCTGCCAATTAAAAATACCGCGTGTAGACTGAACAAATGCACGAACCATCAAGGAATATTCATACTTAAAAAAATCCACATATTCAGAAACGATTTCTCTTTTTTCTTCAGAGGAACGATTCTTAAAGCTTTCGTCAAAACGCAATGGCATTGCATCCGGTTTATCGTAGGTAAACTTGAGTCCCTTATTAAAAAGCTGTATTTTCAATGCTGGGTCATCACGATGCGCAAAAAGATTTTCGGCTATTCCACGATAATCTGCAAGAATAACTTCTGGATACAAGGTATCCTTAAGAACAAGGGCATAAGGCTTTGCGTCAAAGCCCTTCAAATTAAAAACGCTCAAATATTCCTTATCCTGCTTTTTAGAAAGAACCGCAAGGCGGGCTACGCTCCCCTTTTCGGCAATTCCCCAAGCAGCCTTATAATCAGGATACTTCTTCAGGACATCCTTTACAGAAGGATCCTCGATACTTTTGCGATCATATTCCATCCAGTTGCCATTATTGCCAACCTTGTCTAAATCCGCAAAAAGTTCCGCAGCACTAAACTTTGGGAACGCCACGAACTCAAAAGCAGGCTTTTCGGCAAAGACAAGCGCACAGCAAAACAATAATATGGCAAAAAATCTCATAGTTCTACAAAAACTAGAAAAATTGCATACAAAAAACTCCCCTGTCGTACGACAGAGGAGCTTAAAAAAGGCAAAACGGGCTACAGAACCTCTAACTTATCAGGAGGGGAGCAATGATAAAGTTGTTATAGGATTTACCTTTCGCCCTTTTTTGCTTATTCTTCCCTAAAGTTGATGCGGCACTTTGGAACAAAACGGAAACCACCACGGCAATGGCGTTCAATTTCAAAGAAACCGGCAACCTTTTCAAGATGTGCAACGACACGGTTTAAGCGACTTTCAAAATTTGGACGGAGCGGGTCCATGCAAATTTCTGGATCGCGCTTGAATTCGCGATTTTCATATTCTTCACGGCCCGTTGTTGAATATTCACGCAAAATATTGCGGAGAATTCGGGCAGGCACATTTCGCATCAAGTGCTTTGTATTTACAGAAATCGAATCGTCACTCTTATAGTAAATAACAGAAACAGAATCGTTCAAGGCACCAAGCAAGTCTTCGTGGGCGTGCTGGAGCGGTTTCCAGACATCAAATTCCTGGCGAACAACTGATGACAAAAGCTTTGCCATAGGATCTTCGACCTTAACACCCGTCTTGTAAGTGACATTTGAAATATTGACCGGGGCACCATAGTAGCAATCCTTATAAAGCAAGGTTACGCCAGTCTTTTCATCTACAAAGTTTTCCTTGATATGAACGCATTCCATGGTCTGTTCATAATCATTATCCCATGAAATTTCATTACGCTTAAGGCAATCTGCAAAAGGAACGACTTCACCAATAGCCTTGCCATTTACACTTACAATCTTGCCATCGATATCTACAGTCGCACGACCGTCAAGGGTAAGAACTGCGGAATTTTGCGAGGCACAAAGGCTAACATCTTCAAATGCAGGAGCATTCAAGAAAATTGGCGAATTTTGAATAATAAAATTAATCCACGGCATGTAATTTGTTGCAAGACGTTCTTCGTCCTTACATTTCATAACAACAAAATCATTACGTGTAGCACCCTTGTCCTTTCCCTTAATAACGGTCGCATTGCTTAAGAATGCCTGACGCTTTGGCAAAAGCTGCAAGCAAAGTTCCCTAATATCGCTACATGTGTAGAACTGGGATACAAAACCAAGATATGAACGTAAAATTGGACGCGCCGGAATAATTTCGGATTTTTCAAGGCGCTTCACCATGGTATCTAGAAATTTCGTTGTATTAATGCCGCGAATATTAAACCAGCGGACAAGCCCGTCAATCCAAATGCGGTGCGTAGAAATTGGTAACTGGCCTTCTTCAAACCAAATCTGATCCCATTCCGAGGAATCATACTTGTCAAAAGAATGAATAAAATCCATAATGTCTCTTGTCTGGTAAGAAGAGAGCATCTCTATATGGACCATTCGCAGCAAAATATTCGTTACCATATTTACATTTACCTTAACTATTACATTTTCATTTGGCTTATATTACAAGCTAACAAGCCATATATCATTTTGTTACACACAAAGTTATAATTTATTCAAGATGAAAACAATTGATTTTGCATAAATTTCCGACAAACCGTCTTAAAATTGTCGCAAATAAATACGTTTTCTTACACAATCGAAACAAAAAGTTCCATCAAAAAAAAATAAAAGCCTTAAATACCAAAAAAAAGTCATTTTCATCAAGAAAAAAACAAAAAAATACTCCCAAGAATCATCAGAAAAAAAATTTTCTCATCAACAAAAAATGATAATACGGTAAACTGCCAGAATAGACACGTTTTTAAGATACATTAGAACAATCTGTACAAAAATAAATATGGTCCTTGTTTTTTTTACTATATTGTAAGCATGGCTTACATGGCAATGGCCCGAAAGTGGCGTCCAAAATCATTCCAGGATATGGTCGGTCAGGAACATATCGCCCAGACATTGCAAAATGCAATCGAGGGCGGCAGACTGCACCATGCGTTCTTGTTTACCGGCACCCGCGGCGTTGGAAAAACTACTTCCGCACGTATTTTGGCACGTACACTTAACTGCGCCGGTGGCGACCCGCTCCACCCGTGTGGCGAATGCGCTAGCTGCAAAGAAATCGAGAACGGCAGTTCCATGGATGTTCTTGAAGTTGACGCAGCAAGTAATACTGGCGTTGACAATATCCGAGACTTGCTTGCAAATGTGCAATACGCACCGATGAACGGCAAGTACAAGGTCTTCATTATCGACGAAGTCCACATGCTTTCGACAGGCGCCTTCAACGCTCTTCTCAAGACCCTTGAAGAGCCTCCTGCCCATGTCATTTTCATTTTTGCAACAACCGAAGTAAACAAGGTTCCACAGACAATCCTTAGCCGCGTACAGCGCTTTGACTTCAAGCGTCTTACTTCGGAACAAATCATTTCACGCCTGAATTACATTTGCGACCAGGAATCCATTACAACGGACCACGAGGCTCTTTCCATTATTGCAGAAAAGGCCGACGGTTCCATGCGTGATGCGCTCACCTACTTTGACCAGGCCTACGCATTTACCGGCAACGAAATGAAGGCGGAATCAGTACGCTCGGTACTTGGCATTCCGCCAAACGAACTTTACTTTTCTTTGCTTGACGCAATCGGCAACCACGATATCAAGAACTGCTTCTTGATGGTTGAAAAGGCAGCCTCCATCGGTGTCGAATACGGCCCGTTCCTTGACGGCTTTGCAAAGTTCCTTCGCAATGTGCTTTATATTCGCGTGGGTTCCGTAACCCCAGAAACATTGAACATTTCCGAAGAATTGTTCGGTCACTTAAAGTCTGCGGGCGCATCCCTTGGCAACGGAGACTTGCTCCGTATCGCAAAGATGCTTACCGATACTCAAGGTGCGTTGCGTTACAGTGCAAACCCTCGCCTGCTGCTAGAAACAACACTTGCACGAATGGCCTGGCTCGACCATTTAACAGACCTACGCAAGGTTCTTGCAGCGATTCAAAACCCCGCCTCTGGCGAGGCAAAAAAAAAATTAGCTGAATTAGCTCCTCAACCAAAGGCTGCTCCTAAACCTGTACAGAATCCGCAAGATATTTCTCTTGAGGATTTAAAGATTTTTGATGACGCTCCCGTATCAGAACCTCCGAGTTTCGATGAAGGCCCGCTAGAACCGCCTCCGACACACGTCCAGGGCATGTACGCCTTCCTTGAAGATGTCATAGAAAGCGAAACTTACACGCGCCGAGAAATATTTTCTGCATGGGGCGAAATCTTAAAGCGAATCAATGATGACGGAGACATGCTCTTTGCAGCATCTCTTGAAGGTTCGACAATCAGTACCGACAATATTGACGCAAATCCGTTCCCAATCACCTTGACATTCCGTTCAAAGCTCGATGGAACACCAAGCTGGCCATTCCAGCAATTTACCGGCAATTCTGAATTCCAAGATAAGCTGGTTCAAAAGCTTGAAGGCTACTTAAACACCCAAATTATTTTGCAGGTTACCCTGGCAGGGCCAAGCGAAGGCGGAATGCGCCCAAAGCGCCAGCAGACTCCATACGAAAAGGATTTCGAAATGGATGAAAGCCTGCAAAAGCTGCACGAACTTTTTAACACAGAATGGCTAGGCACACGCCGCCTGCCAAAGGAAAGGCAATTACAACAAGATTGCGTTTCCGAAGTACCAAATGACAACTAACGGAGAAATCCCATGAACATGCAAAAAATGCTCAAGGACTTGCAGAAGATGCAGTCCCAGATGGTTAAGGCACAGAACGATCTTAAGGCTCAGAGCTATGAAGCCGAAGCCGGTGGCGGAATGGTCAAGGTCGTTATGAATGGCCAAGGCGTTTTGACAATGGTTAAAATCAACCCTGATGCAGTCGACAAGGACGATGTAGAAGCTCTTGAAGACCTCATTATGGCAGCAATAAACTCTGCTGTAAAGAAAAAAGATGAAGCTTCCCAGTCCAGCATGAACGAACTTACCCAGGGCATGAAGATTCCAGGCTTGTTCTAAGATTAGAATATAGAGAACAGAAAACAGAGAACAGGTATTTTGTTCTCTGTTTTTTTATACAAAAAAAATCGAAAGCCTAGGCAGCTTCCGATTTTTTATTCTTCTTCGAAAATTGAAGAATTACTTTTTGATGACCTTGCGCTTGACAGCTCCGCCAGCTTTCTTAACCTTGTGGAAGAGAGCGTTCGGCAACCAGAAGAAGGTCGGCACGAGGTACATGGTAAGGATTGCAGAAACCAGCAAGCCACCAACGCTAGCGATACCCATCGGCTGGGTAGTCTTTGCAGAGGAGCCACCGATAGCAAATGCAAGCGGGAGCTGTGCAATAATGGAAGCCGCTGTAGAAAGAGCGATTGGCTGGAACTTGTTCTTTGCAGATTCTAGGATTGCACTACGACGCCCCATTTCACCCTTACGCAAATGCGCGTTAGCTTCGTCAAGCAAAAGAATAGCGTTGTTCACCACCACACCAATAAGCATAACGATAGCCATAAAGGCAATCATGGAAAGAGGCGTTCGAGTGACCACCAATGCAAGGAGCACACCAAGAGCACCCATCGGGATCGTGGTAAGGATCACGAACGGCTGTGCAAAGCTTTCAAGCAATGCGACAAGCAAAATGTACGTGAGGAGAATTGCCATAACGATAGCTACGGAGAATTCTCTCATCATGTCGTTCTGCATGTCGGCATTACCACCGAAGCCTACAACTACGCCATCTGGGATGCCTTCCCATTCTGCAGATTCCTTGCCAATCTGGCCCATGATCTGGCCAGAGGTATAACCCGGGAGCAAGTTTGCAGAAACTTCAACAAGCTGCTTTTTACGCTTACGAAGCATCTGGGTAGGAGCCTGGACCGTCTTTGTGTCGAACAAGGTCTTGATAGGAACAAAACCCTTCGGTGTAGAAATCGGCAAGTCAAGCAACTTGGAACGAGTGTTGCGATCTTCTTCGGCAAGGCGCAGGTTGACATCGTATTCTTCACCATCTTCGGTGAATGTACTGATATCAAGACCGCTAGTCATAATGTATGCTGCCGTTGCTGCAGACTGCAAAGCCATGCCATAGTCAGCAAGGGCCATGCGGTTCGGGAGGAACGCGATTTCAGGCTTACCAGCTTCGTTAGTAGAAAGAACTTCGGTAAGACCCTGCATTTCAGACATCTTCGCGTATGCGATTTCTGCAGCCTTGTTCACGGAGTCAACGTCAAAACCAGAAATTTCAACAGTAATATCACCGTTCTGGCCGTTACCCATTTCAGAAGCACTGGACGGCTTCATAGAAATGTAGGCATCAGGAATGTCTGCAAGAACATAGCGGAGCGAATCTACAACCTGCTGGGTAGAACGAGTACGGCCTTTCTTTTCATCAATCAAGGTAATACGCATTGTACCGGAGTTTGTAGAAGACATACCGGATTCACCACCAGCGGTCAAGTAGTAACGCTGCAATTCCGGAATACCCTTGATACGTTCTTCAATGGTCTTCATCACGCCATCCATGGTCTCGATGTTCGTACCAGACGGCATCTTAACAGTCATCTTGATAACGCCTTCGTCAGCCTTAGGCATAAGTTCCACAGAAAGCGTGGTAGCAAGAGCGCCCGTACCAAAGATGATTGCGACAAGAGCAAGGAACTGAACAATGACACCAGGAATTGAAAGGGCAAAGGAAAGAGTCTTGAGATAAACAAAGCGGAAACCGTTCAACACTGTCGGGAACAAGTTCAAAAGCTTTGCAATGATGCTCTTCTTTTCTTCGATAATGTTACCGTTTGCATCCTTCTTTTTACCCTTGAACAAGTATGCAGCCATAAGCGGCGTAAGGGTAAAGGTAATAAGAAGTGAAACGACCGTAGCAAACACAACAGTCAAGCCATAGTTACGGAAGAACTGGCCGGCAATGGACTTCATGAAGGCGATTGGTACAAACACGCAAACGTTGGTAAGCGTAGAAGCCATGATAGCCACCATGATTTCTGTTGTACCCTTGAATGCAGCTTCCTTAGGATCAAGTCCCTGGTCAATCTTACTAGAAATATTTTCAAGCACAACAATGGAGTTCGTAACGAGAAGACCCACAGAACTCGAAAGAGCCATAAGGGTAATCACGTTAATGGAGAAATCCGCAAAGTACATGAACGTGAAAGCACCAATCACAGAAATCGGCATGGTAAGAGCCGCAATGAACATGGTACTGAAACGTCCAAGGAACAAGAGCAAGATAATAGCAGTAAGAACAACAGCGATACCAATATTGCTAATCACGTTGTCCACAGATTCCTGCACCTTTTCGGACTGGTCATACACAAGGTTCAGCTTATAACCAGGAGGCAAATTGGCACGAATGCGGTCTGCACTGCGACGGACAGCGGCGGCGGCAGACACGATACTTGCATCAGTACGCTTCTTAATGTCAAGACCTACAGAGTTTTCACCGTTATAACGGGAAGCTGACTTCACTTCTTCAACGGTATCCTTCACTGTTGCAATTTCAGAAAGGCGAATTACGCCATTAGATGTAGGAATTTCAAGATCACGAATCTGGTCAAGTGTCGTGAACTTACCAGAAGTACGGGAACCAGTATTAATTCTAAGCTGGTGAATATCACCCATCGGGTAATTCAAGTTAGAAGCAGAGAACACCTGCATGATTGTAAGCGGGTCAACGCCACGGCTCATAAGGGCTTCCTTGTGGAGTTCCACGAGGATCATACGGGTTGTACCACCGAACAAGTCAACGCTAGCGACGCCATTTGTAGCGGTCAAAAGCGGCTTCACTTCATCTTCTGCCATGCGGCGAAGTTCCGTAGAACTTACAGGACCCGTAAATGCGTAGTTCATGATTGCACTAGCATTAATGTCCACCTTAGAAATAATCGGGCTGTCCACTGCATCCGGGAAGTCGGCTGCAGCCTGCGAAATCTTGTCACGGGTATCACTTGCGGCAACGTCAACGTCAATGCCCATCTGGAACATCAAAACGAAGATTGCGTAGTGTTCAAGAGCGTATACCTTAACATAGTCAATACCGTCAATAAGTTCCACCTGGTCTTCCACAGGCTTCACAACGGTACTCTGCAATTCTTCAGGAGTTGCACCCGTATAAGGAACAACCGCAGTAACAACCGGCACTTCAAACTTCGGAAGCATATTCACCGGCATCATACTGTAGGTATAGATACCGAACACGACGACGGTCAAAATGACCATCAACATCGTAATCGGTTTATAGATACTAGCCTTAATCATTTAATAAAACCTCTCGCCGATTATTCCTGGATAAGGAGCTTGTCGCCGTCATTAACCTTAGAAACGCCCTTAACAATTACGGATTCCCCAGCTTCGATGCCTGAAGTAACCTGAGCAAGATCGTCACCAACGATGCCGAGGGTGATAACCTTGCGACGTGCCTTGCCTTCTTCGTCAACAATCCAAGCATAGTTGATACCATTCTTGTAGACAACAGCATCGTTCGGAATGCTTACGCCCTTTACATCGCCAGCATGGATCTGTGCGGTAACGAGCATGCCCGGGAGGAGCTTACGGCCCTTGTTGTTGAAGGAAACTTCAACCGGGAAAAATCTTGTCATGGAATTTGCAGCAAGAGGGATTGTAGAAACCTTGCCCTTGATCTTTTCGCCATTGAGTACAACAACGGCTTCAGCACCCTTCTTAAAGAGGCCGATATCCTTGCTTGTAATGTTAAGCTTCAAGATAACCTGGTCAATATTTGCGATTGTGCAGATCTTGCCACCAACACCCGGAGCTTCGCCAACCTTGGTCTGGACTTCAATTACGGTACCTGCTGAAGGAGCAAGAACAAACTTAGCACGGCGAGCCTGTTCCTGCTGCATCTTTGCAACCTTAAGCTGTGTTTCAAGCTGGTCAATATCCTGCTGGCTAACGCCACCTGCAGCCTGAACCTGCTTCATGCGTTCCAAGGACTTTTCAAGCATTTCGATCTGAGCTGTTGCCTGTTCGTAACCAGAGTTATCGCCTGTAAAGACGAATTCTGCAAGAACCTGGTCCTTGGAGACCTTGCTACCGACCTGTACATTGATCTTTTCAATCGGATCAGACAACTTTGCAATTGCTGTTGTCTGGTTCGAGCCTTCAATAGTGCCGCTAAATTCACGGGTGTTAGCAAACTTTGCATTTGCAGTCTTGTAGACAGATACCGGCTTGCCCTTTTCGGCACGGATCTGTTCAATAGTTGCCGCATCCTTTTGAGCCTGAGTCTGTTCTTCCTTCTTATCGCAAGCTGTAAGGAGAAGAGAAAGAGCAGCAAAAGAAATAATTGTAATAAGCTTTTTGTTCATATTTTCCTCTTAAAATTCTCCAGTTGCCTTAAGGAGATCGTTGTAAGCATTGTTCCAGGTAAGAATTGCATTCAAATAGTTGAGCTTTGCATTCTTAAGATTCATTGTCGCATCAAGGTAGTTAAGCTGAGTTTCGCGACCAACCTTGTAAGCAGCTTCTGTCATTTCAACATTCTTCGTTTCAAGTTCTATACGACGCTTGTGAAGGGCAAGCTGGGATTCTGCATTTGCAAGAGTATTTGCTGCAGATTCAATCTGCAAGCGAATGCCGCGATTCAAGGTTTCCTTCTGAATCTGGGTGCTGCGAAGGTTAGACTTAGCCTGGGCAACCTTTTCTCGAGTCTGCATACCGTTAAAAAGCGTAATGGAAGCCTTCAAGAAGATAACCTTTGAAATATTGTCATCCCAGTCCGGAGCATCCCACTTGTAGAATTCATTCTGGTTATTGCCATATGAAAGTCTTCCTCCAAGAACAACCGTAGGCTTGTAATCGCCACGTTCAATGTCAATGTTCATCTTGAGCATTTCTTCGGACTCATTGAGCATAGCCATTTCCTTACGGCGCTTGCTTACGTTTGCAACAGAGGTGTCCGGGTAGGCAAAGCCACCATTTGAAGGATCCTTGAGTTCCCCCTTGAATTCTGCTTCAGCATCCCATTCCATGCCCATTGTGTTGAGAAGAGCATTACGAGCAAGAATGCGGCTTTTTTCGGTATTTTCAAGAGTGGATTTCAGTTCGTCCAAGGAAATCTGGGCACGCACCTGGTTAAGTTCCGTTGCAAGGCCATTCTTGACAGCTGCGTCTACGTATTCCAAGTGCTGTTCAACCTGAGAAATACTTTCCTTCAAAATGCCAATTGCGGAATCCAGGTAAACAAGCTGGTCAAAAGATGAACTCACATTGTAACGAACATCGTCCTTCGTATTTTGAAGGTTAACTTCCTTTACACGACTGTAAGCCTTAGCAATTTGCGTACCGGTAGAAATCTTACCTTGCGCATAAAGAATCTGAGTTGCCGTAAGGTCTACGCTAGACTGCCAACGATACCCCTGCTTCGACATGCCATAGATAAGGCCATCAACTGCCGGAGCCAATACATCCTGTGCATACGGTTCCGCACCCATAGCTTGAGCCGCATCTGTCAAATCAGACTTTTTCTTTACATCCTTCAAGCCAAAGATTCTAGTTGTCGTTGCATCCAAGGTAATTGTAGGGTAAGCATTACCGTAAGCCTGGTCAATTTGAGACCTGGCCGATACAAGCTCCTGTTCCGCAGTCTGTACGTCAGAAGATTTTTCAAGAGCGATCTTGATAGCCTCTTCCTTTGTATAGGACTGCCCAGCCATAATCTGCGTAGCAAAAAGAGGTAACGCAGTCAAGGTGAGCTTCATTAATTTCCGCATTTGGATTCTCCTTAAGAATCGTAAATGTTCACTATTCCAATCTAGACTACAATTTAGCAAAATGTAAAACTTAACCAATGTTTTTTTTACATACAATCAAGACAAAAGGGAATTTTTTAAGATAAAATGCAGAAATGTCCCCGTTTATTTTTTACGGAGACATTCTAATTAGCAAAATATGGCGACAAAGCGCGAGTTAGCTAAAACTAACCTTCAAATATACACCTTACAGAAAGAGCAGATTCGGCAGAACCAAAGGATTTCAACAAGGCGTCGGAACTCTTTAGCAAGGTAACGCAATTCACAAAGGGGCCCACAGAATCGGCAGACCAAAAACAAGCCTTCTCCCCCATCGCCTTGAATACACCCTTTTCATCCCTTAACCCGGCGTTCGTAGCCTTAAATCCTAGACCATCACCACGCAAAAGCAGAGCAGCATTATCAATACCACCTGCATTCTTTGCTAGTTCTTCCCAATCACGCTCGGTCGGCAAACGCCAGCCCTTAGGACATGCACGTTTTGCAGCATCAAAAGTATAAAGCAAACCGTGTTCCTTGCGATTGGTATCATCGTTATCATAGGCGAAAGAACCATCACAACGATAATTAAGGTTTTCGGCCATCCAAACCACGTCGTTTACAACAACGAGCTTGTAGGTACGACCGTCGCGGGGATCGGTGAATTCTTCAATGTTCATAGATTACTGGTGTTAGGAGTTAGAAGACGGAAATTAGCAGTCAGTCGGCTGTAGGCTGCCGGCAGAATGCGCACAAAATGAGCAAAGCGTATGCTTGTATAAACATTTTGCGAGCGAGAATCCCGCCCGAAATGAGGGCAGCGAAAATAAACTTGTTTATTTTCATTGCCCGAGTGAGTAGGTTGTAGGCGTAGCCTCAACCCTCTATGGCGAAGCCATGAAACGGTTATTTACCATGTCGTTGCGAGTGTAACGAAGCAACCCAGCAACACAGAGGTGGCAATGTTCTGGATCACTACGCCTACGGCTCGTGATGACAGTTAAGATGCAAGAAAGAATACAGAGAACAGGCATCAGGTCGCACCTTCGGTGCTTTTAGGTGTGGGGTCGGCGCTATGCGCCTAGAGGAAA
>DCGZ01000041.1:0-3880 GCA_002314675.1 Fibrobacter sp. UBA1765 | reverse complement strand
CCTAGCCACTAAATCCTAGATCCTATACCCTAGTCACTATCCGAGCTTGTTGATGACGAGTGTTTCCGCTTCAAAGGTTTCGCGGTTGATCCACTTGACCATCATGGAAACCTTGTTGTCTTCATTCACTGCATTCCAATAGGTTTCAAGAGTTTCCTTGGCGCTAGCCTGGATTGGCATGAGCTGCGGTTCACCACTGAAGCTAGGAATCGGGGAACCGTTTTCCTTGTAAGTGGAAATGAAGTGACCAAAGCCCGGGAGAGCCTTTTCGTAGCTGTAGGTAAAGCGGTCGCAACCCGCTTCTTCGCTGTTGTTACGGCTCTTCAAAATGGAGAGCTTGTAAACAGTCGGGTGAGCGTTACGATATGTGATACCGGAGATGCGTGGTGTAAGGTTCGGGGCGTCATCTTCGTATTCGCGAGTTGCTAGAGCGCTTTCGAATGTACCGCCAAGCTTGATTGCATTGTAAATGGTATCTGTCTGGTCACCGTTTGTAATGATATGGCTGCAAACGGTGTGGCGAGCCGGATAGTAGATGATCAAATGCGGATCGGAGCACTTGGATTCATCGAATGCCTTGGTCTTGAGGAAGCCTGTTTCCGGTTCGTAAACGAAAATGCGGTTACGGCTATTTACGCTACGGCCCATGATCCAGTAAACCTGAGCAAAGTACTTGCCATCTGGGCTTGTGCCAAGAATAATGCCGCGACCCGGGTAGGAGTTCTGCTGCAAGTTCTTAAAGTTAAGTGCTGCTTCTTCAGAAAAAGACATAAATCCTCACTTCGATTTGGTGTTGTTTTACAATTTTAAAGATAGAAAAGAAAAAACGATAGATAAACGCATTAGCAATTCATCTACCGTTTAAATAGAGTCTCAACAAAATTACTTTGTTACAATAACCTTGGAATTAAAGAGAATCTTTTTGCCATTGTTTACCTGTACAAAATAGCTACCCTTTGCTGGCACCAGACTCTTCAAAGGAATCGAAGCATTGCTGGAGAAGTACTTGGCAAAAATCAACTTGCCCTGCATATCGAATACAGTTACGCGAGCATTTGCCGAAGCAAGCTGCAATTCCAAGTTGCCATGACGATATGCCACAGAAACGTTGGAATGCGTTTTGTTTACGATACCGCTTGGATCAATTTCACCAGTAGTACCACCAGAAGTCGATGTTCCCATCTTCCAGCTACTCGGCACACGTGCAGCAACACCACGGCCAGCGGTACTCATGTACACAACGCCATAAGTGTTCATATCGCCCATTACGAATTCGCCGTTTGCAAGGCCGCCATATTCATGACCGTCGTCATTCACGCGAGTCCATGTTTTACCCTGATCATCGGAGCCAAACACGCCAAGAACATCATCAACAATGCCGAATGCATAAATTGCCGGGTAACCTTCGCCAGTCTTAGAAATACCATAGCCAACAGCTTCGCAATAGGTAAGGCCAGGAACTTCAACCCATGTCTTACCGCCGTCAACAGAATGCTTCAAGGAACCACTCTTTGGATTCCCCTTTTCATCGCGTTCTGCAATCGGGAGCCACAAGTCACCTTCCTTGCCAGGAATTGCACGGAACTTCTTGTCGTTGCTTACGCCTGGAGAACTGATTTTTGCAAAGCTTGCGCCCGCATCTGTACTCTTATAGAAATCACCTGTTGTTCTGTTGTAGGCGTAGAATACGTTTGCATTTTCAGGATCACCAACAACAAACGAATTGTTGTCAATACCAGAAACCTTAGCCCAAGCGGAATTAGAATTGTAGTAGACACTAGCTTCTGAATTTCCAGGAACCCAAACAGTTACAGCACCATCTGCAGAAATTGCTGCGGTACCACCCTTCAAAGTTTTATCAAGGCTACCGTAAGTAGCAACAGTCCAGGTTTTACCAGAGTCTGTAGAGAACTGAACCGGATCAATCGGAATGTCATTGTACTTGCCAGAGTAAGCGCGACTATCAGTAACCTTTACAAGCTTACCGACCTTTGGCGCATAGGCAAGGCCCCACGTAGAACCCAAAGAAACATTGCTACCACCGACATTGGTTAAATGACGATGCGTCGGGAACTTGGCAATATCTTCATGACGGAAGCCATCATAGTCCGCAGTAACAGTGATGAGCGGACCACCAGGAATGCTAATGACTTCGTAAGGCACAGTTTCTTCAATGCCATGGGCATTAAAGTGCCAAACCTGGTTCTGAGTCAGTTCCGGACTGCTCCAGGAATTTTCCGGTTCCTTGTAAACATAGTCGGTCATGTTATCGGTACGGAAAATTCCATTACCAGATGTCACAAAGACGCGATCATGGTTGAACGGGTCTATGGCTACGCTACCTGCCCAGTGGATAGAGCCATTGTGCATCCAAGGAACTCCATTAGCATCCATCTGCTGTGTGGTAGGATAAAAACCACCTTCCATCCAATAGTACTTGAAGCTTGCTATCCAAGTTGCACCGCCATCAGTCGTATGGTAAATGTTAGAGCCCCACTGGTCACTCCATGTACCACTGGTATCGCTTGTTGCCGTGTACCAGAACTGAGGACCGGTGTAACCTTCCGTGGTTACAACCATTTCATTCGGATCATTTGGATTTATGGAAATGCCACCATACGGAGCAATATATTCATAATCCTCATACTTGGAATAATCCGCGTTATCATACTTGGCGTCGCCCTTTTCTCCATCAATGTTATCTTCTGGAGAAACGTCGGTCCATGTACCAGTCTTCAAATCGCACTTAAGAACTGCACCACGGCCAAAACCATCCCAAATTGGTCCCCAGCCTTCGTCCCAACCCATGGAATGCGGGCCAGCACCATCAGAGAATGTCACGACCATAAAGGAGCCGTCCTTGGCAATCACTGCACGCTGCGGCATCAAGCGAACAACGGCACCGCCTGCGGTCTTGCGCAAGGCATCAGGAATTGGCAAAGTCTTCCAAGTGTCGCCACCATCCGTAGAGGTAAAAACGTTTTCAAAAGTTCCGTTCTTTGTTGTACCTTCACGAAGGAAACCGGCGTAAAGAACCTTGGAATCGCCTGGTGCGTATTGAACAAAGCTAAAGCCAGCGCCATTCCATGTGGTATCGGAACCAGCTGCAGTTGTCCATGCATTTACATGTTCCCAGTTTGCACCATTGTCCTTAGACTTCCAAAGGCCCTTGTTCCTTGTACCATAGAACATGTTCTTGGAATCATTCGGATCCACAGCAAGGGCTTCACCGTTACCGCGTCCCATGCCGTTACCGTGCATGCCAAAACGCGTTACCTTCGGGCCCTTAGAGCCGTCTTCGTCCCAGGTATAGAACAGTTCCCAGGTTTTACCGTAGTCACTAGATCGCAGGAATGCAGAACGTGCGTTGCTAAAATAGCTGGTACCCGCCATCATGTAAACGGTACCCTTGGTAGAAGGGTCCACGGCAATGGCTTCAACGCCAAGCAAGCCAAGCTCCGAGAAATCCACCCAGTCCATCATGGATTCCCAACGGGATCCAGATTCATTCCAGCGGTATGCGCCACCAACGTCCGTACGGGCATAAAAAACGTTTTCTTCAACAAGTGAAGGAACAACGGCGCTAACAAAGCCGCCACCACCCATGCTTACGTTACTCCATACAAAATCTGTAGGAGTTTTTTCGGCCGCCTGTAACAAACCAAATGCAGCGACAAGGGACAATCCTGTCCTTTTTATTTTCCAATCCATATCCAAACCCTTTTTTACTGCCCAAGCAGCGAACCAATCCAATATAATCCAGATTTGATAATTCAAACCCAGACTTATCATAAAAATAGTTATTTATATAAATAAAAAAAGGCCCCATAAAACACAAAGGAATCTTTACAAAAACAAAAAAAAGGGACCCACCGGCGAA
>DCGZ01000153.1 GCA_002314675.1 Fibrobacter sp. UBA1765 | reverse complement strand
TTTTAGAGCTTAAAGCTATTAGGCTTCTGGGTCTACTGGAGTTTCATTGGCTTCAGACTTTGGCTCAGAATCATCATCCACTTCTACTCCTTCAACATTTTCAAATGTTGCCTGAGCTTCTGCGGAATCCTGTTCAATGTCTTCTACACTCGGGAGTGCGGTAGCGTCTTGAACAACATCGCCATCCTTGATTGTAATAGCCTTTACACCCTGGGAAACACGGCCCGTGAGGCGGATTGTATCGGCATCGATTCGGATTACCTGACCTTCAGATGTAGTGATGATCAAATCGTAATCATCGGCGACGCTCTCAACAAATACCACTTCGCCAGTCTTGTCGGTAATGTTCAAGTTGCGAACACCCTTACCGCCACGGCGAGTTACACGGTATTCATCTGGTTCAGTACGCTTGCCATAGCCCTTTTCGGAGATAGTAAGAACCTTGTTTTCTGGCTTGAGCCAGAGGAGCGAAATCACTTCATCGCCTTCTGCAAGGTTAATGCCACGTACACCGTGAGTGCCACGGCCCATGGAACGAACACAACCGATCGGGAATACGATTGCCTGGCCCTTGCGGGTTGCAAGCATCAACATATCCTTAGGAATCAAGTGATGTTCCTTGACTTCTTCACCTTCAGCGGTTTCTGCTTCTTCGGCGGCTTCTGGGATATTGTCTTCAACTTCAGATTCGTTCTGTTGAGCTTCGTATTCTTCGGCAGACATGCCAACGAGCTGAACCTTTACAAGTTCATCATCTTCATCAAGGTTGATTGCATTTACGCCGGCACGACGTGGACGGCTGAACAATGTCAAGTCCATCTTGTTGATGATACCCTTCTTGGTAGCAAATACCAGGCAGAAGTATCCACCGAACTTGCGGACAGGAACAACTGCCTGAACGTTTTCGCCTTCTGTCAGTTCGATGAAGTTAACGATTGGGCGGCCCTTGCCGTTACGGGTGCCTTCTGGCAGGCGATAGACCTTTGTCCAGTAAGCACGACCCTTGTTCGTAAAGATGAGCAAGTAGCTGTGAGTGCTTGCAGTAAAGATCTGTTCGACGTTATCTTCGTCCTTGAGGCCCGTACCGATAATGCCCTTACCGCCACGCTTCTGAGTCTTGAAGGTGTCGATCGGCAAACGCTTAATGTAGCCTTCCTTGCTGAGCGTAATCACCTGTTCTTCTTCAGGGATCAAGTCTTCATAATCGAAGTCTTCATCAAGAGTGTCATCGATCGTTGTACGGCGTTCATCACCGATCTTTGCTGTAATTTCGTCAAGGCGAGCAAGCAACAATTCAATCTGGCGTTCACGACGAGCGAGAATGTCTTCCAAGTCCTTGATCTGGATTGTCAAGTCGTCAAATTCTCTCTGGAGCTTTTCATGTTCCAAGCCGGTAAGAGCGCCAAGTCGCATATTCACGATTGCCTGGCCCTGTTCATCATCAAGGCCAAAGCGTTCCATCAACGCCTTTTTAGCTTCGTCCGGGGAACTTGCTGCACGAATGATATGGACAACTTCGTCAATATTTTGCTGAGCAATAAGAAGTGCTTCCAAAATATGCTGGCGAGCCTTAGCCTTCTTAAGTTCAAACTTGCTGCGGCGAACAATAACGTCAATACGATGGTCGATATAATGCTGAATCAGTTCCTTGAGAGTAAATACCTTTGGCTGCATCTTGTCGATAGCCAAGTTGTAAATACTGAATGTTTCTTGGAGCTGAGTGTACTTGTAGAGGTTGTTCAAGACAACGTCTGCAACCGCATCCTTCTTAAGTTCAATGACAATGCGAATTTCCTTGGTGGATTCATCGCGAATGTCGCTAATGCCATCGACCTTCTTGTCCTTTACAAGTTCAGCAATCTTCATGATAAGCTGAGCCTTGTTGACCATGTAAGGAATTTCAGTAACAATGATACGGCTACGGCCCTTGTTGTCTTCTTCGACAGTCAAGCGAGAACGGACACGAACCTTGCCAGAACCTGTAAGGTATGCATCACGGATACCGGAGCGGCCGCAAATAATTGCTCCTGTCGGGAAGTCCGGACCAGGAACATATTGCAAAAGGTCTTCGCCAGAAATATCCGGGTTGTCGCAAACCGCATGAATTGCATTTGTAATTTCACGCAAGTTGTGCGGTGCCATGTTGGTAGCCATACCAACAGCGATACCAGCAGAGCCGTTCACAAGCAGGTTCGGCAAAACACTTGGCAAAACAGTCGGTTCATCAAGGGATGCGTCGAAGTTCGGAGCCATGTCTACGGTGTCTTTTTCAAGCTCTTCGAGCATGAGTTCACCGATTGGAGAAAGCTTTGCTTCGGTGTAACGGTAAGCTGCCGGAGGGTCACCATCGATGCTACCAAAGTTACCCTGGCCAGTTACAAGCGGATAGCGAAGCGAAAAGTCCTGAGCCAAGCGCACGAGGGTATCGTAAGCAGAAGCATCGCCATGCGGATGGTACTTACCGATAACTTCACCGACAATACGAGCGCACTTGATTGTCTTTGAATTAGAATGCGCACCGACCTTGTCCATACCATAAAGAACTCGGCGATGCACAGGCTTCATACCGTCGCGAACATCCGGGAGTGCACGAGCGACAATGACGCTCATGGAGTAACGCAGGTAGGCATCTTGCATATCGACTTCGATATTCGAGCGATACTGCGTACCTGGCGTAAAAACTTGGTTTTGATCAGACATGCTTTCCTCTAAATACAGAATACAGAAACAAGAATACAGAATACAGCAATGTGTTCAGAAACTTGTTTATGCATCCTTATTAACGTTCAAATTCAACTTCTTTAATCTTTCTAATTCCGTGGCCGACGTTTGGTCAATCTGGTGCGGCGTAATTACAGCGTACCCTTCGCTTAAGGCCTTATCATCGGTACCAACCGGGGAACCTGCAAAATCCTTATCGCCTTCCAGGTAATGCAGGCCATCGCGAACCTCGTAATGGTCCGTAAACATCTTAATGGTCATGCTTGCAAATGTTACACCCTTGTATGGTACATTGCTTTTAGGAAAGTTCACATTCCAAAAAGTAGAAGGAGTCATTTCAGCAAACAGTTTTCTTGCAACAACCATCTTGGCAAATTCAATGGCGGTATCCAGCAAATCACCCTTTACACCGCGCAGAGAAAGTGCCATGGAAGGAATCCCCCACAAGGCACCTTCGCGAGCACCGCCGACAGTGCCCGAATAAATCGAAGAAATCCCTGAGTTTTCTCCCGGATTTACGCCAGAAATCACAAAATCCGGTTCCGTGCCACCGCAAAGCTTTTCGGAAATTGCAAACTTGACAGCATCAACCGGCGTGCCGGAAACGGTGTAAATCGGAAATTTTTTGCAATCGAACTTAGAGACCTTCAAACCGACAGCACCAGTAAAGGCATGAGAAATTCCGCTCTTTTGGGAGTCTGGAACAGCAACGGTAACATCGCAAATTTCACTCAAGGCATGAGCCAATTTGAGCATGAATTCGCTTTGAATTCCGTCATCATTTGTGACTAAAATTTTAAGTTTGGAAGAGTCTACCATTTCATACTGAAATATAGAAAATTTGCATAAAATTAGGGAATTTTCAAAGCCCTTATGAGCACTTTTTTTGAGAAAATTTTATGCAATATTGCAAGTAAAAAATTAGGATTTAGTGACTAGGATTTTAGGATTTAGGATCTAGGATCTAGGGGCTAGTGGTTAGACGAGAGAACGGCACTACGTGCCTACAGACGAGAGACGAGAGGAGCATGCAAATTTTCAATGTTGTCGGCTGTAGGCTGACGTCTGATACTTCAATTAACAATTAATAATGAAATGTCATTGCGAGGGCCTTTAGGCCCGTGGCAATCCACATATTTCTGGGTTGCTTCGTCACTACGCTCCTCGCAAAGACATGAGAAGTAACAATTTCTGGCCTCTTGTTTCTGGTTTCAGGTTTCTTGTTTCTGTCTACTTCCTACTAACTACTAATATTTCTACATTTACGGCATGTACCCAGAACACAAGTTTTTAGCAATGTTGCCTACTAGCCAGGCAAAGCGTTTTTCCGAACTTTTGAGAGTCATCATTTTGCAGTTGGGTTCCGATATTCCAAAGGCTCGCCGCGAATACGAAACATACGCAGACTTTGTAAAGCTCCCAAAAGAAGAACGCTTGGAAGGCAAAAACCAGGCTCAGCTAATTGACTTGTACAAGACTTTCCGCACGCGCGCGGGCCTTGGCTTTGAACGCGATGTGTACTTGGAACAGGAACCAGGCGACCGCGAAGTTGCAAACGAAAAGCCGATTCAATACGCAGTTCTTGTGCATAACTTGCGCAGCGCATTCAACGTTGGCTCCGTGATACGCAGCACAGATTGCTTTGGCCTTGAAGGCGTACACTTGAGCGGCTATTCCTGCTCCCCCGACCATGTGACTGTAAAAAGCGCTGCCCGCGGCTGCCAGGAATGGATCCCGATCAAACGCTGGGACTCCCCTTTCGACTGCATCAAGTGGCACAAAGAAAACGGCTACGAAATCATCGCGCTAGAAACAGGCGAAGACATTCCGGACATTCGCGATGTGAAATGGCCAGAAAAGGGCCTTGTGGTGCTCGGTAACGAAGAACTCGGCATTGCTCCAGAAATCATGGCCGAAGCCACAATGAAGGTCACAATTCCGATGGCTGGCCGCAAGGCAAGCATGAACGTTGCAGGTGCATTTGCAATTACCGCATTCTGCATTCGCGGTTCAAAGAAATAGCCTTATTTCACTACAACTTTATGGACACTTTTCGGGGTCTTTACCATGTAAATGCCCTTAGGCAAGTCTTTTGACAAATCCAGTTCACCTGTTACAACTTTCGTCAAGACCTTTGCACCATGGATATCGAAGACTTCAACGCGAGATGGCTTATTTACAGCCAAAGCTCCGTTTGAAAGCATTTTTATAGACTGCAATTCTTCCACAAACTCAAACTTTCCAATGTAATTAGAACCGGTTTCCTTGTCAAAATAGGTGGAATCATTGGCAAACTGAATCACATGGAAATTCTTGTCGGTCTTGAAATCGCCATAATGAGAAATTCTTAGATATGCTTTGTATTCGCCTAATGCCAAATCGGCGGGCAAAGCCACGCTTTCGCTAATTTCATTAACGCCATCAAATACAGGATTTTCGGCATCATACAAGTCGGCGAAATTCTTTCCCGTCCAAAGTCCTGTGGGATTTTTAGATTCCATCATTTTCAGCTTGCGCGAAAACAGTTTACGCGGGTCAAACTTTAACGGAATCTCAATTGCAGACTCCCCTGCCACTTGCTTTAAAATCAAAGTTGCCTTGCTTGCTGTCAAGTTATTGGCAAAACCCACATTTTGAATATTAAGCTTTAGCTGAAGTTTGTCGCCCACAGCTGCGGAATCAGACAACACCGACTTGCGCAAAACAAAGCGGTAACCCAAATGGTCGCGAACATATTCTCGCCCCTTCACCTTGCCGCTATATTCTGGATCAAAACCCACAAATATGGTAGTGTCCATAAAGTTGTAGCATTGCCCCGCCATGGACCCGCCAATGTAGGATGTATGCGTTCGGAAGCCTTCGTAGGAAAGGTACTCCGCCGTATTCAAAGGCGGGCGTGTCTCCGGGTTATAATTACAGACAAAGTCACCGCCATAGGGAACCGCCACGCCAAACTCTTCCATCCAGGAAATCACATTTTCGCGCGAAATGGGATAAGGCTCCCCCGCCCCGAAAGTCCCAAGATCGTTATCACTGCCCAAGTAACCATCGTTGTAAAGGCCTACGCGGTCCATATACTTGGCATAACGCTCCGAGCGGGTGCTGTCCTGAAAGCGTTCGGAGCCAGCACGGAAATCAGGGAAAACATACCAGGTGCTGTAGGGATCCTTCAGGCCCATCCACAGTGCCACCACCTGCGGGCTGCGAACGCCCACCTTGATGCCGTCGCTGGAGTTTTCAAGAAACGTCTGCAAAGCCTTTGCGTGATTGTCCTGGCCGCCCGTAGTCATCTCGCCGCAGGTGCCGAACATTCCCAGCTCCACAAAATGAATCACGTCCTCGTAGTCGCTGTAAAGTTCCGCCAGCTGCTTCGTATGAATTAAAGTGGTCTCCACATCCGGATCTTGGGAACCGCGGCAGTCAATATCGTAGGAGGCTCGAATGGTGCAGGCTCCCCCACGGCGACGCAATGAATCCAAGGCACTCCGCACATTGTTCAGCGAAACCTCATCCAGCGGCTGCGACACACCGCGAGAGACCTTGTTGCCGTTGGCATCCTTTTCCCAGGCGTTGCTAGAGAAACCGCCCAGGTCAATGAGGAAACGCATAAAGTCGTTATAGACCGTGCCGTTGGATTTCAAATCCAAGGTCTTTCCCGGCCGCAGATAAAAACCCTTGTGATGGGTCGTTCCACGGGCAGGATTATGCAGCTCCTGCAAATGGTCTGTGTAATCAAGATTCTGTTCAACAAGGCCAGCGGCATTCACCGTCGCAGCCCCAAAACTAATCAGGCCAACCGAAACCAAACACGCCAAAACACCCTTAAACATAAAGCACTCCTTATCAGGGAATATAAGTAAAAAGCATTTTCATAGAATCAAAAAAATGTATTTTTCAAATCAAAGAAGAAGTCGACCACATGATCAACCAGGTAAATCTGAAAGACGAAAAGTATCTGCAGGAGTACGAAGC
>DCGZ01000071.1 GCA_002314675.1 Fibrobacter sp. UBA1765 | reverse complement strand
GACTGAGTATAAAAAAGAGTTTTTCTCTTTTTGCTGGCTACAAGAGCACAATCAAACAAGATGGGGCCAATAGTACCGATAAACCAATTACAATCTTACTTGAATTTTACATATTCAATTCTTCATTATTCATTTTTCATTATTCATTTTTCTAAATTCCTATGCAAAATAGGAGATTCATTATGGCAAGAGCCTTGATTATCGGTTGTGGCGCAGTAGCCACAGTTGCTATCAAAAAGTGCTGCACCGTCAGCGAAGTGTTTACTGAAATCTGCATCGCTAGCCGCCACCGTGAAAACTGCGAAAAGCTTGCCGAACAGATTCGCCCTACATCTAAGACTGTCATCACAACTGCTCAAGTCGATGCTGACAAGGCCGAAAACGTTGTAAAGCTAATCAAGGAATACAAGCCGGACCTGGTCATGAACATCGCGCTCCCGTACCAGGATCTTGCCATCATGGACGCATGCCTCGAATGCGGCGTGAACTACATGGATACCGCCAACTACGAACCGGAAAACATCGACGATCCGGAATGGCGCAAGGTTTACGACAAGCGCTGCAAGGAAGCAGGCTTTAGCGCTTACTTCGATTACAGCTGGCAGTGGGCATACGCCAAGAAGTTTGAAGAAAAGGGCCTCACCGCTCTCCTCGGTTCCGGCTTCGACCCGGGTGTTACCCAGGCATATTCAGCCTACGCTCTCAAGCACCAGTTCGATACCATCGAAGAAATCGACATTTTGGACTGCAACGGCGGTGATCACGGCTACAAGTTCGCCACCAACTTCAATCCGGAAATCAACCTCCGCGAAGTTTCCGCTCCGGGCAGCTACTGGGACACCGACGAGAAAGGCAAGGGCCACTGGGTAGAAATCCCGGCCATGAGCATCAAGCGCGAATACAATTTTAAAGATGTTGGCCAGAAAGACATGTACCTTTTGCACCACGAAGAAATTGAATCCCTCGCCAAGAACATTCCGGGCGTGAAGCGCATTCGCTTCTTCATGACATTCGGCCAGAGCTATCTGGACCACATGCGCTGTCTCGAAGACGTGGGCATGCTCCGCACCGACCCTGTCATGTTCAACGGTCAGGAAATCGTTCCAATACAATTCCTGAAGGCTCTCCTTCCGGATCCGGCAAGCCTCGGCCCACGTACCGTTGGCAAGACCAACATCGGCTGTATCTTCAAGGGTACCAAGGACGGCAAGCAGAAGACCTACTACCTGTTCAACGTTTGCGACCACCAGGAATGCTACAAGGAACTGGGCAGCCAGGCTATCGCCTACACCACAGGCGTTCCCGCTATGTGCGGCGCACTCATGATGCTTACCGGCAAGTGGACCACCCCGGGTGTTCATACCGTGGAAGAGTTCGACCCGGATCCGTACATGGATGCGCTGAACAAGTACGGCCTGCCCTGGCAGGAAGACTTCAACCCGGTCTTGGTACCATAATAGAATACAGAAACTAGAAACCAGAAACAAGAAAGTTATCTCACATGTTTCTGGTTTGAAAAACGAAAATGCCGAAGCTATCAAAGCTTCGGCATTTTTTATCGGGATGACTGAATTCGAATCAGCGACCTCTTGAACCCCATTCAAGCGCTCTACCAGGCTGAGCTACATCCCGTTTGTTGCCAAATGTAGTTTATCCGGTTAAAATTGCAAGTGGAAAATCTTAAAATATGGCAGAATATTCGCTACCTCAAGTTTAAGGAATCGCTTACAAAGACCTGTTTTTTACGGCAAGCGTCACTTGGTAAGTTTCTTTTTCAAAATCTACAAGCCATTCTAGGCATTGTTCATTTCCAGGAAATTTTTCCAGCATATTTACAGGCAAGGCATCTTCAAAAAAGGAACCTCCGACACACTTAAAATACGCTTCCTTGCGACACCAGAGCTTAAAGAACAAAGGTGAAGCCACCTTGTTGTCTGGGCACTCCGCAGCGGGGTCATAATTTTGTTCTTGACAAAGGGCTGTCCACTCTGCTTCACTAAAAAAGCGCTTAGCTACACGCAAACTTCTTGGACGGATTTTTTCTACATCAACACCGACGATTGCTGTTTTGGAATAGGCCAAAATGCAACAGTTTTCGCAATGGGTCCAGTTGGCATTGAACGGGGAATTGGCAAAAACAGGGCGTTTCCCATCAACAACATTCAATTCGCCGACATCAAAACCAGCAGCTTCAGAAAGGATTGTAGCAATGCGACCCCGATGACTTTTAAAGCCGTTTTCTTTTTTAGGGAACACGGCTAGAAATACCTTACCAAATAGGGAATCCACTGCATGCGGAAGCATTAGACACTCCCCTGCAAAAATTTTTTCAACGAGTCCATGTTGTCATGCGCATCCTTTACACCAAGGTTATAAAGGTCCACTATTTTTTGTGTGTTCTTTTCAACACGTCCAATTTTCATGGGAACGCTTGGCCTAAAAACAAATGTCTTGCCACGAGCTTCCCATTCGGCAAGGGTCTGCAAGCATTTATTGTAGCGGATATGACGGTTAGCGACAGCCTCTACAAACTTTGGATACTTGCGATAGACAAGCTTATAAAGCCACACAAGCTTGTTCGCTGTTTTCTGATAACCGTTTGGCCTTGTAACAATCACGACCTGGCGTTTAAAACCGATTGAATCCATGAATTCAAAAGGGATGCTGTCTGCCGTGTTGCCATCGAACATTTTTTTGCCGTCGTATTCAACAAGGCTGCTAACCAGCGCAAGTGAAGATGATGAACGGATTGCATCCATATCTTTGCGTAAATCACGTACAATCAAATGTTCCGCAAAGCCTGTTTCTACATTGCTTGCTGCCGCATAAAAATCAGAGACGGCAGCATTTTCCTTGAACTTGTCAAAATCAAACGGATCAATTTTTTCTGGAACCGTATGGTAGCAGAATTCAAGATCAAAATAGTTTCCTGTACGAATCCAGTTGCCAAGGCTCATGTAGCGTTTGTCTTTGGAATGAATCGTATCTAAGCGAAAATTACGGTTGCGCTGTTCCGAAAGATAATTGCAAAGGTGTGTTGCTCCTGCAGATGTTCCCGCATAGCCGCCAAACTTTAAACCTTCATCGTAAAGGGCATCAAGAACGCCTGCCGTATAGGCTCCACGCATTCCGCCACCTTCAAGAACTAGAGCGACATCCTTAAACATGAATACAAATGTAGTGAAATTTATCTAGGGGTTAGGATTTAGGGGCTACATTAGACGAGAGAACGGCACTACGTGCCTACAGACGAGAGAATTGGGTAATTCAGAATTAAGAATTCAGAATGCAGAATGCAGAATTAGGACTGTTTAGGTATGAGGTCGCTTCGCTTTGAGGTCGATGCTTCGCATCTAGAGGCTTTGATAATTAAGAATTATGAATTTTCATTTTGTCATCTCGACTTTATCGAAGATCTCTACATGCTTAAGATTCTCGGTCGGGGCCGAGAATGACGTGGTAAGTTACAAAGCCTGTCGACAGCCTACAGCCGACTGACTACAGCATTGCCTCTAGGCGCAGGAGCGCCGACCCCATACCTCAAGCACCGAAGGTGCGTACCTGATTCCTGTCCTCTGTCTTCTGTATTCTGTTCTCTGTTTTCTTTCTTGCATCTGGCATCTGGCTCTTGCATCTTAATTGCCTCAAAGCACCGGAGGTGCGCCCTGTTCCTGAATCGCTACCCTGCTCTTTTTTATAAAGTGGAAATACAAGCAAGCCATGATAGCGCCAGTAACAGTCCAGCTGATCGGGTAGCAACACATAAGCGTTGCGAATGTTTTGCACTGCGGAAACACGGCAAACACCCAAAGAATACGCACACCGCAAACGCCAAACATGCAAATTAATGCAGGTGTCATAGACTGCCCCATGCCACGAAGCGCACCCGAAAGGACATCAATAGAAACATTGATAAATTCAAGACCAATGACAATAAAAACCCTGTAGACTGCTATTTCTATTACTTCTTGATCATGAGTGAAAATAGAAAGGATCGGGCGAGCAAAAATGCTTGTTAAAAGTCCTAACGTAAACGTTGTAGAGGCAGAAAGTAAAATAGTCCAACGAACGATGCTTCTGCAACGCTTTAAGTTCTTTGCGCCAAAGTTTTGCCCCACAAAGGTGACACATGCATGCCCAAAAGCGTTGAGCCAAAAGTACACAATCAATTCAGGATTCATGGCTACTGCCGAAGCAGCCACGGCACTAGAACCAAGGCTATTTATTGCCGACTGAATGCACACATTGCTAAATGAAAACACGGCTCCCTGCACGCCAGCGGGCAGCCCCACTTTTATAATGCGCCCAAGGAAAAACGGCGTTATGCGAAGCTTCCAGAATTCAAACTTAAATGGCCCTGTTTCATGCATCAAAAAATACAGAAGCATAAGAGAACTGATTGCATTCGCTATGACGGTTGCAAAGGCAACTCCGTCAACATCCATGCCGCATCCTACAACGAATACCACATTCAAAACAAGGTTTACAGCCCCAGCCAAAAGCAAAACGTAAAAAGGCCTTTTAGTGTCGCCCTTGCTCCTGAGAATTGCCGAAGCAAAGTTATAGAGCATTACAAAGGGCATGCCGGCAAAGTAGATTTTTAGGTACAGCGCAGCCATGTCCAAAATATCATCTGGAGTCGCAATCAAATGCAAAATCGGCTTTGCAAAAAAGACCCCAATAAGCGACAAAAACAATCCGCAAATGAACGAAATAAAAATGGATGTGTGAACACCACGAGAAATCGCCCTGGAACTACGTTCCCCAAGTGCGTTTGCAACGACTACATTTGCGCCAATGGACAAGCCTACAAAAAGGTTCACCATAAGGTTAATGAGGAACGTATTGGCTCCAACGGCGGCAAGCGCCTTTTGCCCAGCAAACTGCCCGACAACGGCAACATCAGCCGAATTGAACAACTGCTGAAAAATATTACTTGCAGCAAGCGGCAAGGCAAACATCAGGACTTTGTCCCAAATAGAACCTTGTAACACATTCATGCTTTTTGCAGCCATATTTTCGACCTGAAAAATTTTAACGGGGCAAATTTAGTTTTTTCTTTAATTTTCTGTAAGCAAAAATTCACAATAAGCATTTTTTGAAGGGCCTAATTTACAGTGGCAAAACAACTTACAAGCAAAAGAACATTTTGGAAATTTCTAAATTTGAGTCGCAAAAAATAAGTTAAACTTGCCTGTTTCTTTAACAGGCTTAAAAAGAGAGAATTATGAGCAAGGTACAGCCTCCTCAGTTGCCAAAGGGCACTAGAGATTTTTACCCGGAACAGGAACGCATCCAGAACTACATTTTTGACACCTGGAGAAGCGTTGCAGAAAGTTTTGCATACGAAGCCTATGAAGGCCCGATGTTTGAACATCTGGAACTTTATACAGGCAAGTCTGGCGAAGAAATCGTAAGCCAGCTTTACAACTTTACCGACAAGGGCGACCGCGAAATCGCACTCCGCCCAGAAATGACACCGACTCTTGCACGTCTCGTGATCCAGCGCGGTCGTGAACTCAAGAAGCCTTTCAAGTGGTTCAGCATGCCACGTCTTTTCCGTTACGAAAAGGCACAGAAGGGCCGTCTCCGTGAATTTTTCCAGTTGAACATGGATATCATCGGTACAGAAAGCATTTACGCAGAAGTGGACTTGCTCGCAGCAATTTCTACAATGCTCCGCAAGTTCGGCTTAAAGGACGGCGAATTCCTTATTGGCGTTTCTAGCCGCAAGCTCCTTGCCACATACCTTGACGAAATCGGCGCTCCGAACCCGGGCCAGGTTTACCCGGCTCTCGACCGTCGCTTAAAAATTGGCCCTGAAGCATTTGCAAAGGCTCTTGCCGATGCTGGCCTTACCGAAGAACAGTCCGCAAAGCTTGACGCTTTCATGAGCTGCAAGTCCCTTGAAGAAGTCCGCAACGCTGTACATAGCGAAGCAGCAACTGCAGCACTTGCCGAAATCGAAGAATTGTTCTCTACACTTGCCGCAGCGGGCTTTGGCGAATGCGTCGCTCTTGACTTGAGCATTGTTCGCGGCCTCGCCTATTACACAGGCATCGTTTTCGAAGTGTTCGACAAGGGCAAATCCATGCGTGCAATCGCTGGCGGTGGCCGTTACGACAGCCTTACCGAAAAACTCGGTGGCGAACGCACCCCAGGCGTGGGCTTTGGCATGGGCGACGTTGTTCTTGCAGACTTGCTTAAGGAACATGGCTTGCTCCCAGACCCTAAGCAAACAGTCGACATTTACGTTGCAACATTCGGTGGCGACATGCAGAAGGTATTCCTTACGGCAACAAGCCTCCGTGCACAGGGCTTTACAGTTTCACATGCCCTTGCAAAGACAAAGCTAGGCAAGCAGCTTGAACAGGCCAACTACCAGGGCGCTAAAGTTGTCGTTTACGTAGATGGCGAAAAGGCTCCTGAAGGCGGTTTTGAATTCAAGGACTTGCGTGACGGCACAATGCACGCCGGTGTAGTTGCCGACATTGCTGCTCAGTTAAAAGCATAACTTACCTAGGATTGTTTCGCCCTAAAAGCCCACATTTTTGAACGCCTTGCAAGCGAAACAATCCCAGTTTCCTGATTCTTAACTTCTGTAACAACATCCTCGTTTCTGTCTTCTGTTCTCTGTACTCTAATTTCTCGTTTCTGGTATAATCCATGTCTCCTTTAAAAACTCTTCTCAGCATACTTGCGGCCTTTGTAATCCTAGGGCTTACTTCATTCCTGTTTCCAACCGAAGGAATCAACATTGGTTTTACAACCTTAAGATTTCCAACCCTAGCAGAAATGTTCCCGACTGCAGAGGAGCAGCAACAAATAGAAGAGCCCAAGGAAGACCCGGAAGAAGCTGTACGCCGCATGCTCGAAGAAACTCGCAAGCGTGAATTCAGCGCCTATGCAGATTCACTTGCATATTACGAAAATTTCTTCAAGAACGGTTCAACCCGATTTGATTTGCCAAACGACGATCCTACATGGTTTGACAGATTCTTCTTGAATCTTGAAATCGCATCCCTTGGCGAAGGCGTAGTGCATATCATCCATTATGGAGACTCCCAGCTTGAAGAAGACCGAATCAGTTCAACGATTCGTGAAGACTTGCAAGAGATGTTCGGTGGCGCAGGCCCTGGCCTAGTTCCGGCAATGTCTACTATACCCGCAATGACAATTACGCATTCAAGCAACGGAGACATTACACGCAAGGTCGCTTTTGCAGATTCCACTTTGTGGGCAGACCATAACCGCTATGGCTTACTTGCTCAAATGGCAGAACTCAACGGTCAAGCAAACATTACAATTCGCAAGCGTAAGGATCGCAAGGATAGCTTCAAGCATATCGAAGGCTTCCAGACAGTTACTCTTCTTGCCGGTCACGAAAGCGCAAAGTTTAACGTTGCGCTCAACTATGAAGCCCAAGTTCCAGACGATTCCGGTAAAGTTACAGTCAAAAAACTCACTGCAGAAGCTCCAGAAATTACAAAGAAATCAAAGCTCACGACTTACACATGGAAGCTCCCGTTCAAGGCTAACGCAGCTACACTTACAGCTCGTGGGCGTGCAGACCTTTATGCCCTAAGTGCCGATGGAGAAAGCGGCGTTGCAGTAGATAACGTAGCAATGCGCGGCAGCTCCGGCACCGTATTCCACAAGATCGACAAGAATCTCCTCAGGGAATCTTACGAGGCAATGAATGTTCAACTACTCATTCTTGAATATGGTGGCAACATGGTGCCTGGCATGAGCAAGGAAACAGAAACCTGGACACGCAAAGTTATCTCACGGCAAATCAGCATTCTCAAGGAAGTCTACCCGGAAGCAGACATTTTGTTCATCGGCCCGGCAGACATGTGCAAGCAGGCAGACGGAAAGCTCAAGGACTACGCAGGGCTTGAAAGAACAATCAAGGTTCTCCGAGAAATTGCTATGGAAAACGACCTTGCCTACTGGGATATGTTCCGCGTAATGGGCGGCAAGGAATCCATGATCAGCTGGGTAAACAAGAATCCGCCTCTTGGTTCTGCAGACTACATTCACTTTACTCGCGCTGGCGCAGCCCACATGGGAGACTTGTTCAGCGGAGCCCTGCGAATGTACTACGACTACTTTAAGTTCCGCGACGCCCACAAGCTTGACAAAAATAAGGTTCAAGAAATCAAGCAATATAGCCTAGATGAAAAGCGAGAGACAAAGGACGAAAGCAAAGAATCTTCCAATGCGGAGGTTGCAAAGTGAAAAAGTTACTGGTAATTTTTGTCTGTCTTGCCGCTCTTGCATTTGCCGCAGATGAAAGCGCTGGCTATGCATTATTTGATACAACAGCAAACGAAATCCAGTTCCCTAAGGGCACTGCAAACTTTGACAATTTCTTCAAGAAACTGGATACTCTCGTTTTTGAAGGCCAGGGTAAAGTTCGCATTTTGCATATTGGTGGCTCGCATATTCAAGCCGATGTAATTTCTGGACGCATTCGTGAAAAGCTTGCCATGACATACCCGGCTGCAGCTGCAGACCGTGGCTTTGTATTCCCGTATTCCGCAGCCAAGACAAACACGCCTTCGAGTTATTCTTCCGTGTACAAGGGCAAATGGACAATGAGCAAGAACGTGCTCAGGGAAATCAAGAAGCCTCTTGGACTTCTGGGAATCGCGGTAAGTACAGAAGACCCACGCGCAGAATTTACGATTGCCATAAATCGCTATAGCCCGGAACCTATCTGGTTCTATAACAGGGCTCGCCTATTCGGTTTTGCCGAAGGCGACGTAAAGCCTGCAATCAAGCTAGATTCAGCATTGATCCAAGGCACGCTTGATTCAACAAGCGG
The DNA here is from genome assembly GCA_002314675.1 of Fibrobacter sp. UBA1765. Lineage (GTDB taxonomy): Bacteria > Fibrobacterota > Fibrobacteria > Fibrobacterales > Fibrobacteraceae > UBA1765. The sequence goes on along the minus strand of DCGZ01000071.1, from coordinate 20,670 downwards.
TTCATACGTTTTTGAGTTGCCACGCATGGCAGACACCCTGCAAGTAACGTTTGTCTGGAGCGACACAACCTTGCAAGACTCCCTTTCAAAGGCTATCGCAGATTCGCTCGTCCAGGATTCCATCAGAGCCTTAGATCCAAAGGCAGATTCGCTTTACAAGATAGCCCGCGATTCCGTAGCAAAGGCAGACTCACTCGCAAAACTAGCGAAGGCTCCCCTCGATAGCATTTATCAAGATTCCACAATGATTCCAGACAGTGGTGCAGTAGACTTTCACAAGTACCCGCGTTTCACAGTTTCCGGTATTCTTCTTGAAAATGATAATGCAGGCATCAGTTACCAAAGCGTAGGCATCAACGGAGCTAAGGTTACAAACTACTTTGCAGAACCATGTCCGAATTTTGAAAAGGAACTTGAATTTTTAAAGCCAGACCTAGTCGTTCTTGCAATAGGTATTAACGACGCAAATGTAGACCACTTCGATGAAAAGCATTTTAGGGCAACTTACGACACCTTGCTTACTCGCATCAGAAATGTATCCCCTAACGTGCCGGTAATATTTACAACCAACAACGACATGTACCGCAAGGTAAAGCGCCGTTATGTACAACACCCCAACGGCAAAATTGCAAGTGACGCATTCAAGAAACTTGCCGAAGATTACGGTGGTGGCGTTTGGGACATGTTCACATTAATGGGTGGACTCGGTTCCATGAGCGATTGGGCAAAAGCAGGGCTTGCAAAAAATGACAAGGTTCACTTTACGCACGCAGGCTATGTATTCCTTGGCGACATGTTCTTCAAGGCATTCCAAAAGGCATATTATAACCATATAGCAGAGCTCCCGGCAGAAGAACCTCAAAAGGTTCCTGCCAAAGAGGAAGCTCCGCAAAATACTGCCGATGCAAACATTTCTGCAGAGCAAGCAAAAGTCAACAAGTAATCAAACCCGTTTATAAAAATTCCCATGGAACAGTTAATCCCATACTTTACAAAGATTTTTTCATTCGATGAAGCAACCCCGCTACTCTTTACGCAGTTCTATTTCTGGGGATTCTTCGCCATTGTGTTTGCAGTGTTTACGCTGTTCCACAAAAAGCTTTTGCTCCGCAATGCGTTCCTGTTCTTTGTAAGCCTTTTCTTCTATTACAAGACAAGTGGCAGCTACCTTTGCATTTTGGTGTTTACGGTCATTGCGAATTTCTTTGTAGGCAAGTTCGTATACAACAGTAAAACTGTAGCAACAAAAAAGGCATGGATTGTAGCTAGCGTCATCGTAAACCTATTTACCTTGAGCTACTTTAAATACGCCTATTTCTTCCTTGACGTAATCAACGATCTGTTCGGTACAGACTTGCACGTATACAACTTCTTTGCTGCAGCAAGCAACAAGATGTTTGCCACGAATTCCCTTGTAGATACAATCGTTTTGCCTGTGGGCATTTCGTTCTTTACGTTCCAGGCAATGAGCTATTGCATCGACATTTACAGGAACAAGGTGAAGCCCGTGAACAATTTGTTCGACTTCGGCTTTTACCTTACTTTCTTCCCGCAGCTTGTCGCAGGCCCGATTGTTCGTGCAGACAAGTTCATCCCACAGCTCTACAAAGAAACCTACTTGCCACGCCGCAGTTTTGGCATTGCAGTTTTCTGGATTGTGAATGGCCTTGCAAAAAAGATCATCATGAGCGACTACCTTTCTACGAACTTTGTAGACCGCGTTTTTGACAATCCGCTTCTATTCAGCGGCTTTGAAAACTTGCTCGCCCTTTTCGCCTATTCTCTCCAGGTTTATGCAGACTTCTCCGGTTACACAGACATAGCGATTGGCGTAGCGCTCCTCATGGGCTTTAGACTCCCCCGCAACTTTAACTCCCCATACAAGGCTCTTACCCCAACAGAATTCTGGCGTCGCTGGCACATTTCCTTCAGTTCCTGGCTGCGCGATTACCTGTACATTCCTCTTGGCGGCAACAGGGGCGCAGGCTTTGGAACATTCTTCTGGATCGCAATGATCGCACTCATCTGCATTATTCTTTCTGGAAGCTGGATGGTTGCCGCAGCGATTCTTGGCTTGTTTGCATACATCGCTGTCTACGCAAAATTCAAGCCAGGTTCCCGCAAGTTCATTACAACGAACATGAACGCCATGACAACGCAGTTGCTCGGCGGCCTTTGGCACGGAGCCAGCTGGAACTTTATGATCTGGGGCGGTCTTAACGGTTTTGGCCAGGTCGTAAACAAGATCTGGGTCAAGTATTCAATCCAGACCCGTGCCATTGCAAGCTTTGTTCTTTGCGCAGTTTGCAGCATTATCGCAAAGCATAACGGAGACCCGCTTATTACAATCATCGCTGTTTGGAGTGGCGTTATCTTTGTCGGCATTTATGCAAACATGGTATATCACCTCTTCACGCAAAAGACAATGCACTGGCTTTACGTTGCATGGAACGTGACACTCACATTCACGTTCATCACGTTTACACGCTTGTTCTTTAGGGCTGGTAGTAACCTGGACCCGGCAGAAGCCAATGAAGTCGCATGGGATACTGCAACCAAGATGATTACCCAGATCGGAACCCCATGGAACACACACGCAATTGGCGCAATGGCTTGGGAATACAAGAACATCATTGGCGTATTTGCCCTTGGCATGATTATCCATTGGCTCCCGGACCACTTTAAGCGCTGGTACCGCGTTGTATTTGCAAGCATGCCTCGCCCGCTTCAGGTCATTCTCGCCTGCGTCGGAATTTTCGTAATTTACCAGTTCATGAGCGCAGATTCCCAGCCGTTCATTTATTTCCAGTTCTAAGGTAAGAAATACTAGCGCTTTGCGCCTACAAAAGGGAATACCCCGCACCTTTTATGCTAATGGCTGCCTTCAAGATTACTGACCTTTTGAACACTACTCGAAATTAAATTATCTATATTTGGCTTCATGCAACTTGAAGGGACCGTAAAGACAATTACATTCAGAAATCCGCAAAACGGATATTCTGTCTTGAAAGTTGCAGTTGCAGGTCACAAAGGAAACGTTACCTTTACGGGCCTAACGCCAGACATCGCAGAAGGCGAACGAGTCATCGTTACAGGCGAATGGACAGAGCACCCTAAATTTGGCAAGCAGTTTTCAATGACCGCTTGTGAAGTCCAGGCCCCTGACACGAACGAAGCCATGATCCATTATTTGTCTGGTCCGCAATTTCCTGGGATCGGTCCAAAAATGGCAGAGCAGATTGTTTCAAAATTTGGAGATAATCTGGCCAACGTTATTGCCAACGAATCAGAAAGGCTTCTAGAAATCAAGGGTTTCAACCCAATTAAACTTTTAAAGTTTATCGGCAACTGGGAAACTGCACAGGATTCTCGCGAAGTGCAGCTGTTCCTGTACGAAAACGAAATTGTCGGCAAAACAGCCAAAGAACTAATCAAGGCCTATGGCAAGTCAACAGCTTTAATTGTCAAGGAAAATCCCTTTGTTCTTTGTGACGCTCGTTTCGAGGTACCATTTCCAAAAGCCGATGGAATCGCGAAACGACTAGGTTTCAAGGCCGACGCAGAAGAACGCATTGAAGCAGCCATAACATATTCACTAGTTCTTGCCTCGCAATCGGGCCATGTATTTGCGCCAAAGCACATGCTCTTTGAAAAGACATTCCGCGTGCTTGGCTTTATGTCTAGTGACGAATACATTTACCAGCGCATAAGCATGGCTTACGCTACACTCATTGCCAATGAAAAAATTGTAGAAGAAGATGGCAATGTTTGGCTGCCTAAACTTTTGAAGGCAGAAAACGCGATTGCAAAATTTGTCCGAGAGCGTGCAAGCAGAACAAAGACCAAGCTTAATCCAAACGCAATGGAAGAACTGCAAAGGTTTGAGCAAAAGCAAGGCTTTGAATTTGACGAGCACCAGCGTCAAGGCATTATCGAAGCAATGCAAAGCAAGTTCACAGTACTTACAGGAGGCCCTGGCACCGGTAAAACGACAATGCTCCGAGGCATTATGCAGCTTGCAGGCTTGCAAAAAGAAAAGACCTTGCTCGCAGCGCCAACAGGACGCGCCGCGAAGCGTATGAAGGAAGTGTGCAAACGTGAAGCGCTGACAATTCACAGGCTACTTGCTGTAGACCCAGCAACAGGCGCATTCACAAAGAACAATGACAACCCGATTTCTGCGGCGCTATTGATTGTTGACGAATTCAGCATGGTCGATACGGAACTTTGCGCAGCCCTTTTTGAAGCAATCCCATGGAGCTGCAGAGTTTTACTTGTTGGCGATGCAGACCAGTTGCCAAGCGTTGGCCCCGGTAACATTCTAAGGGAATTGCTCGAAGCGGAGCACGTCCACAAGATTCGCTTGCAACGCATCTTTAGGCAAGTCGGCGAAAACGACATTGCAACAAAAGCGGATGCCATTAACCATGGACACTTGCCAGCTCCTATCGACGGTCGCAACTTTCACTTCATTCCATATAACACGGATTCGCAAGGCGAAGCGCTATTGTTCGACACCATTTCTAGAATTGTTCCAGAAACAATGAAGCTGGACTTGTTTCAAGATCTGCAAATTCTTGTACCAATGCGCAAAGGGCCTTTTGGCACAATGGAATTAAACAAAAAGCTTCAAAAGCTATTGAATCCAAATGGCACGGGCATTGCGATCGCTGGTACAGAATGGAAAGTCGGCGACCGTGTAATGCAATTGCAAAACAATTACGACAAGAATATTTTCAACGGCGACATCGGCTTCATCACGAGCATTTCAAAAGACGCGAAAAAGTTTGATGCAGACTTTGACGGACGTATTCTTGAATTTTCAGGCGAAGATATCAACGAACTAGCCTTAGCATACGCAAGCACGGTCCACAAGGCACAAGGTTCTGAATACCCTGCGGTAGTAATGGTTCTTGACACCTCGCACAATCGCATGCTGCGTCGAAACCTGCTGTATACAGCGGTAACACGTGCCAAGGGGCATGTCTGGATTCTTGCAGCGCCCGGAGCTTTAGATAGCGCCGTACGCAACTTCCAGGATGTGCAAAGATTCACCAAGCTCAAAGAAAAAATTGACGGCGAAGGCGACTGCGACTTTAGAATAAGCAACAAGCAATAGTCATTTTTGAGGCTTAAAGTTTGTGTAGATAGTACCCATTAGAATATTTTCATAATTTAGTACCATCGCAACAAAAAAGCTCTATATTCCCATAGTACCAAACATAGCCCTCCCCCCTTTGTAGTACCATAAAGGCTATATAGCCGCCCGCACTCATAGTACTAAACAATCTTCAGTTCCCGTTTTAGTACCACGGTTAAAACAGGCTTTCAAACATGATAGTACCGATTAGGGGGATTTTTCCTTTTTAGTACCAACGCGATAAAATACTTCTTCCATGCAAAAATACTTCCACACAAAAGGCCTCTCCTTTAAGGAGAGGCCTTTCATTTGCAATTACCTATTGCTTAGAAGCAAACGATATTTGGAACTACAGACAAGGCAAGCATTGCAAGGGCTGCAATGGCAATACCAGCCTTAAGAATCCAGGAAGCGTATGCAGGAGCTTCGCTAGCCGGGTCAACAGAAGCATTGCAAGAGCAGCAGCACTTCTTGCTAAAGAGCACGTATGCTACGCGGAGGTAGTATACCGCAGCCACAAGGGAAAGGCAGAATGCAGATGCTGCAAGAGCACCGTAGCCTTCCTTGAACATGCCGGCAAAAAGTTCGAACTTTGCAAGGAAACCTGCTGCAGGCGGAAGGCCAGCAAGGGAAGCCAAGCAAATAACAGTTGCAATACCGATAACCGGGCTCTTACGACCAAGGCCACGGAGACCGTCCAAGGTTTCGCGTTCATCACCGTTACCAGCAAGGTAAGCAACGCCAGTCAAGGCACCGGCAGAAGCGATTGCGTATGTAACCATGAAGAACTGCAAAGCGCCAAGGAACACAGAGCCATCCTGCTTGTGGAGCAAAAGGCCGCAAAGGAGGAAACCTGCATTCATAACGGCAGAGAATGCCAAAATGCGGCGTGTGGACTTTTGAGCAAGGCCAGAGAAAGCACCAACCAAAATGGACACAAGTGCTACAAGGGCAACAATAGCCTTTGTTGCACGATCCGGAGTAATGCTTACCCAAATGGAAGCGATTGCAGCAATTGCACCGACCTTGACAACAGCGGCCATGAATGCCGTAACTGCTACAGGAGCACCTGTATAAACATCGGCAACCCAGAAATGAGCAGGAGCGGCGCCAGCCTTAAAGAGAAGGCCGATAAGGGCAAGCATAAGGCCAATCTTAAGGAAGAATGCGCGACCTTCAACAGCGACAGCACCAAATGCGGTAGAACCTGTTGCACCGTAAAGGAATGCTACACCGTAAAGGAAAAGTGCGCTGAAAATGGCACCAGTCACAAAGTATTTAAAGACACCTTCATTGCCGTTACGGTCCTTGCGGCGCAGGCCAACAAGAGCGTAAACCGGGAATGCAGCGAGTTCCATGCCAATAAAGAGAGCGAGGAAGTCGCAAGAAAGTGCCATAAGGACAGCACCAACAGAAGCAAGCATCAAAAGGCCGTAAGCTTCGCCGCCCGGGAACTTTTCACGGGCAAGAGTCCACTGCACGCCGCCAATGCCAAGGAAAAGGCAAACGAGAATGGTCAAGGAGAACAAACGGCGAGTTGCATCCATTGCGTAAGTCTGGTAGAATGTTCCATCAGGAGATACGTAAAGGGAGATTGCAGCGATTGCAGTAAACACTGCGGCAATCCAAGGAAGTACCTTGTGCTTGTTTTCATTCTGGAGGAACGGTTCTGTAGCGAGCGAAATAAGAGCGCCAACAACTACAAGAATAACCGGCAAAAGAATCATAAGGGAGTTAGTCATTATTTTGCCTCCTCTGCAGTTGCTGTAGCGGCAACCGGTTCTGCAGCGACCGGAGCTGTTTCTACGGCAGGTTCTGCAGTTGCTTGTTCAGCTGCATCAGTCTTTTCTGCAGCAGCTTCTTCTTCGGCAAGCATCTTGTCGATAAGAGCCTTAACTTCTTCATCGTTAAGTTCAGCGGATTCTTCAGCAGCAGGAGCTGCCTGTTCAACAGCGGTATCAACCACTGTAGAGCGAACTTCATAAATGAATGCCGGGTGGAAACCGAACACAAGAATCAAGGCCAAAAGAACACCGATTGCAGAGCCTTCGAGCGGAGAAATTCGAGCTTCTTCAACAATTGCTGTTTCACGCTTGCCAAAGAGCACTCCCTGAATCATGCGAAGCATGTAGCCAGCAGAAAGAATCAGGCAGAAGCCTCCAACAAGAGTCGGGATCGGACCGACATCCCAGAGGGACATAAGGACAAGGAATTCACCGACAAAGCCAGCCGTGCCAGGAACGGCAAGAGCAAGAACGCCGGCAGCACCAAACAAGAAGCTAAATACCGGAGCAACCTTTGTAAGGCCACCCATTGCAGAAAGTTCACGGCTGCCAGTCATGCGTTCAGCAGTTCCAGAAAGGAAGAAGAGAGCGCCGGCAGAAAGGCCGTGACCAACAAGAAGAACGAGTACTGCCGGGAGCATTTTCGGGCTGAATGTAAAGATACCGGCAACTGCAAGGCCCAAGTGACCCATGGAGCTAAAAGCAAGAATCTTCTTGACATCCTGGCCGCGAAGGGCCATGAGGGCTCCATAAACCGCGGTAACAAGGCCAAGCACGAGCATAACAGCCAAGGTCTTTTCAGAAAGATTGAAAATTGCAAGGACCCAAACAAGGATTCCGTAAACACCGACCTTAGACATTGCACCGGTAAGAATTGCAGAAAGTGCTGCCGGAGCTTCGGCGTATGTTGCAGCCTGCCAACCGTGGAACGGGAAAATCGGGGTCTTTACAAGGAATGCAATGAGGAATGCAATAGCGATGCAACTCTGCATGCCAGGATCCATTGTCTGCACGTAGTTGAACAAGTCTGCGGCAGTCGTTACGCCACTAGAAGCAACGAGATACCACAAGGCAATGCACATCGGGGCAGAACCAACCAAAGTGTAAATTGCAAAGTTCATTGCAGCGGACTTGCGATTTGCACCACCGTAAGAAGCTATCAAGACCGCAGCAGGAATGACCATTGCTTCAAAGAAGAAGAAGAAGAGCACCGCATCCATAGAAAGGAAGGAGCCATTCAACGTTCCAAGAAGAACGAGCATGCCAATTGCAAAATTCTTGTATTCACACTTAATAGTTGAACGAGCAGAAATAAGAGCTACAAGAGTAAGGACGGTAGAAAGGAAAACCATCCATGCGCTCAAGGTATTGGAAGCGAGCCAGTACTTGACAGAGGCTTCGCTACCAGGGAGCTTGAACCAGTCAATCGGAGCTGCATTCAAATCGCCACCAGCAATCAAAACTACAGAAAGTGCAGCAAAGATTGCAGAGAAGAAAATAGCGATCTTGGAAGCTGCAACGCCCTTGCCGCCAGCGAGGGCAACAAGCAATGCAGCTACAAACGGAGCGAGGACAAGAATGTGTAACAACATTAGATAATTCCTCCGTAAATAAAGACGAGTGCAGTGAGTACCACAACGCCTACAAGGCTAAGGCAAAGTTGCAAACGAACCTTGCGAACCTGGAAGCCGCTTGCGAAGTCACCCAAAAGCACTGCGATAGCTCCAATGATCCACTGGACAAACATGACAAGCTGGTTTACACACTTGTCAACGATCCATGCAAGAACATTTACGAGCAAAATAAAGATTGCGTGAACGTAATCAAAGAACAATGTCCATGTGGTTGCCTGAACGCCATCAGACGGGTATGCAACACGCGGAGCCGGGATATGCTTGTTACCGCCGTAAGCGATCCAGGCGATAACCATACCGATCACGGCAGCTGCTGTACCGAGGCAAGCAAGCATCATCGGGTTCACATGAACTTCAGCGGCACGGAATGCTTCCTGGGCAGAACCGACAACCGGAGCGAGCATATCGCGGAAGCAGGTCATGCCAAGCATGTCAGCCCACATATAACCGCTGAACACTGCACCAACTGCGAGAACAACCATCGGAACAAGCATGCTTGCCGGAGCTTCGTGAACATGCTTTTCAAGTTCTTCGCCACCACGGAACTTACCAAAGAAGGTAAGGATAATCAAGCGACCCATGTAAATAGCGGTAATGATTGCCGTAAGGAGGGCAATACCGTAATAAATAGGACCAACATCACCAAAGGTGTAGAGGCGTTCAAGGATCAAGTCCTTAGACCAGAAACCAGCAAAGCCCGGGAAACCGATAATTGCAAAGAACGCAAAGATCATTACGCAAGCAGTAACCGGAGTCTTCTTAAGGAGGCCACCCATTCTGCGCATATCCTGTTCACCTGCAAGAGAGTGAATTACGGCACCAGCGCCAAGGAAGAGGGCTGCCTTGAAGAATGCGTGAGTAAATACATGGAAGATAGAAGCGTCGAATGCAGCCACGCCAGCAGCCATGAACATGTAGCCAAGCTGAGAAATCGTGGAGTAAGCGAGCACCTTCTTGATGTCGTTCTGGAAGAGGCCGGCGATAGCAGCCCAGAAGGCTGTGAGGAGGCCAACGAAAACGACTATTGTCATTACGCCAGGAATAAGAACAAACAAGTTCGAAAGACGTGCCATGAGGTAAACGCCGGAGGTCACCATGGTTGCTGCATGGATAAGTGCAGAAACCGGTGTCGGACCAGCCATAGCATCCGGGAGCCAGGTAAGGAGCGGAATCTGTGCGGACTTACCAGTGCAACCGACAAAGAAGAGAATGCCAGCGAGGCTAAAGATCGGGAGAAGCAACTTGATTACTTCAACGTTTGCAGCATCCTTGAGGAATGCGTTAAGGCCTGCATAGTTAAGCAAGTCACCGCTGACCATTGCAAGGCAGAGCATGCCGAGAATGAATCCGATATCGCCTACACGGTTTACAATGAAAGCCTTGTTAGCTGCCTTGCAGTTGTTGAGGTCAGCATTCCAGAAGCCGATAAGGAGGTAGGAGCAAAGACCTACGCCTTCCCAGCCAAGGAATGTGAGCAGCAAGCTGTCAGAAAGCACAAGCACGATCATGCTGAAGAGGAACAAGTTAATGTAGGCAAAGAAGCGAGCAAAGCCGCGATCGCCATGCATATAACCAAGAGAGTAAATGGCAATCAAGGTTCCGATGCCAGTCACGAAGAGAAGCATGATGCGGGACAGCGGATCAAAGAGGAATCCGATATCTGCGCGGAAGGAACCGATATCCATCCAGTTGCAAAGAGTCTGCTGAATGCCTTCTACAGGCATGTTAGCAGCAAAAGCAACAACAGCAACAAATGCAAGAGCCGGGAACAAAACTGCAAGACCACCGGTCAAGCCTTCGGACGGGCCCTTCTTGCTACCAGAGGAAGCAAGGGAAATTGCTGCAAGTGCAATTGTTCCAATCAAAGGGAACAACGGAATGAGCCAAAGAGGAAGATTTGTCATTTGTTACCCCTTCATCCCAGAATAGTTGTCTGTATCTACACTTTCCTGGTTGCGGAAAATGAGGATAACCATTGCAAGGCCAACGCAAGCTTCTGCAGCGGCAACGGCAATGGTAAAGAGCGGAACGATTTGACCAGCAACGCTCAAGTCGCCAGCAAATGTCTTGGAAAAGCCGATAAAGCTCAAGTTCACGGCATTAAGAGCAAGTTCCACGCCCATGAGCACAAAGAACATGTTGCGGCGCGAAATTGCAGTCAAGATACCGATAGAAAAGAGTACCAGCGCAAGGATCTGAACATAAATGGCCTGGAGTTCCATTAGTTTTCCTCCTTTTCAGATGCTGTGTAACCGATGCGACGCTTTGCCATGAGAATTGCAGCAGCCATGGCAGAGAGAAGCAGGACACCGATTGCTTCGAACAAGATGAAGTAACCGCGGCTGCCTTCTTCTACGTTAAAGAGCGTAGAGGAGGTAAATGCCACAGAACCGCGAACTGCTTCGGCGTTAAAGCCAAACGGTACGGATACAAGGGCAAAACCAAGAAGGCCTGCGAGAGCGATAACTGCAGGGAACACAAAGAGTGAAACCTTGTCGAAACGAGGAGTGTTGCCGTCTTTTGCGCTATTGAGCACCATGATCACGAACGTAAGGAGCATCATGATAGCACCGGCGTAGACCATAACCTGGACAACGCCAATGAACGGGCTGCCGAGCAAGCCGTAAATGCCAGCCAGCGACAACATGGAGACAATCAAGGAGAGTGCGCCATAAAGCGGATGCTTAGAAAGCAAAACGCAAAGAGCTGCGCCCACGGCAATGACTGCGAGAATGATAAAGTAGACAAGTGCGAGCATTACTTAACCTCCAAGCCCCAAGTTTCAAGGGCCTGCTTGTTCTTTGTACCGCCCGGAGCAACCTGGCTTTGTGCGTCATCCGGGTAGTCTGCCGGATTCCAGTCAATAAGGTCGCTCAGGTGAGCAACGAACTCATCACGAGTACGGTGTTCAAATGAAATCTTCTTGGTATCCATGCGAAGTGCGTCTACCGGGCAAGCTTCTACGCAAAGGCCGCAGAAAACGCAAGTCAAGTGGTCGATGTCAAAGCGCATTACGCGCTTTTCGATACGGCCGTCTTCGGACTGGGTACCTTCAATGAAAATGCAGTGGGCAGGGCAAGCTGCAGCGCACATACCGCAGGCTACGCAACGTGGCGTACCATCTGGGCGGAGCATCAAACGATGCTTAGCGCGGTAAGTATTACGGATTTCCGGCTGACCTTCCGGGTAAGAAATCGTCGGAAGTTCTTCGTAACGGAAAAGACCACGGGCAGCATGCTTCAAGGTGGTCATGAGGCCACGAAGACATTCGAACACATAGAGGCGTTCGACCCAGTTCATAGGTTTTTGCTTAATAACGCGAGCCATTAGTTACCCCCTACGAGTTTTGCGATGATTGCAGTAACAACGAGGTTCAAGAGCGCGATATTCAAAATGATCTTCCAGCCAAGATGCATGACATGGTCATAGCGGAAGCGCGGGAGAGTCCAGCGAACCCAGATCCATACCCAGCAGAAGATAACGCTCTTGGCAAGGAGCACGAGCAAATGAATAACGGCTGTACCAAGGGCAACGCCAATGCCGTAGACCGGAGCACCGTTAACAATGGTAGAGCCCGGGTTCACGAACATGTAGCTAGCGATTGCGCCTGCGACAAATACCAAGGTTGCAACCCAGGCGACAAGCTTGTAGAGCTTGTATTCCTGAAGAATTACAGCCTTGTTGCTCTGCTTGGAAGCGGCAAGCTTTCTGCTATAGCGGTAAATCATGTGGAGGAATGCAAGGGCAAGGAAGGCAAGCACGCCGCAAAGAGCGGTCAAGGTAATGCCCATGTTAGCCTGCATCGTTTCGGTCGTTACGAACGGAACTGCATAACCGCCAAGGAAGAGTGTAGAAATAAGGAGGGAGCAAATACCGATATGAGCATATTCACCCATGTAGAAGAAACCGAACTGCATAGCGCCATATTCAGTATGGTAACCAGCGACAAGTTCAGGTTCACCTTCGGCAACGTCGAACGGGGCACGGCCAGTTTCAGCGATCGTTGCAATCAGGAAGCAGATGAATGCTACCGGCTGTGCAACGATACCCCAAACGTGATGTTCCTGCCAGTTCACGATATCGGTAAGGTTGAAGGAACCGACGAGAAGGAGAAGTCCCATAAGGCAAAGGCCCTGGCAAACTTCGTAGCTAACGGTCATAGCAGTTGTACGGAGGGAACCAAGGTAAGCGAACTTAGACTTGGAAGCCCAACCGGCAAGAACCGCACCGTAGGCGGAAAGTGAAGAAATGCCGAACAGAAGGAGCACGCCAACGTCGGAATCGATGATGGAACCCGGGATAGAAACAACGGAGTCACCAAAGGTGAATGTCATTGTACCAAACCAAGGCATTACGCAAGGGACAAGGAATGTAAGAGCAAACGGAATGATCGGGGCAAGATTGTAGATAATCTTGTTTGCACCGGTCGGTGTATGCAATTCCTTGAAGAACAACTTGGTACCATCGCACATGTTCTGGATATAACCGAGAGCACGGATCTTACCAAAGTAAGGAATCTTGATATAGGAGCGGTTCGGGCCCTGACGGTCTTGCATAAAGCCAGCGCCACGACGTTCCATAGGAATCAAGAGAAGGATATAGCAGACTGGAACAAAGCAAAGAGCGAACTTTGCAATGGTAATCAGCCATTCGATCCAGGTCTTGGAATTAACGACTTCCATAACGGCGTTCGTAATGAATTCCATTAGGCGTTACCTCCTTCGAGCAACTTACCGGAGCTCTTGATGGTATCGTAAGAAAGGCCTGCCAGAACACTAGCATATTCGCCAGCCTTCTTGAAAGCTTCAAATGCGCTCGTAAACTGCGTGCCAGCAAGTGCAGAAAGCACAGCGTAGGCTGGCTGCAAGTTTGCATCCGGAGCTGTCGGGGCAGCATTCAACTTCTGAATCATGTTCAAGGAGTTAACCATTGTACCCTGGACTTCACTCCAGTGGTTGATGCCGAATGCGACAGTTGCCATCTTGGCGGTTTCGTTGTCGAATGCGCCAAGAACGATGCGGTTCGGAATCTTCTTGAGAGCATCAGCAGCGCCCTTGCCTTCACCGATTACATCGTTATTCACGATAATGACTGTCTGGAATTCAGAAGCACGCTTTGCAAGGTCTGCGAGATTGTCGTCTGCAAGGCCCATGAGCTTGAAGCCTGCACGGTTTGCCATCGGGTCACCGCTCATAGCGATACCGTCTGGAGAACCAACCTTCTTGAACGTGCCACCGAACACTTCAGCACCGGTCTTTTCAGCAAGCATCTTGATTGCTGCAAGATCTTCAATTGTGCATTCGCCGCCAGCGACGATTGCAACCTTGCCTTCGAGCTTGATTGCACTCATGTCGATTGCCGGGAGACGGTTCTTGCCGAATTCGAGGCAAGCGAGACGCGTGGTGTTAGAAATCCAGCTGCGGTTTACTTCCGGGTTGCAACGCGGCATCATGCGATAGATCTTGCCATCGGCATGGTCAAGCCAGATGTTTGCACCGAGGGAATCATCCATGGAGACAGTCGGAGTGTGGCTAAGGAGCCATACGCGCTTCTGGAAGCGGAAATACTTTGCGGTCATTGCGCCAGTCGGGCAAACGTCCGTTACGCAAAGGTCGTATTCATGATCCAGCTTTTCGCCAGGGAATGTCGTAATGTAGGTGTGGTCTGCACGGGCAGCAAGCTGAAGCTGTTCGTCACCAGCGATGGAACGCATAAAGCGTACGCAGCGGTCGCACTGAACGCAACGTTCTTCATCGAGGAAGATACGCGGGCCAATGTCTACGCGCTTACCGCCACGGAGCTGTCCCTTTGCATCAATGAACTGGTGTTCCGGGTTGCCATGGTAGTTCTTGCCGTATTCCGGGCGCATGCGGCCTTCGTTCTGGCCTGCTTCCATGTAGTTTTCCTGCAATGTGCATTCACCGGCCTTGTCACAAATCGGGCAATCGAGCGGGTGGTTCACAAGCATGAATTCCTGTGTAGCCTTGCGGGCATTCTTTACGCGAGCGCTAGAGGCAGGAGTATAGACCTTCATGCCAGGAGCAACAGGAGTATAGCAAGAAATCACAAGCATACGACCACGCGGGCCTTCCTGTTCTACAAGGCACTGACGGCAGTTACCAGAAACCGGCAAATACGGATGGTAACAGACGTGCGGAGTTTCAATGCCGACAGCCTTCAGGGCTTCGAGCAAGTTGGTGTCGCCAGGAACCATCACGGCCTTGTCGTCCACGAAGATTTCAACCTTCGGGCTGTTTTCGGTCGGAAGTTTCGGCATGTTATAGTAGTTACTCATATTATTACCAGAAGATTCCAGGACGATAGTTTTCTTGTACGCGCGGCTTTGCGTGATCCGGGTTCCTAGCGATGTATTCATCGAAGTCTGCACGGAACTTGGCGCTGTAGGAACTTACCGGGCCTCCCAAGGAAATGGAAAGCGGGCAAATCGTTACGCCACCGAAGCCGCCACAGAGACTCTGCATAAATTCAACATCACCGTCGTGGCCGTTACCGGCAACGATCTGGTTCAAGATGCGATGCAAAAGACCTGTACCTTCGCGGCACGGAGTGCACTGACCGCAAGATTCATGGCTATAGAAGTTGCCGAGAACGTTCAGCAAGTCAACCATGTTGTGCGTATCGTTAATAACGATCATGGCACCGGAACCGAACATCGTCTTCATGGAAGCGAGGCATTCGTAGTCCATTGTGGCGACTGCAGCTTCTTCTGCAGTAAGCGGAGCGCAAGAGGAACCGCCCGGGAGCACAGCCTTGAGCTTGCCACCCACAACGCCACCGGCGTAATCGTTAATCATAGTCATCATCGGGGTGCCGAGCGGAGCTTCGTAAACACCCGGATTCTTTACGTCACCAGAAATGCAGAACACCTTGGTACCGCCAGCACGTGGAGTACCCATCTTGGCGTATTCGCTCGGGTCATGCTTAAGGATCCAAGGGAGAGCCATGATTGTTTCTACGTTGTTCACGCAAGTCGGGCTCTTCCATGCACCGCTAACTGCCGGGAACGGCGGCTTAAGGCGCGGCTGGCCCTTCTGGCCTTCAAGAGAGTTAATGAGAGCGGTTTCTTCACCGCAAATGTAAGCGCCAGCGCCACGGTGAACGAAGATATCAAAGCAGAACTTTGTGCCCATGATATTTTCGCCAAGGTAGCCAGCGGCATAAGCCTGGTTCAAGGCCTTGTTGAGGCTTTCGATGCAAGGGAGGAATTCGCCACGGCAGTAGATGTATGCTGCGCGGGAACCGAGAGCCCAAGCTGCAATGATGAGGCCTTCGATCAAGCGGTGCGGATCTTCGAGCATAAGGAAGTGGTCCTTGAACGTACCGCCTTCACCTTCGTCAGCGTTCACCACGATATAGACCGGCTTGCCGGTACCGCGCGGAACAAAGCTCCACTTCATACCTGTCGGGAAGCCTGCACCACCACGACCGCGCAAGTTAGAGCGCTGAACGTAGTCGATGAGCTCGAACTGGCTCATGTTGAACAAGCGTTCGGAAATATTTTCATAGCCGCCCAGCTTCTTGTAGACTTCGATGTCCTGGGCGCCCTTGCCAAAGTTTTCTGTACAAACTTTTACGCATTCTGCCATAATTAACCCACCTTCTCTTCAACCGGAGCCGGCTTTTGAGTTGTGACAGCAACATTAGAAGGTTTGGCAACGCGTTCGCCACTTGTAGCGATCATGCGATATTCATCGCCGACCTTACCAGCGGCATCAACGAATGCCTTGTCCTTAACGCCCGGCTCGCCTACTGCGACCCAATTTGCGCCATCCTTCTTTTCAACAACAAGCTTGGTGAATTCCGGAGCACCCTTCCAAGTAAGGGTTGCGCCAGCTTCATCAGCTTCAGCCTTTACATTGAGCACTGGGCTAGGTGGAGCGTAGTCAGGAACCTGCGGCTTTGCAATTGCACCCGGAGCGCCCGGGTGACCGCTGTGGCCCTTGACTGTGCCGCCAAGCACATCGTGCTTAGGAACGTTATTTGCATGAGCCTTGCACCAGTCGATAATGCGATCGATGCTAGCTTCAGTAAGAGTCGTGCCACGCTTCATCTTGAGCTCGCCATTCACGACATCCGTTGCAAAGTCGTCGTTCACGAGCATCATCGGGCCGTTGCCGCAGGAACCAAGGCATTCCACCTGAAGAATGGTGAACATACCGTCCGGGGTGGTTTCGCCGCTCTTGATGCCGAGCTTGTTTTCGACATACTTGATAAGCGGCTGAGCGCCCTTGATAGCGCAGCTGATGTTGCGGCAGAACTGCAACATGAACTTGCCCTTGGGAGCGTGATTGTACATGGTATAGAATGTGGCTACGCCAAGAGCGTGTGCCGGGGCGCAAGAGCAAACGTTTGCAGCCCAGCGAATGCCTTCGGTCGGAACCCAGCCGAACATACCCTGCACAAGCCAAAGCACTTCGAGGAGTGCCCCCTGAGCAACCGGGTAGCGGCTAAGCAAGTCTGCAACGCGAGCCTTGGTTTCTGGAGTGTCCATCTTTGCAAACACTTCTTCGCGGCTTGGCTGCGGCTGTGACTTGTGAACGTGTCCAAACTGATCTGCCGGAGTCGGGTAAACAACTTGCGGCTGTTCCGGGCGATCAAACTTCAAACGGTTATTGGCAATCTCTTGGACTGCACCCTTGATATGTTCTCTCATCGGTCAAGTTCTCCTGCAATCATGTTGAGGCCTGGGAGGATAGCCATGGAGTCGGCAAGTGTCAAGCCTTCGACCAATTCGGCAAATGCGGAAACGTGAGCAAAGCTCGGGGAACGAACCTTGATACGGTACGGGTGACCGGAACCATCAGCGATAATGGTAAAGCCGACTTCACCGTTAGCGCATTCAGAACCGCAATAGTATTCACCCTGCGGAACGCGAATGCCTTCGTAAACACTCTTGAAGCGACCGATAAGACCTTCCATATCCTGGTAAGCCATCTTGTGAGACGGGACGCGAATGCGCGGGTCAACAATGTCAACCGGGCCTGGAGCAAGGCGCTTTAAAGCCTGGCGAACGATCTTTACCGATTCTTCGATTTCTGCAAGGCGAACCTGCAAGCGGTCGTTAGCGTCGCCGTTTGTACCAACAACAACGTCCCAATCGTAGGTTTCGTAATCGTAATACGGTTCATCCTTACGGAGGTCGCTTTCTACGCCAGTTGCGCGAAGAACAGGGCCTGTCCAACCGTAGCTGATAGCATCTTCCTTGCTGATCTTGCCGATACCAACGGTACGGTCGAGGAAGATACGGTTACGATCAAGGCAAGCGTGCAAGTCCTTGAGAGCCTTTTCTACAGAAACGCAAGCTGCAAGAACATCGCTTTCAAAGCCATCGTAAGAGTCGCGATAAAGACCGCCAATACGGGCAAAGCTATTTGTGAGGCGAGCGCCTGTAAGCTTTTCCCAAATAAGCATGATTTCTTCACGCGGGTTAAATGCATACATGAACGGGGTTGTACCGCCCAAGTCCTGGAAAGCAGCAGCAACGCAAATGAAGTGGTCGTTAATGCGAGAAAGTTCGTTCACGATAACGCGAAGAACCTTGTTGCGTTCCGGGATTTCAATGCCAAACATGTTTTCTACGGCGCGGCAGAAAGCAATGTTGTTCATCATGGCAGAGCAATAGTTCAAACGGTCGGTATACGGGATAACCTGCTGCCAGGTACCGCGTTCAACCATCTTTTCAAAGCCACGGTGCATAAAACCGATTTCATGCACGGCGCCAACAATTGTTTCGCCTTCAATAGCTGCGAGCAAACGTACGCAGTGATGGGTTGCCGGGTGTGACGGGCCCATGTTCAAAGGCATCAAGTTAAGCTTTTCGCCATTCGGGTCTAGTACGATCATTTCTGGATACTCCCTTCAAGGTATTCATTGTCGCAAGGATTGATTTCTTCAGAGCGCTGAATAACCTTGTAGCCAAGGGTTTCAAGATGCTTTTCAAGTTCCGGAACCAAGTAATCGTTTTCAGAAAGCCACTGGCGACGTGTTGCAGGGTAATCCTTGCGGAGCGGGTGGCCAACAAATTCATGATGGTTCAAAATACGGCGGAGATCCGGGTGACCAACGAACGTAAGTCCATACTGGTCAAAGACTTCGCGTTCTAGCCAGTTGGCGACCTTGTAAAGGTCCGTAACGGTCGGGACCTTGAGGTCTGCTTCGCTGACCAGCACCTTAAGACGGATTCTGCGGCCCGGATTCTTCATGCTCTTCAAGGCATAGGAGATTGCAAAACGCGGGCCCTCGTGGTTAGGGTAAGTCAAGTAGTCAATGCCAGCGAGGTCAAGGAGCATGTCCATCTGGTATTCATTCTTCAGGAACTCGATGACTGCATGGATGTCGTTCTTTTCGACTACGACACAGGTGTCCCACTTGGCAAGAGCTTCGCGCTTTGCGCCGAACTTAGCCTCTAGGACGGAGACAATTGTTTCTGCGAAATTGTCCATTTCTACTCCTTCCAGAACTGGGCTTTCTTCAAAAGCTGGTCTTTCTTTGCAGCGGCAAATTCAGAAATGTCCACGATTTTTTCGTGTACAAGATCCTTGGCATTCTGCTTGGCTTCTGCAGTCTTTGCCTTGATCATTTCGATCTGTTCCTTGACGCGTTCCATGCGCTGCTTCATGTAGGATTCGTCCTTGATCTTGTTCTGCAAGTCAAACATTGCATCGAAGAATGCTTCAGGGCGAGTCGGGCAACCGCCAATGTAAACGTCGACAGGAATGATATGGTCGATACCAGGAACAGTACAGTAACAATCGTAGAAACCGCCAGAGCAAGCGCATGCGCCCATGGCAATAACCCACTTAGGTTCTGCCATCTGTTCGTAAATGCGCTTAAGGACCGGAGCCTGCTTGTAGGTAATTGTACCAGAAACAAGCAACACGTCCGGCTGACGCGGTGTAAAGCGAACGTATTCAGAACCAATACGGGAAAGGTCGTAGCGTCCAACTTCTGTACTCATGAATTCAATAGCGCAGCAAGCCGTACCATACGGAAACGGCCAGAGCGAGTTCGTACGGCCCCAATTGACAAGGAAGTCAAGGGAGGTCGTAATTATATTCGGCTTTTCTGCCTCAGCTGTCATAGACACCTCACAAATATCCGCGTGCAAATTTAGAAAAGCAAAGAAAATGCAGGGCGGCAAATGTTGTAAACGCATGGCTATCTACGCACAAAAATTGTAAAACTCCCAAGGTCCATTGCCTCGTAAAAAACTTACCAAAAGGCAAATAAAGTAAGCAAAAGCTAACAACTAACAAGCAACGCTCCCTGGAATACAAAAAAAAGCTCCCTTGCCCTTGTTGTAGGCTTCAAAGCCACCTACGCCGACAAAACCCCAATACTGCCAAGACATATCATAGCTTTCAGCAGCCTTGATAGCCTCCTTTGTCCAAAGCGCTCTCGAGCTATCGCCGATGGTTCTTCATATACGGGCGTAGCCCTAGGATGCTAGCCGCGTGCAAGGGCACGCACGACAATCTGCCACCTGCGTTGGTCCTTACCAAGCCGCCCGTAAACGGGCACTATTTGCCAAACATGGTTAGCTGTTCACCCAGCTTATCTTCTTCTAGTTGTTTTTGGATATACGCCTTGATTCTGTCTGCATTTTTACCCGCAGTGTCAACATAATATCCGCGGCACCAAAACTCCCTGTTCCTATACTTGTTTTTCAATTCTTGGATGGTATCGTACAATTCCAGGCTACTTTTCCCTTTCAAATACCCCATAAAACTTGATACAGAAAGTTTCGGTGGTATCGCCACCAACATATGTACATGGTCAGGACAAACCTCCGCTTCTATTATTTCAACACCTTTCCATTCGCAAAGCTTTCTTAGGATTTTCCCGACTATTACCTTTTTTTGATTGTAAAAGATTTTCCTTCTAAATTTTGGAGCAAACACAATATGGTACTTGCAGTTCCAAGTGGTATGTGCGGTTGATTTATTTCTATCATTCATTTTATAATCCTTTGATTTTATTGTTATGCAGTTGGCATGCCGCATCTCAATATTAGTCAAAGGATTTCTTGTCACCATGACCGCCAGAAGGCTTTTACGGAACTACCGGCCTAGCCGGTAGTTTTCTTTATACA
>DCGZ01000151.1:270-11673 GCA_002314675.1 Fibrobacter sp. UBA1765 | reverse complement strand
ACCCACACATGTTGATGAAGAGCCCGAAAATCACATGATATCTTTTTTGGAATATGATATTCCCAATACATATTATGTGTTTAAGTCAGGTTTTTTAAAGAGCGAAGACTTTAAAAAGGCAATGAATTCAAACGGTATATCTGTTTCTTGGAAAGAAGATGGTAATGTTAAAAATGTGAAAATTTCCAAACAAGATGCGGAAAATGCATTTGAAAAAAATGTTATTTGCTACTTTGGACCTGATCGATATGAAAAACCTTCATGGATGGCCAGTTCATATTTTAGTAATGAAGATACGTATCATTTGTCTTTACAAGAAAAATGGAATGGGGAATTAAAAAATCCGATTACTGTGAAAAATGTTGTATCTAGCTCAATTCAGTGGTTACTTGATATAATTGCTGATTCTCGGGCGGATATAGAGTTAACTGAAGGTGGTTTGAAAATTGTTCATCAGCAGGTGAACGATTTACTTTTGCTTACTCAGGCAAGGAAAAATGTTGAATCAATATTAAGCGAAATTCTTGGAAAAAAAATATTTTTTTCTTTAAATGTTCGAAATCAAGGTTTGTCTCGATTTAGGATAATGAATAATGAACAAGAGAACGAAGTTATTTCACCAACTCTTGATTCATTATCGACAGGGCAATTGGCTCTCTTTAATATGTTTTCAACAATTGCTCGTTATGGCGATTCCGTAAATGTCAACAACAGCATTCATTTAGAAAATATCTCTGGTATTGTCGTTATAGATGAAATTGAATTACATCTCCATTCAAATCTTCAGAAGGATGTTCTACCTCGATTGATAAAACTTTTTCCCAAAGTTCAGTTTATAATTACTTCTCATTCACCATTATTCTTGCTTGGAATGAAAAAGGAATTTGGTGATGAGGGTTTTGATATTGTAGAAATGCCTGACGGCAATAAAATCGATGCAGAACGATTTTCTGAATTTCAAAAAGCTTACGAATATTACTGTGAAACACAAAAGCATCAAAATGAAATTTCCTCATTGTTTAATCAGATAAAAAAAGATGGCTCTGAAGTCCCATTGGTTATAACTGAAGGCCATACTGATTGGAAGCACATGAAAGCCGCCTATGAGAATTTAAAAGATAAATCTGAATTCAAAGAATTGTTTGATGGACTTGATTTTGAATTTCTTGAATATGAGGCGGGAAATTCAAAGCGTGAAGCGAAGTATAAAATAGAAATGGGAACATCCATTTTATCTATGTGTAAGGATTTCTCAAAAATCAATTTGAATAGAAAGTATGTCTTTATAGCTGACCGAGATAGGCCTGACATCAATAGAGAATTTTCTGATGCAAATGATGGTGTGAAATCGTGGGGGAATAACATTTATTCTTTTATTCTTCCGATTCCATCAACTAGATCCAATACCCCTAATATTTGCATTGAACATTTATATTCAGATGAAGAAATAAAAACTGAGGTTGATTGTGCCGGCGTTAGACGTCGTTTGTTTATGGGAAATGAATTCAATAAGAATGGAGTATCAACTCTGTTAGGCTTGTTTTGTGAACAGCGTAATGCTTGCGGACGCGATAAAATAGATATTATTGAAGGTCGAGAAAAGGAACGTGTTATAAAGTTAGATGAAAGTGATGATGAAAATTATGCTTTGTCCAAAACAGACTTTGCGAACAATGTTTTGAACAAAACTCCGCCTTTTGATAATTTTGATTTCTCAAACTTTATCCCTATTTTTGAGATTATTAAAGAAATTTGTAATAAGGAGATGGTGTAATGTCCGAACAGTCTTCTTCTATTGTTTCTAAGGTTTGGGGCCTGTGTGCTCCATTGCGTGATGATGGCGTTTCCTATGGCGACTATTTGGAACAGCTCACATACTTGATTTTCTTGAAGATGTCTGATGAATATTCCAAGCCGCCTTATAAGCGCGATACTGGTATTCCAAAGGGCTTTGGCTGGTCGGACATGGTTCTGCTCAAGGGGTCAGAACTTGAAAATCAGTATAAATTGACTCTTGAAAAACTTGGCGAACAGGGCGGAATCTTAGGCAAGATTTTTAAGGGTGCAACAAACAAGATTAGCAAAGCTGCAATTCTTGCTCGCGTTGTTTCCATGATCGATGGTGAAAAATGGGTTTCCATGTCTTCCGATGTGAAGGGTGAAATCTATGAAGGCTTGCTGCAGAAAAATGCTGAAGACGTGAAGAGTGGCGCTGGCCAGTATTTTACTCCGCGTCCGTTAATTCGTGCAATGGTCAAATGCTTACGCCCTGAACCGATGAAAACCATTGCAGACCCGTGTTGTGGTTCTGGCGGATTCTTCCTTGCCGCCCAGGAATTTATTGCCGACCCGAAGAATTATACCTTGGATCGTAAGCAAAAGGAATTCCTTAAGGACAAAACATTTCATGGAAATGAATTGGTCGCAAACACTTTTAAGCTTTGCTTAATGAACCTATATTTGCACAATATTGGTGATATTTATGGTGATTTGCCTGTTACCCAAGGCGACGCACTTTTAACGGACCCTGGAATTCGTGTAGATTATGTGCTGACCAACCCGCCCTTCGGAAAAAAATCTTCTATCACCTTTACTAATGAAGAAGGCGAAAATGAAGATGAGGATCTGGTCTATAATCGTGAAGACTTCTGGGCCACAAGTTCCAACAAACAACTGAACTTTATCCAGCATATCAATACTATTTTAAATGCAACAGGTAAGGCCGCCGTTGTTTTGCCGGACAATGTTCTTTTCGAAGGCGGTGTAGGCGAAACCATTCGCCAGAAATTGCTTTGGACAACTGACCTGCATACAATTCTCCGTTTGCCTACAGGTATTTTTTATAAGCCGGGCGTAAAGGCAAATGTGCTTTTCTTCGACAAGAAACCTGCAAGTCCTGAAATGCAGACCAAGGAAGTCTGGATTTACGACTTCCGTACAAACATCCACTTTACGCTAAAGCAGAATCCCCTTGCAGACAAGGATTTGCTTGACTTTATCAAGTGCTATAATCCTGAAAACCGTTTTGAACGTAAGGAAACCTATTCTGAAAAGAAAAATCCAGAAGGCCGTTTCCGTAAATTCAAAGTCAAGGACATTCTAAAACGAGACAAGACAAGCCTTGACATTTTCTGGATTAAGGATAAGTCCCTTGCTGATTTAGACAATCTCCCCGCACCCGACGAATTGGCTGATGAAATTATCGAGAATCTTCAAAGCGCATTGGAAAGCTTTCAAAATTTAAAAAATCAATTGGGATAGGAAAACTAACTTATCAATTGAGGTATAACGTCTTTGATTAGTGAAGCTAACGAAGCGAAGTTCCCTGCAATAGACAGGGGACTTTCTTTATTTGAACTTATTGCATCCAATTTCTGGTTCATTGATTGGAGTTCCTTTAAAATGAACGCCTTATCAACTTCCACCGTATCTTTCATCTTTTCATTCTCATTTCTAATAAAGATAATGTCTTTATTTGCAAAGAAAGTATCTTTAACTTGCTTGATGTAGTTGTCGTTAGTTATATCCCAGCAAAGGCGTCTGTATTCAAGATTTTCAGAACGACACTCCTGAATGTTTTGGACATCCCTTGATGTCATAAGTGACGAGTTAATCTTTTTCATTAGGCGTTTTGAAATTGAAAGTTCTCTAATGGGTATGCCTGCATTTTCTGCAAGCCGAATGATAGTTGATGTTCCCTTTGGGCCCTCGCCTGAATAGCCCGAAGTCAATCCACTCTTTATAAAGACTATGAAATCCTTGTCCATAAATTCCAGCATGAGCGCATGGTAACCTTCGCAAGTCAAAATAGTCATGCAAGTAATGGGCCTGCTCCCATAAAGCCTTTTTAAAAAGTCATCAATGCAATATTGAGTCGCTCTAGTAGAGCCTTCATACTTTATATCAAGGCTCTTTATTCCGTACGGATCCTGGTCTATAAACATCGCAAATTTTCTCCAGTATCTATTGACAATTTTCAAAAACAAATATACATTTGCAGTGCTCAAATGAGTAAAGTAAATGCATCAAACCGTCGCTTTTTCAAGCATGTAGCGACTGGAGGAAAAATGAATAGAAGCCAATTCTGGGCCATGGCCCGTGATCTCAAGGAACATCCCGAGAATCTTCCTAAATACCGTGTAATTTATAGGAATGTTTATCCGTTCAGCGATGGCACCTTCAAGATGCTGATGGCTAACGAGGGCAAACCGGAACGCACGATAAAGTTTTTGAATGCTATGCTTGGGCTAGCCGGGAACAAGGCGATTACGGAGTTTACCTTGGGTGTTCAGGAACAGCCCGGTGTAATGGATAACAAGACCAATATTTTCGATATCTACGGGTACAATCAGGCGAACGAGCCCGTGGTCATCGAGGTGCAGCAAAATTTCAACACGCTGTTCGTGGACCGCCTGGTTTATTACACATCCCGCATCGTGAATAATCAGGTAAAGAAGAACAAAAGCTACGAGCTGCCGCATATCTATGTGCTCTCGCTGCTGGTCGATGATCAGTTTCCGCTGGAGCCGGACACATATTTTCATCAGTGTCAGGTAATGCGCAACCGCAAATATCCCTTTAAGAAGATTGATGTGTTCCTTGTAGAGATGACCAAGTTCTTTCGCATGGACGACCGCCTGCTTACAGAAAATCGCTTTGCCGCTCGGGACATGTCTCCCCGCGCTGAAATGTTGCGACTTTTCCGCGATGTACTGGAGGACAAGACCATCGACGAGGAAAAAGCAGGAAATCTCCTTGACGAAGACTTCGCAAAAGATGTAAATTTTAGAAGGTACACCGATGAACTTTTACTCCTGGAGGTAGATAACATGACTGACATGCTTTACGAAAAGCAGGGCTCCTACCTGCAGGGAGTGAAAGAGACTAAGGAAAGTATTGCAAAGGCTATGCTCGCTCTTGGGAAACTAACCATTTCAGAAATTGCGCAAGCCTCTAAACTTACAGAATCTGAAGTGCTTGCGTTGAAAAATACATAGCTTTTTAAATCCCCTTTACAAACTCTTTTTACGCGAAAATTACAAACCGGGCCTTGCCAATATTTTGCCGTTAGCTATTATTCTGCCTGACGTACGAAAAGTATCTCTAAGGCATCTGTGAAGAACAGATGTTTTTCTTTTTCAAGGAGATATTATGCCCAAACAAAAGTTGCCTTCAGTTGTAGAACCTGTCGAAGACAAGAACTTCGTTAAGGATCTCGGTTCAATTGTTTCTACAGCGCGAGAAATGAGTTTTCGTGCCGCAAACCTTATGCAGGTTGCGTGTAACTGGCTTATTGGCTGGCGAATTGTGGAACAGGAGCAGCATGGAAAGGCGTGTGCTGGATATGGCAAACATGTGATTCAGTTGGCGTCGGAAAGTTAGACAAGTTTTACCAAATCATTTTGCAGAGCTTGTTAATCAAATTCAGCAACCAATGGTTGCTAAATTGAAGGATGATGGCATTCCTATGTTGCCTCAGCTTTCCTGGATGCACTATGAAAGCCTAATGCGTGTTGCCGATGAAAAGGCTCGCATGTGGTATATGCAGGAGGCTGCGGCGGAGCAGTGGGAAGAAAAATCCCAGTTTATCAAAAATCCAATGATTGTTGAATTTCTTGGCTTGAATCAGGATGCCGCATTTACGGAGTCTTCTCTTGAAAATGCAATTTTGACTCACTTGCAAAAGTTCCTCATGGAAATGGGGAAAGGCTATGCCTTGGTGAGTCGCCAGCAGCATATTCATACGGAAGATGACGACTATTATATAGACCTCGTATTTTACAACTATTTGTTGAAATGTTTTGTGCTTGTAGATTTAAAGACCCGGAAGATTTCGTATGAAGACGTGGGGCAAATGGATATGTACTTAAAGTTGTACGATGGCTATAAACGTTCAGAAGGAGATAATCCTACAATCGGTATAGTTCTTTGTTCCGATACCAATGCCGACGTGGCAAAGTTTTCAACGCTTGCGACGAATAAAAGGATGTATGCCGCCAAGTATTTAATATACATGCCGTCCAAAGAAGCTCTTGCCAGGGAAATAGAAATGCAAAAGGAAATCTTCGAAAAAAGAGGAAAGTCTAGAAAATAACCCGCATCAATCCCCTTTACAAACTCTTTACCGCCTGTGAACTTGTGTTTTACAGGCGGTTTTTAATTTAGGCGCAGTTCATCAGGGAACTTTCAATTTTGTGGAACTGTGGAAAATTTCCAGCAGCTGCATCGAGGAACTGACCCTCAATGCCAACAAGAAAAACATTCAACTTTCGTTGGATGGTGATCCCTCCGCAGATATCAAGGGCAATTCCAAGTTGATTTTTGAAATGGTCTACAACTTGGTGGATAACGCTATTCGCTATACAGAGCCTGGCGGCCGCGTAAATATTCTGGTGGAACCTCGTGTAATTACCGTCAAGGATACAGGAATTGGCATTCCGGAAGAAAGCCTGCCTCGTGTATTTGAACGCTTCTATCGTGTGGACAAAAGCCGCTCCAAGGAAACAGGCGGAACAGGCCTAGGCCTTGCCATCGTAAAGCATGTGGCCGAAGTTCATCACACAAAAATAGAGATGAAATCTATTGTTGGCGTGGGAACGGAAATCAAGGTCGAGTTTTAAAGCTACGAGAAAATTCCGTGCATGAACTGATGGCAGGTGTCGTAAACGTCCCTGTCATTTAGCTTTATAAGGCCCGTGAAATGCGCCTGGATGCTGGCGTTGATGATGCCCAGAAATGTGTAGGCGTAGCGTTCGTGGCGGCCTTTCATGTTGCCGTGATCCTTGCTTGCGGCAAGGAAAAGTTTGGCCAGCGTGGTCCACTGTTTTTCGCAGAGGGGCATGACTTCGTCGTGAATGTCACCTTCGGTAGGCGTATTGGCCATGCTCATGAACCAGCCGTAGAATTCTCGATTCTTCTTGGCGAATTCAAAGTAGACGCGGGCGACTTGCTCCAAAGTTTTGACGATGTCGTGATTGTAGGTCGCAGCGGTTTCAAAATCCTTCCAGAAGTTTTCCAGATGGGCGGTGAGCAAGGCGTTTAAAAGGCCCCGCTTGTTTCCGAAGTAATGGTACAGCGTGGGCTTGCCTACACCTGCGGCGTCGGCGACTTTCTGTACGCCGGTAGCGTCGTAGCCTTCCTTACGGAAGAGGACCAATGCCTGCTGTAATAAAACTTCTTTGGTGCTCATGATTCAAATATACTTTATATACCGCTGGGTACAAGGATGCGCCCCCACTTAGGCGGGATTAAGACAGTGATTTTGCTGTTCTTGATTTTAATGTACTCGTTGGAAAGAAGGTCTCGCAGATTTTTTAAGGTACTCACTTGTTGCGCGTGCGTGAGGTGCTTGCGCAAATCAATTTCAAATTGTACAGGTGCGTCTTGTTGATTTATAAGGACAAGGGCGTCTCCATTTTGGTGAGTTCGCCAAAATGCAAATTGCTGGGAGTGTACAAATTCCTGCTGGAACCCGCCTTCGCGCAAGGCGTCGCAATCTAGGCGGACGCTTGCCAGGTGGCGTATTTCTGAAAGAAGATTTTCTTGACCTGCGGGAGTTTGGTTTGCAAATTTTGCAAGGTCCAAAGACGGTCGCAAATTCCAGTCGTCGCAACCACCTTTCGTTGCATCCAAACCAAATTCTTCGCCGTAATATATTGTGGGAACACCTGGCAATGTGTAGAACAGCAGATGCTGAACGAAATTATCCTGCTTGTTTTTCAGCTGGCTGTAAATGCGGTTGGTGTCATGATTCTCGTTAAAAAGTTGGAGTCTTGCGCCCTTGCAGGTGCCGCTCTTGTCATCAAAAAGTTGGTTCAGGTTGTAAGCCAGTTCGAACATGTTCCCGTCATTCAGGGAACTCCAGCAGGATTTATATGTCTGGTAGTTGGTCACGGAATTCAATCCTGCCTCAAGCCAACGCCTGGGATCTCCGAAAACCACTTCTCCCATCATCCAGAAATTGGGACGTTTCCGGTGGCATGCGGTTGCAAGATGTCGCAGAAATTCCAGGTCCATATCTTCGGCGGCATCGATACGAATTCCGTCAATGCCAAATTCGTCCATCCAGTATTCTGCGTTGTGGATTAGTTCCCGCTCCACATCGGGATTCCGCAAATTGAAGGCGGGCAGTTCCTGAAAACCAGCCCAGCAGTCTACCGTAAAAGAGTCACCGCAAAGATTGGGTGTGTTGAATCGCGGATTGCGATACCAGTCAGCATAAGATGAATTCGGTCCCTTTTCCCGCAGGTCCCTATAAGCAAAATGATGCCTGGAGGAATGATTCCAGACTGCGTCGAAAAATACATGAAGGCCTGCATTATGGAAGTCGCGAACCATGATTTTCAAATCATCGTCATTTCCTAAGCGCGAATCCAAATGGTACATGTCCGTCACGTCGTAGCCGTGGGTCTCGCTTTTAAAAACAGGCCCCAACAGAATGGAGTCCACCCGCAGACTCTGCAAGTGGGGAATGAGGCTGGCGAACTCGCGAATGTTTCGGTAGGCCGCGTGGTTCGTGCTTGCGTTGGAGTTAACGCCGTCGGCGGTATTACGTAGTGCACCCAGTGGAAATACGTGGTAAATGTGATTCGGCCTCATGGAAACCTCCTTGATAATTGACTATACCGTTCGGTATATTTTAAATATAGTATACCGAATGGTATATTTGCAAGGGGGCGCCGAAAAAATATTCTTCAAACAAAAAAAGGAACGCTTTCGCGCTCCATTTTATCATGATGTTTGTGGATTCTACTTGTCCGCAATCTCAGAGCTGATGCTCATTAGCGGGTTCAGCGGATCCGTGTCAATCAAGTCGAGGTGCTTCACCATGTGGAGAGTGCCTTGCTTGTACTTCTGGAAATGTTCCGAAGCGATGTGCTTTTTGTAGGCATCCTGGCTGGCGTAGATTTCAAGAATGTAGAGGGCATTCTTGTCACGTTTGAGACCCATGGGGTACATGCAGATAACGCCCGGCTCCGTACGCATGCTGGTGGCACCGACTTCAAGAGCCATGGCCATGTACTGGTCGTGATATTCCGGGTGAATCTCAATGTAGGACAGGCGAACGATGCGGTCGCTTTCAAAGGGCTGCTTTTTCACTTGACTTGTCTTTGCCATAGCCATTCCTGAAGCTAGAAGAAGTACGAAGAAAATTAGAAGTTTTTTCATGATTTTTGAATGTGCCGCCGCAGCGGCGATTTGAAATTATAACTTTAAAATTCAGCTTTCAGCCAGTTTTTGATTTTTGTTTCGCGGCTAGAGAAATCAGCAGCCTTTATAGAAAGGCTTGCGGTGAAGTTATTGCCAGGAAGCAAATGTTTGGCGTCGGCTTCTACGCCGCTGATTCCGCTGGAATGGCTGCTAACAATGAGTCCCACTTTTTTATTTGCAAGTTCCTTGCTGTTCTTGAAAAGATAGGTTTGCATAGGGGCTGCCATGTGGCTCCACCAGAGAGGCGCAACGACAATCACTTCGCTGTAGTTTGCGAAACTCACTTCGACGCTTGCTGTGATAGCAGGGTAGCTGCTTTCGTCATCGGGATTCTTGTTGATGGCGTCGATAAGTGCATCGCCGATGGCGTAGTTGTTTGCTGCAAAATCTGCCTTTTCCACAGGAGAGATTTCCACCACATCGGCAGAAATCATTCCTGTCAAAGTTTCTACGATAGCCTTGCTGTTCCCGGTGAAGGAGTAATAAGCGACCAGCATTTTTTCAGAATCCACGATGCTCTCGCTTGAACCTGCAACATCATTCTTTGCGTTAGAGCTGGAGTCGTCGCCGCAGGCGTTCAGAAAGAACGTCGCCGTCGCACTCAACAAGAACAGCAATTTTTTCATACCGCCTCAATTACGGAAGCTTGTTATATACTTCGTCAACTACAGGTTCCAACCATTCGTTGCTGGCGTTTTCGCCAACGTGGGTGTGGTAAGTCAAGTGCTGGAACCAGGAATCCTTGGCAGCACCGTGCCAGTGCTTCTTGCCTTCGGGAATGGCCACCACAGTACCCGGCGTCATTTCAAGAGGTTCCTTGCCTTCTTCCACATACCAGCCGCGGCCAGAAACAGCGATCAAGACCTGCACCTGGTTGTGATGCACGTGCCAGTTGTTGCGGCAGCCCGGTTCAAAAGTCACGTTGGTAGGGCCGCCATTTTCAGCACTCATGGGAGCCACATAGCTGTTGCCGATAAAGTACTTTGCGTAATTCACGTTAGGCACGCCGCGGGGCCACGGGGAATCTCCGCCGTACATGCCAGGAATCAACTTGGCATCCTGCAAAGTCATGGTAATGCTTTCCACCTGTTGATCCGTAAGGCCGGCCTTCTTTGCGCCCGCCTTGTGCGCTGCCAGCTGGGGGTGGACGCCATCCATGCCGCTGAGGGCCGCAACAGTCACCAGTTCGCGTTCCGGCATAGTCAAGTTGTCGCGGGCGAAAATGTCGCCGAACAAATGTGCCTTCAGGTAGTAATCCGTTGCAGGAACGAAAGTGTTGTTCACCTTGCCGAACAACTTCGTCTGAACTTCGGTACCGGCCTTCAGGGAGTTGTAATTTTTGGGCAGGGGAGAAGCGTCCTTGCCTTCGGCGGTCTTCTTGCCGGCGGCCTTGCGCTCATCCAGAACCTTCTGCAAAGTTCCTAGGGCGTTCAGGGAGCGCGGAAAACCGGTGTAGGCATAAAGCTGGGAAAGGGCTTCCTTCACCTGGCTTACGGTGAGGCCGTCGTCCAGACCCTTGTCGATGGCCTTGCTGAGTTTTGCCAAGTCGCCCTTGGCTTCCAGGCAGGCGATAATGGCCATGTCCTGCTGCTGAACGGTAAGAACGTTTTTCATAATCTGTGCGTTTGTGGTTGTGGCAAATGCGGCAGAAATTGCGAACGCCGCACCCATGGATTTTACGAATGTTTTAAAGAATGCAGTTTTCATGGTTATGAATTTACCAAAATTCAAGCACAAATACCTTACCCATTTTGAGCTAAAATCTACCAAAAAGTCTGTTTTTGAGTATCGATTCTTATTACATTCTACCATTTTGTCGCTTTTTTCTTGCCGCTACAAGATTGAAAAAGCGTCTGTTTTATTAAAAAAACTACGGAAATAATCATGTCAAGATTGTATAAGGCAACTTTTCTGAGGACTTTTCTACTGCCCTCCTTCTGAACTAGTTCCAAAATGGAACTAGTTGACTTTTCCTCTAGTTCATGGCTCTCAAAAATATTCTTGATATGTTTCGTAATCGCTTGACGCTGAACATCAAATAATTCAGCCATCTGGGCCTGCGTAAGCCAGACAGTTTCATTTTCTACGCCATTATTGGCAGAAACTGCGTTGCTCATTTTTCCTCCAGTCGCTACAAGCTCAAAAAGCGACGGTTTGATTCATCTAGCAAAGGGGCGATATTTTGGGCGTTGC
>DCGZ01000151.1:0-189 GCA_002314675.1 Fibrobacter sp. UBA1765 | reverse complement strand
CTCCGTGCGACTGCACAAGGCAAGCGCCGCGCGAGTCCGACCCCATACGGGCGGCGGGGCCTAACGCGAAAGCAGGGCGGAACTGCTCTTGACGCAGGTGCGAGACTGCGCCTATGACAGCGTGGTCTTTTGTTATTGGATTGGTGATAAAGGTCTTTTACAGTGCCTTGATTTCTTCGGGAGTAAGGC
>DCGZ01000005.1 GCA_002314675.1 Fibrobacter sp. UBA1765 | reverse complement strand
CACATGTTGATGAAGAGCCTAAAAAAACCTTAAATGGTACATGTATTACCTAGCCTGTTTTTGCAAGGCGTAGAATAGTCGCATCCAGTTTTCTGTTTGTGAACCGTCAAAGAAGAAAATTTCATCTAGGCCACCAACGAAGTTATTTCTGTCGTAACCAATTGCCGGGTTTGTACAAGAGGCAAAGTTGGATCCGTTTTCGAACTGATTCTTGCTGACAATAACGCCGTCTGCGTAAGTGTAGAGGCTATCTCCGCGAATTGTCAATGAATAGTTGTGCCAAGTTCCGTCAAGAATCCAGGCGTTTCCGTAGGTCATGTTGTACACACCTTTTCCATCTTTATGTGCGTCAATACGGACATTGACTGCCGGGTGGTCTGCGCGTTGCTGGAGCGCAAAGCCAATGCTGTCCTTTTTAACGGCAAGGAGTCGTGTGTAATTTTTGCCGGGTGTTGGTTGAGATGCACTGTCTGCCTTGATCCAGATAGAGGCTGACATTTGGTAGCCATTTTGTGTGAATGGTTCAAAATTGTCTATCAGTTTCCAATTATCTGTGGAGTCTGTCCAAAGAGCATTGCCGAAGGCCGCGTCCATATTTTCAAAGCGATCTGTAGCGTTTTCTGAAGGGGTTTCGTTATCCAGGTGAACGGCACGGCGAGCAAGTGTTACGGAATCCTTATACCGATTGCAGTTGTCTAGCAAGTCAAACTTTATGGAACCATCTTTTGCAAAGTTGACAATTTCCATGCGACCCCAATATAAAAGAGAATCCGATTCGTTTTCTTCAAGTAAAATTACATTGCTGTTTGCGTCTACGAGGCAGGGGTAGTTCATTGGCTTTTCTACACGGATCGGGAAAGGCATGTTTTTGAACGATTCATCTACAGAAGACAAGTCTTCGAAACCTTCAGGTAGCTGGATAGCTACGTTTTTTACATCGGAGAAAGCATTACTGCTAGAATCGTTTAAGTATGCGAAAATCTTCTTGCTTGCTGTCAAACTGAAGCTGGTTGCGTAGAAAGCTGTGGAATCCTTTTGGATTAAGGCTACGTTTTTATAAATTCCCTCAGGAAGATTTTCTAGGAATATAACCTTGGATAAAACCTCATCTTCTGAAAATTCATGTTCAATCACACTTGTCATGATAAACATGGAGTCGCCATCTAGGTAATTGGAATCTAAAGTGCTTATGCGCAAAGTGTCTCCAACCCTTATGCTATCTAGGTATTCTAGGGACAGGTAGGCTGTAGCTTTGCCCTTGCGAGATGTTTTGCGCGATTCATAAATAACTTTTGCCGTATTTGAATCTAGATAATAGCTTTCATCATTTTTTACATCAAGATATATGGCTATAGATTGCGCGTTTCCGTTTACTGGTAATATTGTCAAGGAATCGTAATTCGTGGCTGGAACACTATCCATGATAACGTAACCGGCAGCCACGTTGGTGTTGGAAGCAATCTTTTCGTGATAGGCCGTAGATGTGAAAATAGTATCGCCTACAGTATCGCGTTCTGTGCGGGAAAGCTGCAGTGTGTCTCCTTCAAAAATTCCGAAATCGTCGACAGAAATCATGACGCGAGCGTAATTGCCGGTATTGGTTTCTATCATTACTTTGTTGCCTGTATTAGTCTCGATGAATGTGCCGGCTACGTTGGTATCGCTACTGCAGGCGGCGAGCATGGCAAAAAATAATGCTGCCCAGAGCATCGTCCATTTGACCATGATTTTATTCAGTTTACTCATTTCAAATCTCTTTCTCAAATTTTATCTTTAGATTCTAGGTTGAAGTCCGGAATGACGCCTTCGTTTCACTCGGAATGGCGCGAGAAAACTATCTCTAGTCTTTCGTATCTCGTCTCTCATCTGATTTCAGGTTGCTGAAAACATGAAGGTTGATGTGTTCGACTTCGGTTGGCTTTGCTTTATCGGATGTGACAATTTTACGGATTTCTTCCTTGAATTTTTCGGCAGCATTTTCAACTTTTTCACGAGCTTCTGCTGATACACTGAATGTAAATGTAGTCATGTCGCGCGATTCCTTGCCTTCGGAATCAAGAGCCTGTTTTGAAAGTTCAAGACATTGCTTTTGGTATTGAAGAACCATTTGGCTTTTGCATTGTTGTACTGTTGCCATGCTTTCTTTTGTTGGCTTCCAAAAGCCGTTTTCATTGCGACGAATCAATTCCATTTTTTGCATCAAGGCAAGACTTGCCTGTATTTTCTTTTCATTTACTGGCGGAAAAATCTTTGCGGCAAGTTCGCTTACATCGTCGGCTATGTCAAGAATTTCAAGGATTGCATAAATTGTGCTGTTGTACCAGTTGGCAAAGAATTCGTAGCTGTCGGAATTCAAAATTGCCTGAGGATTTTTATTCAGCTTCATCATTTCTGCAAATGCCGCTTCTTTGACTTCTGCAGTCTTTCCTTGGTCAAAATTAACCATGGCCTCAAAATATTTTGCCTCGTTCCCTTTTAAGCCGATAACGTCTATGAAACGGTCAAGCATTGTTGCCGTGACTTTTTTGCCTTGTACAACATCGTTGAAATAGCTGCGAGTATTTGGTAGCCCAAGCTGGTTGCAGAATTCTGTGCGGCTGAAGCTTGGCTCCGCTGCTTGGCGGCGTTCCTGGTATTCTGCTAAAAACTTGCGGAACTTGGTAAATTCAAAAACGTTTGCGAACATAAATGGTAAACCGGTAAAAGTTTTGTACAATCTAAATATAGTTCTATTTTTACAAGAAAGGTAGTACACTTTGTAGTAAAAAATCCTAAATTAAGAATAAAAGCTGAAAAGTGCCTTGCCAGATATGAATTTTTTGGCTGTTGTTGATATTTTGACAATGGGAAAAATAAATGGGTTGGTCTTTTTGCTTAATAAAAAATTATCTTCATATTGGTAAATCTTACGCGATTTTAAGAAATTTGGATATATTATGAAAAAGACTACTGCTTTAATGTGTACTGTATTTGCAGCTTGTGCCATTGCCGGTACCTATGAACCTCCTTCGGCTGCGGTCAGCAAGATCAATAGCTATCGAAGCTATTCTGAACTTACGAAGGCTGCCGGGAGCATGGACCTTGACCAGTACGCCTACAACATGACGACATGGCAAATTAGTAATGGTGGCTTTTACAAGGCCATGGCAAGTAAATATGTAAATCCGTATGCAGGTGGGCAAAAGTCCGAATGGCGTTCTGCAAGTGGCGGCGACCTTGCCACTATCGATAATGATGCTACCGTGCAAGAAATGCGCTTGCTTGCGGTGCGTTATAAAGCTACAACAAATTCCTCTTACAAATCTGCTTTCAAGACAAGCTTTAACAAGGCTGTGAACTTTCTTTTGACAATGCAGCGTTCAACGGGCGGTCTTCCTCAGGTTTGGCCGAAGCGCGGTAACTATAGTGACCATGTTACCTTGAATGATGACGCAATGGTACGTGCGCTTGTGACAATGATGGATATTGCAAACAAGACTTCGCCATTTGACGGTGATATTACCGATGATGCGACTCGCGCTAAAATGAATGGCGCTATAGAAAAAGCCATTGCTTACCTTATAAAGGCTCAAATCAAAAATAACGGAGTTCCTACAGTGTGGTGCGCGCAACACGATACCGCTACTTATGTACCGCGCCCTGCGCGTGCCTATGAACTTGAAAGCAAGTCTGGCAAGGAATCGGCGGGTGTTGTTTGGTTTTTGTTGAACTGGCCAAATCAGACTCCAGAAATTCAGAATTCCGTTAAGAGTGCAATCAATTGGTACCGCAAGACTCGGGTAAAGGATCTTGTTTTTGAACAGAAAAAAGGAGCGTTTACTGTAGTAAGTGGAAAAAGTCTTTGGTATCGTTTTTACGAAGTCAATAGCGATGATTATTTCTTTTGTGACCGTGATGGCGTAAGTACAAAGACTCAAGACATTACCAAGATTTCTGAAGAGCGCCGTACCGGATACCAATGGGCTAGTGATTATGGCTCCGCCTTGTTAAGTGCAGAATCCGCTTACCTTGCTGCGTTAGAGACAATGAATGCCGTTGAAGTGGAGCCGGTTGCAGAATGTGGTGGTGCAGAATGTTCTACGGTTTTGCAGGGTGAAGACTTTTTGACTATAGACGGCAAAAGGGAAAGTGACAACAAGGGGTTTCTTGGAG
This sequence comes from Fibrobacter sp. UBA1765, assembly GCA_002314675.1. GTDB lineage: Bacteria > Fibrobacterota > Fibrobacteria > Fibrobacterales > Fibrobacteraceae > UBA1765. The sequence goes on along the minus strand of DCGZ01000005.1, from coordinate 1,734 downwards.
AAGGTTATGCCAATGTAGAAAACGCTGTTGGAAGCTATGTTACTTACGGTGTAACGGCAACGGAAGCAGGCAAGTATACTCTTTATGTGCGCTATGCAAATGGCGGTAGTGCTGCTCGTGACTTTAGTATTTCTTCTGGAGAAAAGGTCTTATTTGAAAAAGGCAGCATGGATGCGACTGGAACTTGGACCACTTGGAAAACTATAGCAGTCGAGGTGGAACTTTCAAAGGGTTACCACGAGCTTGCATTTACAAGCCTTGGCAAGGATGGCATGGCAAACATCGATGCAATCGGCTGGCTAACTGAAAACTTGAAAGTCGGCAAGGCAGAATTGCCTGAAAGTAGTTCTTCGATTGAGTCTTCAAGTTCTTCGGATGAAACTGCCATTGCGTCACTGAAATTGCAGACGTTAAAAATCGCTGTAGTTGGAAACTCCTTGGTCTTGAAAAATCTTCCTAGAGGAGAATTCCAAATAACGATTCACGACGTTCAGGGAAATATGGTCAAGAATATTTCTTCTAGAGAATCTTCTGTGAATTTGAACCAGCTGAAACCGGGGTATTACTTAATTACGGTAAGGCAGGGAAACTGGATTCTTGCTCGGACTTCTGCTAAAATTTCTAGGTAGGAACAATAAAAATGAACAAGGCTCGTTTATTGGTTTCTGCATTTCTTGTGGCTGGTTTTGTTACCGAAGCCTTTGGAGTCACAAAGAAAAAGTTTGATTTTGTTGTCGGTGTCGATGGCGACTTTAAGGCTGCTACAGCGGCAGCAGCCGCTGCGAAACCTACAGAAAATAATCGCTTCGTGATCTTTTTCCCTGATGGAGAATATGACATTACGAAATTGACTGGAGATAGCCATGGTAGAAGCACTTTCTCTACATCTTATGTTTCGTTGATAGGTCAGACTCGCGATAAGACGACTATTTCTAACACTACAGATACAGAAGGCATTAGTGTTACTGCAACCTTGTACTTTCCGAATAATAACGGAATGTATATGCAGGATTTGACTGTTCGGAATAAGAGTTCCTTTGCAAGTGCCGAAGCTGCACGACAGGTAACAATCCAGCAGATCGGTGACAAGTACATTTTCAAGAATGTGCGTTTGCTTAGTGGCCAAGATACATATTACACCAATAAGGGCGGCAGAACTTATTGGGAAGGTGGTGAAATCCAGGGGACGGTAGACTTTATTTGCGGCGACGGTGATGTTTTCTTTGAGGGAACAAACCTTGTCATGACTCGAAATGGTGGCTACATTACTGCTGCGAAAACTTCCACCAGTTGGGGCTATGTTTTTAACAATGCAAAGATTAATGTTTCAAACGGTAGCTACAACGGAACATTTTATTTGGGACGTTCCTGGGGACACGCTAAAACGGTTTTCTTGAACACGACTATGTATGCACTGCCAAGAGCAGAAGGTTGGGGGCCTGATATGAATTCTGGTCCGGATGTTTTTGGTGAATATAACAGTAAGAATGGAAACGGTGGCGCTGTAGATGTTAGCAGGCGCAAGACGTATTTTGACGGTGGTAAGGACGCTTCTACAGCAAAGTCTTTGAAGACTGTATGGAATGCAAGTGATGCAAGCAAATATACGGTCGCGAATGTTCTTGGTGGTACCGACAAGTGGGAACCGAATAAATTGACTGCACAAGTTGCAGCACCAAAAATTTTGCAGGAAGGCGCAGAAATTACTTGGGCGGATGATGAAAACGCAAGAAC
>DCGZ01000184.1 GCA_002314675.1 Fibrobacter sp. UBA1765 | reverse complement strand
ACACCGACTTTGAACGCGGCTTCATTCGCGCAGAAACTCTCGCTTACGACGACTTCGTAAAGTGCGGTTCCTGGAACGCAGCAAAGGAACAGGGCCTTGTTCGTACCGAAGGCAAGGAATACCTTGTACAGGACGGCGACATCATGTTCTTCCTCTTTAACGTTTAACAAGAAAGACTACAAGGCAAGGCCCGAGCATAAAGCTCGGGCTTTTTTATAAACAGGAATTAAAAAAACGATTAATTTGTTATAAAAAAGCAAAAAAAAGCTCCTATCTAGACATTTATTAATTATATATGGTTTGATATAAAATTGCAGCAATACAGCGGTATCTACATGGAACAAGAAGATTTAGAAACACTTCCCATTTCTAGAATGGATTTTCTTACCCTTGAAATTTTCAAGAACGTCTCCTTCGAAAGTATCGCAGGGTATTTATTAAGCTGTAAAACGCTCAATATAAACGAGGGCGACATCATAATTGCTCCAGATAATGCGGAGCGCCGTCTCATTATACTTCTATCCGGGCTTCTTGGCGTTAAGCTTGATACAAACGACAATGTTTTTAGCAACGATATAAATCCAGGCGATTGTGCCGGCGAAATGTCTATCTTCGACAATGTAAAACCAAGCGCAACCGTTTTTGCAAGGCAACCTAGCAAAATTCTTGTAATACCGCCCGACATCGCCCTGGCAATGATCAACGCGTCCCACGACCTGTGCCTTAACTTTTTGCACATGCTGAGCCAGCGCATTCGTCACAGCAACAAGGTGGTTTGCGAAGACCAGTTCCATATTCGCTGCATCGAAGAAGAATCCAAGGTTGATGCCCTTACGGGACTTCACAACCGTCGTTGGCTCGAAGACATGTACACACGCGAAATGAACCGCAGCAACGCAGGCAAATTCAACTTGTGCGCATTCATGGTAGACATCGACCATTTCAAGCATGTCAACGACAATTACGGACACCTGGCTGGTGACCAGATTCTAAAAGCGGTTGCCCAGGAACTAAGCTTTAGCCTTAGGCCATCCGACATGCCTGTACGCTATGGTGGCGAAGAATTTACCGTGTTCCTGCCCGGTACAACCAAGGAAAACGCCCTGATGATTGCAGAGCGCATTCGTGCAAATATCGAGAAAATGAAAATTGCCCTTGCATCGAACCAAATGCTGCAAGTTACCGTCAGCATAGGTATCACGATGCGCACTGCAGGCGATACAGTCCAAAGCATTATAGACCGAGCCGACGGCGCTCTCTATACGGCAAAGAATTCCGGGCGAAACAAGGCTGTTTTCGCTTAATTGCGACCGTAACCAATTTTCCAGATTCTACCCTGGTAATCTTTCGAAACGGAAGCAACACCTGCGAACGCATTCACATTTTCAAACCAAACGGCGATACCCAGGTACAATCTTGAACCTGGGTATTTGTATGCGCATTCCACACCCCAGGATCCAAAGAAAAGTTCTTGGCCAACCAGAAAAGAGTGTTTCAATTCCCATTCATATTCTATATACAATGTATAGCTATTCAAGAGCCAGTATGCAGCCAGGTCATACACAGACGCATGAAATGAATCCAGGGAAATGTTCAGCAAGGCTGAGTACATAAAATATTCCGGGTATCTGCCATACGCCCCAACCAGCATTCTGTGTGTAGCCCAGTTGTCGTCTTGAATTTCAGAAAGACGCTCCATATTCAGGTTGTAGGCCATTCCAAAGCCAACAGCCATTGTCGAATACGCAAGTTCCCATTGAGTTTGCAAACGGTCATAAATAGAATCAAGAGCCGTATATTCTACAACGGCACCAATTCTTATATCATTGACATTGAACGATGTGTTTGCAGAAAGCCTTCCATATTCAGAAACGCCTTCTACACTGTAGCCTGCGATTCCAATATTCAATGGTTTTGGGACACGCGCCGGAGTGCCAAGACTCAGCGAACTAGCATTCGGATTTGTTCTTGAAAACATACCAATATCATTTGCACAAACTAGGTTTGCACAAAATACCGCGGTAAAAAAAACTCTAAGGGCGCAAAACAATGCCATATTTTTTTTCATAACGCCCCGCTATACACTTGAAAAAATACACACCAGGCTGTTCCGAGAGAATCGGTAAAACAAACCAGGTATCATCATTTGCCTCTACGTAATCTTCCTTCACAAGCCGTCCAGATTCCGAAACAAGAACCCATCGCACTTGCAAGGCTTCATTGCCATTGGTTCCGACCCGAACACGAATCGGTTCATGCTTATAAAGTGAAACAGAACGGCTACTGAACTCCACATTAAATGGAGCCGTACCATGCCTTGCCAGTTCTCGGCTTTGAAATCCCGGGGTATTTTCTTTACGCCCCGTCCTAGGGTTAAAGCCCTTGGGGCAAACGCTCGAAGTTTCCTTTCCAAATGTAACGACATCAAGGGTATCGTGTGCATAACATAGGGCTAGCGTATCGGCAGTATTTTTCAGTGCTCCAAAGCTCGCCTTTAGAATCCGCGTTTCATTGAACTCTATTTCAAGCCTAAGTGCAGAAGTATCCTTTGCTACGAGCGCACTTTCGAAAGCTTGCAATGAAACCGAGTCTGCATACAATTTGCCTCGTCCACAAAAATCAAAATTTCCAAGTTCAAGTTCACGTGGTAAACTATTATACAGTTCCACCCATTCCTCATAACCTTCTTCCGGGCAGTAATGGACTTCTGTAAAGCTCAAGGGAGGAGCCTTTCTTGAAACAAGCAAAGTCCTTAGCGTATCGTTTCGTAAAACATCATCGGGAGGAACGAACGCGACAAAGCGTTCGGGCATGCCATCAGATTCAATTTTTATAATGGTAGACTTATTGACCTTTACACTATCCTTAATATGCCGAGCGGCAAGGTCAAGCTTTTCGCTTTCATAATATACAATGGACGAATCGCAATTTGAAAGTTTTACGGCAACTTCAAAAAAGCCACTTGCAAATGCGCTATTTACAAGTTCGATTCCACAATCTGCGATACCCATTTCATAATCGGAGTTTGCAACCCCGGGAGTAGGCTCAGCATAAACCCAAGTCCCGTTAAATTCATCTAGTTGCAAAACCTTGCCGGCCTTTGGCTGTGGCAAGTATACAGTATCGGCGCAGCTCCCCTGTTGGAGCGTCCAGAACATTTCCCTTGAATTTGGGATCGCAGTTCCGCCCAACTTGCGACAATCAAGAGAATCCTGCTCAGGGCATGCCAAGGAATCCCTATGCAAAAGCAAGCGGTTCCCAAAGGTATTCGGAATTGTGATTCTTGGTTTGTCTTCCAGCCGAACAAACAGAGTTTCCGGCAAATCGGCGAGCCGAATTTCTACATACTCGCCAGCATCGTCAGTGGTATCTACAGGATCCGGGAAAAATTCAACAAACCTAGGACATTCTGGCTCAATTGCATATAAAAACGCAACGAAAAACAGAACCGCAAAAGCGATTCCCTTAAAAGATGTCATAATGAAAACGCTTTCGCCGGCTTGTGCCTAGCCAAGCAAAAAGCAAAGGATCACTTACTCGATAGCGTGATCGTTAGGGAGAATATAAGCAAGCGGATTCACAGCATCGCCATTCAGCCATACTTCATAATGAAGATGCGGACCTGCCGAAAGGCCTGTGTTTCCCATATAACCTATTACCTGGTAACGCTCTACATACTGGCCCGGACGAACGATGTAGCGTGTCATGTGGCCATACTTGGTCAAGAAACCATTTCCATGGTTCAACACGACATAGTTACCAAAAGAAGAACTCAACTGAGCGGTCTGGACTACACCATCTGCAGCGGCATAGATAGGAGTCCAAGGATCGTTAGAAATATCCACGCCATAATGCATTTTGCCAATCTGGCCTGTTACCGGATGTACACGATGACCAAAGGCAGATGCATAACGGCCCTTCGCTGGAGCAATTGACGGAATATTACGATAGTTCTTTTGCTGGCGATCGATATAATTGTCGAGCGACATAAAGGAAGACTGGTTTAAGGCAATCTTGTTTTCCAGACGTTCCGTGGATTCACGAATTTCTGCAATCAGGGCAGCCGACTGGGAAACAGAACGCAAGAAAAGGTCTTCTGGCAAAACTTCGCCACCCGTGCCAAGTTCACGAACGGAGTGATCCATTACCGGGAGACCGGCCTTTGTATGGAGCAAATCTTCCTGTTCAAAATAATAAACCATTTTGTCGTTCAGGCGATTACTTTCAACAGAAAGTTCGGCAAGCTTTTCACGCAGGTTTTCGTGCTGCTGGGTTGCCTTCTGCAAAAAATGGTTGTAACCAAAGAAAGTACCGACCTGCAATAAAAGAAGAATCAAGCCCAGGCAAACAATACGACGAGCCCAGCGGAACACCCCAAAGAGCGCTACTGGTATGCGGATCGACTTAGACTTAGTCGAACCAGCAACAAAAATCTTTGCCCGTACACAATCCATAGTGGGGGTGAATTTAGAAAATTTTTACATCATAAACGGTCAAATGCCCCGAAAATTCATAACAAACCACTAAAATCGGCTTTTTATTAGGGCTTTTTTGAGCAGGAACAAACAAGATTCCTTCTGGGCCGCGATGTTCCGGGGGCATATAATACGATGCATATTTGGAATTTTTCGGGTCAGTAACATCGAAGGCGACGACTCCGTTCATTCGTTCAAGTCCGACAAAGGCATAGCGTTTTTTGCCGACTTCGCCGATTACAACGGATTCCGGGCTAGATCCCTTGTCACCGCTGCGGGCATTCACCTTGATCTTTTTCTTCTTTGCATTCCAGTTGAAAAACTCCGGGGCCACTTCGGCCATTTTCTTTTCAATCATGTCGTTGCTTGTCCAGACAAGGTCCCCGGTATTGCCGTTGAAAATGCTAAAGGAACGCGCTCCATACACAAAGGCGCAGGTATCCTTACCGTTCCTTGTTCCGCAACGGTCCTTTGAAAGGTCCACTTTTTCTAAAGCGTCCTGCACATTTTTATTAAAAACGGTTTCGTCCAGTTCGCCTCTTTTCAACTTGCTAGCAATGTTTTCTGAATCAGAAAAAGAATCCCCCTGCATGTCGGCACCTTCGTCTGCAGTAAAAACATACGGAACGCCGTCAATTGTCTTTACCGCAATGCCGTCCGGCTGACGCATGCCAAACAAAGGCAAGTTTTCAAACACGATTTCCTTGCCGCTGCGCACCGCCACAGGAACTTTTGAAAAATCCATATAGCCAAGCGCAAAGACACTATCGATCCTATCTTTCTGCAAGTCCACACGGGCCATAGCATTGTTTTCTTGCAGGCTCACCCAGGCAGTTTTCGAATCTTCAGAAACAGTAACATATTCCGGTTCCAAAGCCTGTAAAAGACTCGGAGAAGTGCCATAGCCATTTCGGACTCCAGCCTTTATAAGTTCTCTCGGGTCGAAATGTTCAAAGCCAAGCAACTTGATATTTGGTTTTGCAAAACCATTTTCAAAACTTGCAACAAGCACAAGGCCCTTCGCATCTACAGACTGGTCATTTGCGCGCTCCCCTTCACAGGCACCCACAAGCTTTTTGCCATCTGGCGTAAACGTGATCATGTCAAGAGTATTGCATGTTTTGCTACTGAACAGTTCCTTCAAAGAATCGGCGGCGTATTCAAAAAGCTTCAAGGTTCCTTCGCGACCGTTTTCGCCAGGCTGCGCCACGGCAACGATATTGCCCGTTACAGAAACACTAGAAATTTCTTCACCCAATTCATAGGAACGCGATACCTTTATTTTAGCAGGGTCACGAAAATCAACAACAGAAAGTGTATTGCCGCCAACCACAAACAGCCTGTTTTCACCAGGCATGAATGCTGCAATTTCAGCATCAAGCTTAATTGAAGACAAGGGCTTTAACAAATGCCCATCGTTAAAAACCTTGAAAGTCGGTTTTGACGTTGCAAGCACAAATGCGGGCAAGGCTAAAAACAAAAAAAGACCACGAAAAAGTTTCATGGTCTAAAGGTACAAAAATTGATACCGAGAATGCTAGCCAATAATTTGAAGTCCAGCAAACTTTAAGACAAGAGTTCTCACGGTTCCATCGGCAAAATGGACCTCGACACGCTGGTTTTCTCCACTGCCAAACTTGCGAAGCAAAATACCGTTACCATACTTTGCATGACGAACCTTTGCACCTGGATGTAAAGGATCATCGTATTCTACGCGTGGTTCAGCCTTCGGCACGCCACTTGTATTCAGTTTAGGAAGTGTCGGCGCATTCTTGCCATAAACAATGTGCTGGGATTTGCCAGCCCCACCCTGCATTGCAGAGACTCCAGGACGCCCTGATGTAGAACCGAAGCGCGAAGCCGCAGGACGCATTCCAGAAGAACTTGAAGAACCAGGGCGAATACTTCCGTAACTGCCATACTGAGGACGCTGCATCGGCCTTGTACCTTGCGGACGGTCATACGAAAAGCCGCGTTGAATGCCTCCCGTAAATGTAGAACTGGACTGGCGAACAAACCTGTTGTCGCCGTCAAAATCCTTGTTGCGAGCATCAAGTTCTTCTCGAAGGTCAACCACGCTCGGATCCATTTCTTCAAGGAACCTGGAAGGATCAAGATACTGGAATTGGCCATTCACAAAACGGCAACGGGAATGGTACAGGAACAACTTCTTTTTAGCGCGCGTACAGCCTACATAGAACAGGCGGCGTTCTTCTTCCATCTGGTCGTTCTGTTCCTTAGGCGTCATTGTCATAGACATTCTAGAAAGCGGGAACACGTTTTCGTCGCAACCGCCAATATGCACATGCTTAAACTCAAGGCCCTTTGCCATGTGCATTGTCATGAGCGTAACACGTTCAGCAGAGTTTTCCACCTTCTTGTCGGCATCGGTCAAAAGGGAAATGTCCTGCAAGAACGATTCCAGGGTAGCATTCGGATGTTCTTCATCAAATTCACGAATTGCGTTTACAAGTTCATCCAAGTTGCCCTTACGGTCCTCTGCAGTTGTTTCATCTTCCTTTTCAAGGAATTCCTTGTAATGCGTATTCACAATTACATGTTCCGCAAGAATCGGGAGTGGGACTTCACCGCTAGCAGCCTCGTTTCGCAAGTTCACAACCAAGTCCCTGAACGAAGCTACCTTAGGAGCTGAACGGCCCAGGGAATCAAGACTATTTTCAATAACTTCCCAAACAGACACGTCGTTGATCGTTGCTGCTTCTTGAAGCTGGTCTGCTGTCGTTTTACCAATGGCACGGGCAGGCACATTCAAAATGCGAAAGAGTGCAGCATCGTCACGCGGGTTTGCGACCAAGCGCAAATACGCTAAGATATCCTTGATTTCCTTACGATCCCAGAACCTTGTACCGCCAAAGATTACATTTGGAATTCTTAAATCGTTCAAGGCCTTTTCAAGAACACGCGACTGCGCATTTGTACGGTAGAACACCGCTGTTTCCGCATAGTTTTCCTTGCCAGCATCCAAAATGCGCTTTGCAATCTTTTCAGCTTCACTGCGATCGTCACCCACGTAAGTCACCACGATAGGATCGCCAGCCTCTTCGGCACTGAACACATTCTTCTGCATTTCTGCAGGGCGTTCATTATGGGCTATTACAGAACCTGCGCCCTTCACAATGTTTGATGTAGAACGATAATTCTGTTCGAGCTTTACAATGCGAACCGGGCTAAAATCCTTGTGGAAGTTACGAATGATTTCAATGTTTGCTCCACGCCAGCCATAAATGCTCTGGTCATCATCGCCGACTACAGTTACATTACGATTTCCATCAGTCAAGAGCTTGAGCAATTCATACTGTACATCGTTTGTATCCTGGTATTCATCAACAAATACATACTCGTAGCGGCTTGCAAACTGCGAAGCAATCATCGGGAGTTTCTGGAACAAATCGACAGTCTTCAAAAGCAAGTCATCAAAGTCAAGCGCATTGGATTCCATGAGCTTCTTTTGATAAGACCTGTAATAAAGAGCCATCTGCTCCTGGTCCTTGAATTCCGCATTCGAAAGAACAATATCTGGAGTTTGAAGCACGAGCTTGTAGCTACCATCGAGAGCTCTGGTCTTCATCACGGTATTCTTGAAATGCGAAATAGCGCTGCGCACCTTCTTGATGTCAGAAGCTTCAAAAGCTTCGCCCTTGTCGGCCTTCAAGATATCACGCACGATTTTCTTCTGGTCATCGTCATCGTAAATCGTGAAATTTTCGTTCATCGTGGTCCAGCCAAGGGCCGCGGTGATCTGCGGCTTAGAAAGGCAGAGACGCAAAATACGGACGCACATGGAATGGAACGTTCCCATCCATTCCAAATTTACGCGAGCACCCAAAATTTTCTGGATACGCTCCTTCATTTCGCGAGCTGCCTTGTTCGTAAAGGTCACAGCCAAAATGCGGCGAGGGTCCACCTGCTTTGCAGAAACTAGATGCGCAATCTTATAGGTAATTGTACGAGTTTTTCCAGAGCCTGCGCCTGCAAGAATCAGCATAGCGCCCTCGGTATTGTAGGCTGCTTCAGCCTGAATATCATTCAATTCTTTTTTTAGAACTTCAACATCGACAATTGCCATTATAGCCCCAAAACTAAAAAATAAGCAGTGCTCAAAAATTCGCCAACAAAAGTAGTAAAGAACAGAAAAATGAAAAGAACAAAGAAAAGAAAATTACGGATTTTTACAAAACCAAGGGGGCACCCCTTGCGTCATTATTTCCGTTTTTTATTCTCTGGAGCAAGTGTCTCTACATAGCGGAACAACTCGGAATACACTTCCAAAAAGTCTTCCACCCAAATCGGGTCTCGTTCCCCGATCAAGCTAAAGGCATTTTCCAAGGTTTTCTGCGAGTTGTAAAGCCCGACCATAGCCGATGTCGGAATCGTGGAAGATTCCTTGAAGGCATTCTTAATCGGAAGCAATGCAGATCGTGCACGGTACGAACGCTTTAAACGAGCAATAAGCGAGCCACGCAAAGCGAGCGTTTCATCATGCAAGCGGCGAAGTTCCCCACGTTCAAGCATCGCCTGCAAAAGTTCCAAGTGCTTCAAGGCGGATTCACGTTCAGGCGCCGGGATCAGCGGGCGTTTCGCATTCAGCGTGTTACGAATATCCCCAAGCACCTTCTTAAGATATTCTGCATTAAAGGCTACAATCGGCGGGAGTTCCCTAGGCTTATCATCAATATGCTGCAAATGCCTTGCAAGCCACTTATCTATGCGAGCACAAGTTTCATTAGCCTCGGCTTCTAGGCCCACAAGCACATATTCACCAGCTCGAACAAACAGGTTCTCGGCATACGACAAGCGCCAATAGGCAACACGCCCAGACTTACGAACTGAATCCAGGCTCGCTCGTAATGCCGCAATGCGAGTTTGTATAGAAGTCTCTTGCACGGCCAGCCTACTTTGTTCCTACGTCAGACTTGTTAATTGGAGTTACACCGATTTCCACACGGCGATTCAAGCGACGATGTTCCTCGGTATCATTGGGGTACTTCGGGTGGAATTCACCAAAGCCCGCAGCAAAAAGGCGGTCTGCCGGGAAACCTTGAGCAATCAAGGTCTTGACCACGGTAACGGCGCGTTCCGAAGAAAGATTCCAGTTCGTATAGGTATCGGATTTCACTGGAGTATCATCGGTAAAACCAGACACCATGATTACATCGTTAGTATCAATTGCATCAAGAAGACCCTTTGCAATTCCCTGAATAACGGTTTTGCCTTCTGCAGTAAGGTCGGCTCCATTCAGCGGGAACAAAAGCGAAGCCTGAATCTGGATGTTACCATTTTCAAGAGCGATCAAACCCTTTTCAATGGAAGACTTCAAGGACTGCGAAAGCAGCGCATTTCGTTCAGAAGCAAGCTTACGCATCTCTTCCTGGCAGCTCAATACTTCTTCTTCGGTGCGTGTCAAGTCTTCGGCCTTTTGTTCCTTAAGCGTGGCCATTGCGACAAAAGCCAAAACGAATAGCGAAAGAAGCGCAACGGTCAAGTCAGTAAGAGCATGCCAATGTGACTCGCCTTCTGTTTTTTGCTTGAATAACATTATGCATCCTTCTTTTCAGAGGTAAGAGCAGCACGCTGGCTCTGTTCCAAAATTTCAAGCAAGATTTCTTGGGTCTTGACTGCATTTTCCATAAGGATTTCGCTTGCTCGTTCATGGAAAAGTTCAAGAGAACGACGAATCTGTTCCACAAATCCTTCTTCTTCATTCTTTTCTTCGGTATCGCCAGAAAGCTTTTCAAGGAGCGATTCAAGGCCCTTGTTGAACATTTCAAGGCCAGCAGCAAATTCGGACTGGTTCACGCGCATAAGCGTAGAAGCCTCGTTGATATTTGAAGTGAGAACTTCAGAAGCTTCGTTTTCCTTAACGACCCTATTTTCAACACCTTCAAGGAGTCTCGTCTGGGCATCCACGAGAGCAGCAGAAGTTTCTGCCAATGTCTTAAACGATTCTTGAACATCACTAGAAAGTTTGCTGATTTCTTCAGTAACACGAGTAGAAAGGTCGGCAGAGCCAGCTTGTGCCTTTTCAGCAACTTGAACAGCAACATTGGCAAGAGTTTCAAGACCTTCTCTCTGACCCTTGCTAGACTCAATGGAAGCTTCTTCAAGCTTTTGCATAAATGCATTCCACTGAGCATTGGAACCTTCAACCTGAGCTTTAACACTTGCAGAAAGTTCACCGGCAAGAGCCTTGATAGAGGCTTCCACATTGGAATTGATCTTTGCGATTTCAGCGGCAAGCGTTTCAGAAAGGCCGGCAGATTCACCATGGAGACTTGCCAAATGTTCAGCTTCTGCAGCAGCCGACTTGTCAGCGATCTGGGCAAAGCGTTCCATAAGCTTGCTCCATTCAGTTGCAGCAACTTCAGACTGCTTCAAAAGCATTCCATTGATCTGGGCAGAAAGAGCTTCAATGCTATTCTTAAGTTCCTCTGGGAATGCATTTTGCATGTTCTGCATTTTTGATAGAGAACTTTCAACGGCAGAACTCAAGCCATTCTTGAAAGTATCAAGCAAGCCATTCACAGATTCAAGAGTTGCAGAACGTGTACCGGCAAATTGTTCAGACACATCTGCAACAAGTTTTGTTGTGGCAGCACTATTAGCTGTTGCCATAGCCTCGAACTTCGCATTCAGCGCACTTGCCGTATTTGCAAAATTGCTGGAAAGCTCTGCAGACATTTTTCGCATAGATTCTATAGTTGCATTCTGGGATTCAACAAATGCGTTCTTGACTTCAGCAACCGTAGTTGCAAAAGCGCCACGCATTGTTTCAGCAACTTGTTCCATTTTTTCGGCAACATCTTCGCTATTTATTGATTCTGTAGGCAAAGGAGCGCACATCTTGTAAAGTTTAGATACAGAGAAAAAGTCCAAATCAACAGCAAACTTTTCCACATTGTTCTTCGTGATCGTGTGGATTGCAGAAAGGACAAGCGATGCCAAAATACCGCAAAGACTAGTTCCAAAAATGCCCTTCATGCTAGAGAAAATGGAATGCACGGTATCCATTGTCGCTGCCGTAGAAGAATTGTCAATGGCACTGCCCGCTGTAGAAACAGAAAGCATAAGGCCAAAGAACGTACCCATAAGGCCAAGCAAAATCACAACACCACCAGCAGACTTTCCAAACTTCAATCTTGACTTTGCATTCAAGATTTCAAGGAATGCTTCAACAGAAAGATTGTTGACAGTGCAAATTTCCATAACGCCATTGACGCATTCAGCAACCAAGCCAGAAGAGGGGGCCTCGGTAAAAGGATTTCTCTTAGTGGACAATTCTTTCAAGATACCGGCTTCTCGATCAATCTGCTTAATAAGCATCAAGTCACGCAGGGCTGCACCAATAAAGATCACGAAGATGGCTGCAATAATCAGCCAGCCAAATGCCGGAGCGCCAAAGTAGAGGGAACCGGCGGCAAGCACGGCGACCCCGGCTACGGTAAGCAACAAAACCAATGCAGAATTTTTCATTACTAATTATCCTTTTTATTTAAAATCTACGAAGCGCTCAAGTCGGCGCTACCAAACAAGTCTAACTGGCCTCTAGAAAAGCCTCGCAAATACAAGGCCCACTTATCGCGATACCATTCTTCGATCAACAGGCAAAGCCCCGAGGCATAGTCACAAAAATCATCCAAAAAAGCAAGGAACGCATTTTCGTAAGCAAAGTTCATATCCCAGCTACGCCCAATCGCACGTACACAGCCATACGAAGTGGAATAATGTTTGACCTTAGCCCTTGCCGGGAATGCTTCGGCAAAATGTTCCTTGGCAAGAATCGCCATTGTAGCACGAAGTTCAGCAACAATAGCTTCTTCACGCTTTCTAAAAGAGGCTTCCATGCAAGGCAGAATTTTAGACACGGCATCGTGAGCACTTTCCTCGTACCAATACTTGCAAAGTCGCTCCTGCAAATGCAACACTTGCGACGTCACCATCACAAACAGCTTTTCGGCATCGCCAATCATCAAGTGGATCGTAGCAAGGTAAAGGTTGTTCACTTCCGTCTTCGATCCCTTGCAGGCAAGCGTCCAGCCAGCATCAGATTCTTCTAGCCAGTTGCCCTGTAAAAGCATGCGATGAATTTCATCAGTCGTGTAGCGCTGTGCCCACTTGTGCCTAAACTCTTCGAACTTTGCCCGGCATTCTTCAATAAGCTTCGGGAATTCCGTATCGGCCAGTTTCCATGCAGAAGAACTGAACGAAATCATTTCAGGTCCACCCATGGCGGATTCCGGTTCCTTGACCACTGCATCCAAATGTTCAAAGAGAGCAATGGCCCAGTTAACAGACATAGACTGAGACATCGTAGCCTCTATACGACTACGATTTGGATGCGTACCGAAACGGAGCAAGCTATGTCCGGTCAGTTTGCGTATGGCTCTGCGAAACGATTCTTCCATTAGAACTGGGCCTCAACACGTTGCCAAACAGAAAGCGGAACTCGATCCTTGCCGCTAGCGACAGAACCTTCACGAACATCCGCTTCCATATTGTCCTTTATGCCATCCTTGGATCCATTGAATTTGGAATTGCCTTCCAGGTAAAGTCCATAAATATTCTTTGAAGCATGCAAGCCTTCGGCATTTACTATAGACGATGCTACCGAAAGCGCAAAGCGATTTCGTGAAAACTTGCAATGCTTAATAACGGTAAGCGGCGAAGCATAAATCCAAAGGCCATAATAGTTATCTATAAATTCAGAACCTTCAAAAATTCCACTGGCCTGGGATACGGTATTCCTAAAAGCATTTTCAACAATTAAATGCTTTACAAGGAACGGCGAATTCGATGAAATAAAATGTATTCCATTCCAGCTTTCAGTCGTATCTGCAGAAAGCATTTTTACGGGCTGTTTTTCTGTACCAAGGATTTCAACAGCGCCATTCAAAAGCAGCTTGGCATACGATCCCATAAGCACCGTTACACCAGGTTCAATACGAAGCGTATCCGATGGCTGCAATGCAAAATTTTCACTCAAAGCGTATGGGCTGTTTTCTTGCTTAAGCAAAATAACGCCACCTGCCGCAGCAGGAAAGCTTGACTCGGCAAGGGCAAATGTTGCAAGCAGCAAAATTGTTAAGAGGCGAATCAAAATTATACACCCCCCAGGCGATGCATTTTCAACTGCTGTCGTACAGTCAGGTCCGGGATCTTGGCTCCAGAGGTCTTGTCAGAAATCTTCAACTTTCCAGAGACTTCAAGCGAAACATTTTCAACGACGCCTTCTGCAATATTGAATTCAAGCATACCTTCGCCAATCAAAAAGTCATCGCTTTCCATTTTAAAAGCCATGTCATCATCATTTTGGCGATAACGGACAACCATCTTTATGGCAGCAATGTGAACCCCATCACGGAAGAAAACATCGGCAAGTTCAAAATTCTTGTAAACTACAGTCTGCTCATTGCCATCGGTAATTGCATGCTGGCGTTCCCAGGACTCGCCCACAGAAACCGGCTTTCCTGGGAGAACGGGCTGCAGCTTGATAAAGAGTTTAGCGACATTCAAATCCTGCAAACCTGCAACCGGCGCAAAGTTATCCATAGACGGGAATGCAAGAATTTCACCATCCGCGGCAATCTTGTACTGAAAACCTTGAGTCTTGATATAACGTTCCATATAATTCAATTCTTCTATGGAACGCTTATCCGATGCGTAACTAGCCGAATCTATGCGAACTTCATAGCGGGCAGAGCCATCATCGTATGCATTTATAATGGAATAGCTAGAACGTATATAGAGATCCGTGCGCATACGCTCGCGGGAGGCAGAATCCGAGTTTGAAGTAGCGGCACTTAGCGTAGCCTTCATTTCGTAAGAAAGGTGTTCCTCTGAAGTACCAAAGGCAAGTGTAAATTCTTCGCTATTGCAGGCCACCAAAAAGAACAAGGCAAAAATCAATAAAAATCTCATAGTGGATTAAAATTTAGAAAATAAAAAAAAGGGCTAAGTGAATCGACCCTTTTTCAAGCCCTATGTAAAGCCATTCGTTAGCAGAATTGTAAATAAAACGACAATAATTGTCAATTACAAGATTCGACAGAAACCTTTTGACCACTATCACCTTTACGGGCACGCATCTCCCTAAAGAACTGCTGCAATAAACCTAGACAATCATCGGCCTTGACTCCGCCAACGACTTCTACAGCACGTTCAAGGGCATTGCCTGTAATAACATCGGAACGAGTCCCACATGCACCAAAACGCGAATCCGGAGAACCATATACAATACGAGACACCCTGGAATTCAAAATGGCACCGGCACACATCGGGCATGGTTCCAAGGTTACATACAATGTAGCCCCGTCAAGGCGCCAATTTTCAAGCTTAGCGGCAGCAACCCCGATAGCGATAATTTCAGCATGCGCCGTAGCATCCTTCAGTGATTCCACCTGGTTGTAGCCACGACCGATAATCTGGCCGTCCTTTACGATGACGCAACCTATAGGCACTTCATTAATCTCGTATGCCTTCATTGCCTCGCGAAGGGCATATTCCATGAATTTTTCATCTTCAGTCATAATTCAGAGAACGGAGCGGCTGCACTGCAGCCTACAGAAAACGGAATACAGAAAAATGAATTTTAAATATTCCAATCAACATATAGATAAAAACCTTGCATCTGCAGACGCAAAAAAATTGCGACTGGCATGCAAGGATTAATCAACAAAAAAACAGGACGTATTACTGAGCGCGAATCGGGCTTGCATTCTTTTCGACATCGAACAAGCGGCGAATCTGTTCCAGTTTAACAGGATCGCGTTCTTCAAGTTCAAGGAATGCAAGAGAAATGGCAACAACGATACTTGCCGGATAGTTGTTTGCGCGCTTGACAAATTCGCTGTTAGAAACACCGTCGTTCATAAAGTCAACAACAAAGGTATCCCAGTCATCGTTATCAAGAGCGTCCAAGGCTTCTTCTTCAGTAGCAACAGCTTCAATTTCTGCACCAGAAAGCAAGTCTGTCAAAAATTCAAGGCTTACGTTGCGACGGGTTTCGTCTTCTTCCCAAAGAAGAATTCTACGATCAGTGTAATCGTGGACAATAGGAGTTTCCTGTTCTTCTTCAAGAGGAAGATCTTCGTTATCAAAATCATCTTTATTCTTAGCCATATTCTAAATGTAGTAAAAAACAAATGATCTTTTGCCAAGCTTCAAAAAAAACACTACACCCCATCCGCAAAACATTCAAGAAAGCGTTTCTAACAGCGAACTGGCAAAAGTATCGTTTGATGCGGAGCGACTCGAAGCGATAGCGGAGGTGACCGAAGGGAACGGAGCGGAGTCAGCAAATGATCTTTTGCAAAACTTCAAAAAACGCTACACCCCATCCAACCAATTCTGCAAGATGATCGCAGCGGCTTCCCTATCAATCAAGCCTCGGTCTGATTTCTTTTTCTTTTTACTCAAATACGAAGTCTGAGCTTGCGCCTGCACACTTGAGTACGACTCATCCTGGGTGTGAATAGGAATACTAGGAAAACGCTCCGCAAGGTCCTTCACAAACTGTTCAACAACCACATTCTTACCATTAGCCCTGCCATCCGGATGGTACGGCATGCCAACAACAAATTCATCAATCTTGTTGATTTTTACAAGTTGTTCCAAACGTTCAAAAAGGTTCGTGGTACGCTGGTCAATGGTTTCGCGTGAAAAAGCCCAACGAAGTTCCGTATCGGCAAAGGCAATGCCAACACGATGCTCGCCATAATCAATTCCAAGATAATTCATAGTGAGCAAAATGTAGAAAAGATATTGGTGGCTAATGGTTAGACGAGAGAACGGCACTACGTGCCTACAGACAAGAGACTAGAGATACTTGCTAAATTCCACGCTGCCCTCTGTATTCTGTCCTCTGTTCTCTGTATTCTATTTTCTGTTCTCCCAAATATTTACTAAATTTGGCAAAAAACTATTTGAGGACACTATGGGATCCATTTCTGATTTCTTCGCTACCTATTGGCCACTCATCCTTATACTGCTTGTGATTGTCGTCATTGTTGCTATTGTTCGCGCAGTACGCAAGGTCATCAAGGAAGGCGGTGGCGCATTCCAGGTTGACACAGCCCGCAAGAGTACAGAACCAAACAAGCTCTGGGTAAGGCAGGTCTCCAAGGCTCTCGTAGCCGATGCAGACATGATTTGCGAAACAAAGGGCGAACTTATCAAGCCGACAAAGGAAGACATCAAGCTCATTCGCGTCGTCGTAAAGAACAAGTTCAAGGTCGGCATGTTCCTTTTGCCGGCAGAACGCGATGCAGCAGGCAACGAACAAGCACCAAAGGTTGCATATTTCTTCTGCAAGACCGAAGCCGGTTTACAGCGCCGCCTCAAGAACCTTTTGCCAAACGAAAAGCGCAAGAGCCACACCTGGCCGTATGCCGATGTCGCAACAGGCAAAAAACTCAAGTACCAGGCACAAGCTTAATTTTAGTTTTTCTTGAAATGAGAAGGCCAGTTCATTGCGAACTGGCTTTTTATACGTTACCTAAAGCACACTCACATCTCTACGCAATTTTCCACTCGCCCAAGGTGCGCTTTTCTGCATCGAAGGCTACACCGATCTTGAACAACTTTTTCGGGGAGCCGTCGGCTTTTTTTGTAACCGTGTAAGGCACCAAATAGCCCTTGTTGTCAATTTGCTTGAGGGCATCTTCGGCAGTGCCGTTTGCATCGAGCTTGAATTCAAAAACGTAAACAGCGTCGGCAGTTTCTACGACGGCGTCTGCGCGGCCCGCGGCAGTGCGTTCTTCGCAACGAACTAGGTAAGGCGTTGCAATTCTAAAAATTAGGTAGAAAATCGTTCTGTAATGCAGTTCATTCTGCTTTTCTGCATCATAGGGAATGCTTGCCATGAACGCGCGCATTTCTGTAAGTGCGGTTTCTATGTCGCAAGCCTTCATCGCCGTTACAAAATGGTCCAAGAATTCCGAAGTGTCTTGATTATTTTTTGACGAATACGAATATGCCAAAAGCTTCAGCATTCCATCGCGAACCTCGTCATTCGGGAATTGCAGCTTGAACGGTCGAACGGCTCCTTTATCAAAACCCTTGATCGTCAAATACCCGCTCTGATAAAGAACCGGAATCGGAGTGTCGGCAGTTTCCGTAGGTGCATCGAAAGCATCTTGCTGCACGGTAAAACCACGGTCATATTCTTCGGGGGTTAACTTGTAACGAGCCATGGCTTTTGTCAAGACAGTCGGCGTGCCAGTGGCAAACCAATAGTTTAAGAAATTCTGTTTACCTAAAGAGTTTATCAAACTGAACGGATTGTAGATGTCCGGAGAATTTGCGCTAAAGTGATAGCCATCGTACTGGCGTTGCAGAGCTAAAACGGCTTCATCATAGGTCATTCCCTGCTTATCAGCCAAGGCCTGAATTTCGGGCTGCATCTGCGAGAGGAGTTCTTCCTTGGTGATGCCGCAGATTGCTGCATACTCGTCATCCATGGTAATGACATTCAGATTATTCAATTCACTGAAAATGCTGAGCTGGCTGAACTTGCTGATACCAGTGAGGAACACGAAACGGAGAATGCCGCCGAGATCCTTGAGAGGGCTGAACAATTTGCGGATTTCGTTCTTGAGAATCTGTTGGAGCTCAGGAGATTCCATGCTGTCAAGAAGCGGAGCGTCGTACTCGTCCACGAGAACTACGGGCTGAGTATTCGTTGCCTTGTAAGTCGCCTGGAGAATGTTGCCAAATCGGACGCCCCATTCAAACTTCGCCGTATTCTTGATGCCCAGCTGGTCTTCGAACACAGCCATCATATTATCAAGGGCTATTTGCAGAGATTCTAGAGTATCAAACTTGTTGCCTGCGAAGCTGATCTTGAGAACCGGGTACTTTTTCCACTCGGTCT
>DCGZ01000181.1 GCA_002314675.1 Fibrobacter sp. UBA1765 | reverse complement strand
TTGTCGGCAGTAGGCTGACGTCTGTCGTCTGAATGTTCAATGAATAATTAATAATGAATAATGAAATGTCATTGCGAGGGCCTTTAGGCCCGTGGCAATCCATATATTTCTGGGTTGCTTCACTACGTTCGCAAAGACATGATATGTTTCAATTCTGTCAACAGCCGACTGACTACAGCATTTCCTCTAGGCACGTAAGTGCTGACCTCTTGCCTCAAAGTGAACGCAGTGAACGACCTCACGCCTCAAAGCACCGAAGTTGCGACCTGACTTCTGTATTCTGTCCTCTGTAATTTGTCTTCTTTTTTGCATCTTATATAAACTGGAGAAAAAAAATGAAAAAAGTTCTTGGTGTGGGCGCAGCCCTTGTTGATTTACTTACCAATGTTGATGATGCCTGGATTGCATCTTCGGGTAGCCCGAAGGGCGACATGACCATGGTCGATTTTGCAAAGCTTGAAAGCTTGCTTGCAATCGCTCCTAAAACAGAACGTGTTCCTGGCGGTTCTGCCGCAAATACGATTGTTGGCCTTTCTAAGCTTGGCGGCAAGGCCGCATTCCTTTCTAAAATCAAGAATGATGAACTTGGTAACTTGTACAAGGCCCATTTGGAGTCTGCCGGCGTAGAACCAATTCTAAAGGAATCCGATGTCGCTACTGGTTGCGTGCTTAGCGCCGTTACCCCAGATGCACAACGTACAATGTATTCGTTCCTTGGTGCATCCAATACGCTTTGCAATGCTGATATCACAGCCGACTTGTTCGAGGGCGTTGACCTTGTCTATTTGGAAGGCTATCGAGCATTTGATGCAGAAACTTTCCGTACAATTGTAAATATGGCAAAGGATCGCGGCATTAAGGTCGCATTGGACTTTGGCTCCTTTGGCGTTGTAAATGTTTGCCGCGCCTTGTTCGATGAATTGTTTGCCGCTAAAAAGATCGACATGATTTTTGCCAATGAAGATGAAGCTAAGGCATACACTGGCAAGGAACCTTTGGAAGCCCTTGCGGAACTTTCCAGGCATTGCGAAGTTGCCATTGTAAAGATCGGCAAGAAGGGTGCGTACATATCTGAAAATGGCGTTGTAACAACTGTTGCCGCAGGCACTGCCAAGGCAATCGATACGACCGGCGCTGGCGACTTGTGGGCTGCTGGCTACCTGTATGGCTATTTGAACGGCTTTGACGCTGCAAGGTCTGGCAAGCTTGCAAGTACTGTCGCCGATGAGGTTGTACAGGTGCAGGGCGCTATGATTCCTGCAGAAGGCTGGGAACGCATCAAGAAGACCTTGTAATATATTTTGAGTCAATTTGTGCTATGTAAAAGGGTACAGTAAAATTTTACTGTGCCTTTTTTCTATGTTTTACTCCGATGAATATTGAATTCCAAGTTTGTGGGTTGATTCTCACAACGCTGTTGCTTGTATTTTATACAAGTCATAAAAAATTAGGCTTGTATTCGGAACAAGTGTTTTTCCGCATGCTTTTGATGAGCATGCTCTTGCTCGTGCTTGACATAGCATCGGTCATTGCCATTGCCTGTATGAATGTTTGGCCAATGTCGCTTGTGTATTTTATTTGCAAGGCGTATGTGGCTTCGATTGTCTTGATTTCTGGTTCTGTTCTTTCTTATTTGGTTGTTGACGTTCTTCAAGAAACCAGGCATAGAAAATTCTTGAGGCGGTGGCACATATTAACGCTTGTTGAAATAATTGTTGTCTTTTTACTCCCAATAAAGATTTTTTCTGAAAATGACTATGTGTATACTTATGGCCCTTGTACCGCTGCAGTATATTCCATGGTCGCTGTGAATTTCATTTTAACCTACTACTGCATTCTTCGGTATAAACGTAGAATTAACCCTCGTCGCTATTTTGGCGTTTCTTTGTGGCTTGCCATTTGGGCCATGGCCGGAGTAATCCAATTTTTTAACAGTAAGTTGCTCCTTGTGGGTATTGCAAGTTCACTTGGCATGGTGACCTTGTACATTTTGCTTGAAAATCCAGATGCAAACATCAATAGAAGGTTTGCATGCTTTAAACCCGAAGCCCTAGTTGCTTTTTTAAAACAGGCATTGATAAAAAAGAAAAAGCTCGGCCTTTTGAATATTTCTGTGGAATCGGAACATAGCCTAGATAGCGAAATACTTTTTGCAAGCGTGAGCCAAATGCTTGAATCACTAAAAAAATACAATGAGGTTTTGGTGTTCAAGGGTGCGGCTATGAATTTCGTGTTTGTTTCTTCGAATGAAGTTCAGCTTAATGCCCTTGCCAAGGAATTTGCTTTTGTAATAGCTCCTCAAAATTATGCCTTTATGGGTGCAACAGTTGCCAAGCTGACCGATGTTTCGATGTTTGAACATGTTGATGATATTTTACGTCTTTGCCAATATGCAAAGGAATCTATGCCTGGTCAAAAAATGATCGACGTGTCTGAAGGTATTATTGCAAACTTTTCAAATCGCCGTAAGATTGAACAGGAAATAAAGGATGCCTTGGCAGAAAATAGGGTTGACGTGTATTTTCAGCCGATATATTCTGTAAGGGAAAAACGCTTTCATTCTGCGGAGGCGCTCGCTCGTATTCGCAAGTATGACAATTCGCTGTTGATGCCGTCTTTGTTTATCCCTGTTGCCGAAACGACGGGATCCATTGTGGATATTGGTTATCGGATTTTTGAAAAAACTTGTGCGTTCTTGACATCTTCTGAAGCGTTGTCGCTTGGCATTGATTTTATTGAAGTGAACCTTTCGGTAATACAGTGTGAAGATGAATTCCTTGCCGACAGGTTGATTGCGCTCATGGAAAAGTACAAGGTTGACCCAAGACGAATCAATCTTGAAATTACAGAAACAGCTTCGATTCAAACGAAGGAAATTCTGTTGTCAAACATGAAGCGCCTTATTGAGTATGGAGTTACCTTTTCGCTTGATGACTTTGGCAAGGGCGAATCGAACTTGATGTATATTATTGACATGCCTGTATCGTTTGTGAAGCTTGATATGGATATGAGCAAGGCATACTTTAATACGCCGAAGGCAAGGCATGTTGTTGATGCCGTAGAAAAAATGTCGCATGGCCTTGGGCTTAGCCTTGTTGCAGAAGGTATTGAAACTGCAGAAGAATTGCGTGGAATGGAAAAGCAGGGCATCGATTATATTCAGGGCTATTACTTTTCGAAGCCGCTTTCACAAAAAGATTTTGTTGAATTCCTGAGAACAAAAAATGAGTGCAGCTGAAATTAAGCAGACTACTCTTTGCTACTTGGAGCGTGATGGTAGGTACCTGATGCTCCACCGCACCAAAAAGGAAAATGATGCAAGCCACGATAAGTGGATTGCTGTTGGTGGCAAGTTTGAGCGGGCTGAAAGCCCTGAAGATTGCATGCTTCGTGAAGTATTCGAAGAAACTGGTCTTCGTGTAACAGAATGGCGTTATGCTGGTATTGTTACATTCATATCAGATGAATGGCCCGATGAAATGATGCATTTGTTTGTATGCACCGCTTGGGAAGGCGAAATTCATGAATGCGATGAGGGCGAACTTGAATGGATTGAAAAGGAAAAGGTTGCAGCTCTCCCGATGTGGGAAGGTGACAGAATTTTCTTAAAGCTTTTGCAACATGAATCTCCGTTCTTTTCGTTGAAACTTGAATACAATGGCGAAGTTTTGAAAAGTGCAAAGCTTAACGGCAAGCCGTACGAATCCATAAAGAATCCTTGCAATTTATATAGGCATTTTAAGGGCAACCTTTACCGCTATGTAACAGATGCTAAGAATTCTGAAACTTTAGAAGATTGGGTGGTTTACCAGGCTCTTTATGGAGACCGCAAATTTTGGGTACGCCCCAAGGAAATGTTCTTTGAAAATGTTACTCGCGATGGAAAAACATTCCCTCGTTTTGAAGAATGCGAAAAATAGGAAAGTAGGTTTTTATGTACTTGATAGTTGGACTTGGTAACCCTGGAACTCAATACGCAAACACGCATCACAATGCGGGCTTTATGGCAGTTGAAAAATTGGCAACTTCTGGTGACTGGAAAAGCGAACACAAGGCGCTTACGCAGAAAGTTTCCATTGCGGGCCAAGACGTGATTTTAGCAAAGCCGCAAACCTACATGAACCTGAGCGGAGAATCTGTGCAAGCACTCATGACCTGGTACAAGATCAAGCCGGAACAGATTCTTGTTTTTAGCGATGACATTAACTTGGATGTCGGTCGCATCCGTTGCCGTGCAAATGGCAGCCATGGCGGCCAGAACGGACTTCGCAACATCATTGAAAAGATTGGCGACAAGTTCCCGCGTATTCGCTTTGGCGTTGGCAAGTGCCCTCCAAAGTTTGACCTTAGTAACTGGGTACTTGCCAAGTTCCCGCCAGAAGACAAGCCTGTTTTTGAAGAGGCAATTTCAAAGGTGCCCGCCCTTGTGGAATGCTACTTTAAGCTTGGCATTGAAAAGTGCATGGAACGCTACAACGGGAAGTAGGCTTGGTTCCATTACAAAAAAATCGAGAGGCTGAATGAACGGCCTCTTTTTATTTGTCTTATTTCTTTTATATGATACACTTTGTATTATATATAGATCGAATGGAGCTTAAAAATTGGATTTGCGTAAAAAAGCCTTTTGATGTGTTGGATGGCGATAAAAAATAATGTAACTTTAACTTTATGGGATTCATGTTGCCCGGAGGTAAAATGAAAAAATTGCATTTGTGCTTTTTGCTGGTTGCGTCTTCGCTCTTTGTTTGGGGATGTGGCGATGACAGCGCAAGTAACGCCAATAACGAAAACGGCGGCTCCAACTTGCCTCCACAACAGGGAACGGAAATCCCATGTGATGCCGGTAACGAGGGCTTGGAAATCAAGCCTGCCGACAGTGAAAATTCCCGCGTTTGCACCAACGGAACATGGGTTGAAATCTTCTCGTCATCCTCTTCAATCAAGACCCCTGAGCCCGCCGAAGGATCCAGCAGTTCTTCCATCAAGGCCCCTGAGCTCGCCGAAGGGTCCAGCAGTTCC
The DNA here is from genome assembly GCA_002314675.1 of Fibrobacter sp. UBA1765. GTDB lineage: Bacteria > Fibrobacterota > Fibrobacteria > Fibrobacterales > Fibrobacteraceae > UBA1765. The sequence goes on along the minus strand of DCGZ01000181.1, from coordinate 1,335 downwards.
TCCGTCAAGGCCCCTGAGCTCGCCGAAGGGTCCAGCAGTTCTTCCGTCAAGGCCCCTGAGCTCGCCGAAGGGTCCAGCAGTTCTTCCTTCAAGACCCCTGAGCCTGCCGAAGGGTCCTCATCCTCGGCCACGATCGAGGATCTCAGCAGTTCCAGCGAAGAATCCAAGATGTACCTTTGCGACGATGGCGTAACATACGTTCTAGACTTGGCTAACTGCGTAAACAGTTCCTCTTCATCGAGCAAGACTCCAGACCCAGCCGAAGAGTCTTCATCCTCAACTCCAATACTCTCGTCATCATCGACTCCGATTTCCTCATCATCCTCGACCCCGATCGAGGATCCCAACAGTTCCTCTTCAAGTGTCGTTTCTAGTTCAAGTTCCGCAGTTTCTTCAAGCTCCGTTCAAAGTTCTTCTAGTAGCGTAATGGCTAGTAGCTCTAGTTCTGCGGAGTCCTCAAGCGGCATAATAGAATCCTCCAGTTCAATTATGGCAAAAAAATGCAAAACAGCAAAGGAAGACACCTGTGAATATGGTTCATTGTTTGATGAGCGTAATGGAAAAACATACAAAACGGTGAAAATAGGTAATCAGGAATGGATGGCAGAAAATTTAAATTTAGAGTATGAAGGCACTAGTTTTGCAATAAGTTTGTGCGACAATGATGTTGATACATGTTCTAAATATGGACAAATGTATTATTGGCCTGCTGTAATGGATCAGGATGGTTTTTATTCTGACTCAACAAAAGGATGTTCTCATGATAAAGCATGTAACCCATCTACCCCGGTTTCTGGGATTTGTCCCAAAGGCTGGCATGTTCCAAGCCGTAAGGAGGTCGAGGATTTAATTAATGCTGTGGGAGGTGAAGATATAGCAGCCTATAATTTAAAAAGCCAAGAAGGCTGGTGGGCTAGTGCCAATGGAAATGGTGCGGATGCATATGGTTTTTCCTTACTTCCTATCACGATAAAATCAGCATTAAACAACACATTTTCTTATGGAAAACTCTCTTATTTGACAACAAGTACGGAACTTTCAAATACAAACATTGCTGGATTCAAATTCACCCATGATTACAAAAAAATCTTATTGACAAGTCTTTCTAAAAGAACTGAAACAAGTTTACGTTGTTTAAAAGATTAGATTGCCGAGTTTTTGTATGACAGCTGAAGTTCTCGTAATGAAACAATCCAGAACAAGGAACGTGAAAGTTTGCTTTGTCATTGCGAACGTAGTGAAGCAATCTAGGACCGTGATAAATTTTCACCATCTCTAAAATTTTACAAAAAACTTGTGCACGAAATCGCGAAAAAAGCGTTTTATATTCATGGT
>DCGZ01000077.1:18130-18312 GCA_002314675.1 Fibrobacter sp. UBA1765 | reverse complement strand
TGGCCCTGTGAAACAACCTAGGACTTTTTACAATGAATGTTCTGGATCACTTCGCGTTGCTCGCGATGACTAGTTGAAATGCAAGAATACAGGCATGAGGTCGTTCGCTGCGCTCACTTTGAGGTAATTAAGATGCAAGAGCCAGATGCAAGATGCAAGAAATTGTAATTTCCTATGTCATT
>DCGZ01000077.1:0-18056 GCA_002314675.1 Fibrobacter sp. UBA1765 | reverse complement strand
TCTAGATGCGAAGCATCGACCTCAAAGCGAAGCGACCCCATACCTTTCAGCCGACAACATGAAAAACAACTTCTCTATACCCTAACCCCTGTACCCTAGGCCCTAAAACATGAAAATTGGCAAGTGTCTCTCGTCTGTAGGGTCAAGGGCCCGTTCTCCCGTCTAATATAGCCCCTAAATCCTCCCCCCGATTCTAAAAAACTACATTTGCGTTCATGGATTCTTTGTTCTTGAAAACTTGCCGTGGCGAAGTGACCGCCACAAAGCCTGTATGGATGATGCGCCAGGCAGGCCGCTATTTGCCGGAATATTTGGAAGTCCGTTCCCAGTTCCCGAGTTTTTTGGACTTTGTCCATGATGCAAAGGCAAGTGCGAAAGTAACTGTGCAACCAGTCGACCGTTTTGGTGTCGATGCCGGAATCTTGTTCAGCGACATTCTTGTGGTACTTCCGCTTTTAGGCATAAACGTGGAATTTATCCCTGGCGTTGGGCCACGCATAACAAATCCTGTGCGTACGATTGACGCTGTCGAAAATTTGCACAATGAAAATCCTGCAGACGCTCTACCCTTTACAAAAGAAGCGATTGAACATTCTTTAGACTTGTTGAAGGACCGTGTTCCGTTGCTTGGCTTTATTGGTGGTCCGCTTACGCTTGCCTCCTATGCAATTGAAGGCAAGACTAGCAAGGATTTGCAAGAAACAAAGAAGCTGTATTACACGCATCCGGAGGCTTTTAAAGCCTTGATGACACGCATTGCAGAAACTGCGGGCGAGTATTTGCGCTTGCAGGCCCTGTGGGGCTGTAAGGCATTAGTCGTTATGGATAGCTGGGCAGGTCACCTGTCTTCTGAAGACTACGCAAACATGGCCTTGCCCTATACAAAACTTGCTATTGAAATTGCATCAAAGTCCGGCGCTCCTATTTTGCACTATGCAAATGGCGCTGCACATTTAATACCGCAAATAGCAACGCTTCCTGCAAACGGCATTGGCCTCGATTGGCGCGCTCCACTAGCAGAAACCTTGAAGGCTTATCCAAATACGGTGTTCCAGGGGAACCTGGATCCAGCATTGCTTTTTGCACCTGTTGAAGAAATCAAACGCCGTACACGCGAAATCTTGAAGCTTGTCGCAGACCGTCCCCATATCATGAACCTTGGTCACGGCGTATTGCCTGGCACCCCGATTGAAGGTGTCAAGGCATTTATCGAAACAGTCCGCGAAGGCTGATTCCAATTATCTCATAATGCCTGTTTCAAGTCCCTTGACTGGGATATATGTCTTTTCTCCCTTGCCGTTTGTAACAATGGCAAGGCCAGAAAGGTAGTTGAGCCAGCGTCCAGTCTTGGAATATCTCACGTTTGCGTGACCTTCGCTAAAGTAGGCAAGGAATGGTAAAACCAGGTAATCATGGGAACACATGACGCTTGCCTTTGTTCCTGCCGGGACATTCTTTAACAGTTCCGCTTCAAGGCTTAGACTGCGTTCTTCAAGATCGTAGAACGTATCTTCGTACATGCCATAGAATGCGTAGTCAGAATAAACGTTCCATCCGCCGCCATTTGTACTGTTGTATTTTTCAAACAGGGCGTTGTCCTTGACGTACCAGCTTCCGTTCAATACTGCATTTTCAGGGATGCTTGCATTTTGGCCGCGGCCACTAGCAATATTTGAACAAGTTTCTTGTGCTCGCAAATATTCCGAAGCCATAAAGAAGAAATCCGGTCCGCTTTTTAGCTTTGCGCCCACGCTTTGCGCCTGCTTTACGCCTTCATCGGTGAGGTGTCCTTTTTTGCTTGTGTCATCGGTACGCTTTGCGTGTCTTACCACAAACACAACGGTTTCATCTGCGGCAAGGGAGTTGTAGATTTCGGCGATGTCTGTAAAGCCGTCCGCTTCTTCTGGGGTTGCCTCGCGCCATGTACCATTTGCAACTTCAAAAATGTAGAATGCGTCGTGGTTGATTTTCCCTTCGCGAATTTCGCGATCGTATTCACCCGGGCCAAATCCGACCGTGTCCTTTTCAATTCCGCGAGCAGGGCGCCAGCGGCGTTCGTTCCAGTCGCAAATGAATCTTAAATCGCTGATTTCGTGTTCGTAGTAAGAAGCGAAATTTGCACTCGCGTTGTTTTCTACATGCTTGACCGAGCCTGCCGTTACTTCGCTGCATTCACCGAGCCTATATACGGAAGTCCAAAAGTCCCTTAAGTATTTTTCGAATCCGTTGACTTGACCAAGTCCCCAGTTCCCCATATTGTTTCTAAAGTCGTTCACCTTCCAACTAGTGTCCTGTGCCATTACCCAGTCGGCGATTTTTGCCTTGTCGCTTTCGTTGTTCCAGGCTCCGTCTCCCTTGATATCTTCGGCAATGCTGTTTAGCATATTCTCGATTTCACTTGGAGTTCGCTTGCCATATTGAAGCATTATGCTGAGAGCCGCAAGCACAGCTGCATTTTCGTTGTTGTCAAAAATACTTGCATCATGGCTTAAGTCGAGGTTAGTGACATCAATTCCAAAGGCTTTAAGAACATCTGTTTTTGCCTGTTGCTTTGCTTCTGAAAGTTTCATGTAACCACCGCTTTGCGCAATGAGCTGCTGTACTCTTCCAGCTTCAAGGTGCGAGAGCGAATTTATACGGATGCTCGAGTCGCCCAGGTCTACGATTGCCTTTAAAGAAATTGGTTCTGTACTTTCGCGGCCGTTGACTTCGTTGCGGTAAAATCCATTTACTGTTACAAGGGCGTAAGGGTTTGCTAGAGTATTTTCAATGCTAAAGCTGCCGTCGTTGCTTGTAATGCAGCCCTTGATTACATTGCCTGTCTGGTTCAGGTTTTGCGTTGTGTCGAGTTCTGCAATCGTTACGGAGGCACCAAAATAGAACGGCCCCTTTTGGGCTAGCCCTTTTATATTTTTTGAAGCAGGCGATTCAGGAGGGTTGGTATTCGGTACAGCCTTCAAAAAACCGTTTTCGCAATCAATTTTGTAGTTTGCGTCATTTGTGCTGATCCAAGTTCCGTTGCTGCAAATGTATGGAATATTTTCAGAATAGATGAAAATGGATTTTCCGTTCAATTCCGAGTCGCAAGCCGGTAATTCCGCGCTAGAACCTACAGCGTTGAACTGCTTTATTTCGGGTTCCTCGTATTCTTCATTATTTGCATTAGATGTGTCTAAGGAGTCTGCAGGTGCGGTACCGTCGCTTCCGCAGGCGACAAACAAAAGCGAACATGCGGCAACAGAGAAAAAAAGCTTGGAAGATAGATTCATGTTTGAAAGTTACAAAAAAGAAATAATCTTTCAAAAAAGTAAACAGGGGAAATGTCGTTTATTAAATTAATATTAAAATTTTGTAACAATATTTGAAGGCTACTTCTTCTTTAGCAGTTCCGGTAAACTTGCCATCAGCTTCTGTTCAATTTCCTTGTCGCCATTTGCCAGTTTTTCTTTTTGGGACTTGCTCAGTTTCTTGATGCGTGCCTCTAGGCGTAGAGCGTACCTGTAGCTATCCAGTTCAAAGGTTTTTAGAATGCGTTCTGGAGGGAAGGCGCGGGTAAATTTCGCTCCCTTGCCAAGCTTGTGTTCTTCGAGGCGTGCTTCAACATTTACGGCATAGCCTGTGTAAATTCGATTTCCGGCGCAGCGAAGCATGTATACAAAGTGTGGCATGCTAAGCAATATATTAAATTGGCGAGTACATTTTGTGTTTTATCAATGTTCAGAAGCTTTTTGTGCCTGTCGCATTAAGTTTTTTTAAAGTATATTTAGTGTGAAAAATTTTTGCAAAAAAGGCACTTATGGAACTCACTCCGCTTGATATTCGAAACCAGACATTCCACACCAAGCATTTTGGTGGTTACGACCCAGAAGAAGTCAAGGCTTTTCTAGATACGGCTGCCGCAGCATTTGAACAGAATGCAAGAGTCCGTACAGATCTTACGGAACGCCTTAAGATTGCCGAAGAACGCGTCGGTTACTATCGACAAATTGAAAAGACTATCCAGGACGCTGTTGTCACCATGCAGCGTACTGCAGATGATGCCAAGCGCGCTGCCGAAAAGGAAGCTGAAATCATTATTGCAGAAGCAAAGGCAAAGGCTTTCAGCGAAGTAGAAAACATTAAGCATCAGGCCGAAGCTCTTCGCAAAGAAATGGAACAGCTAAAGCAGCTCCGTGCAAATTACTTTATTCGTTTCCGTGCCATGGTACATTCCCAGGAAGAACTCCTTCTTGCCATGGAAAAGGACTTTGACAAGTAATGCGTGTCCAGGTGAAGGTACACCCGCGTAGTCGCCGTGAACAGGTTGTAGCGCAGCCTGACGGAAGCTTCAAGGTCGACGTAAAGGCTCCGCCTGCAGATGGCGAAGCCAATGCTGCGGTATGCGCGGTTCTTGCCGAATATTTTAAAAAGCCTAAGAGCGCTGTTCGCGTTGTTTTGGGTGGCACGAATTCTCGCAAGGTTGTAGAAATCGAAGATTGATTTTATGAACGAAATAGTATTACCGTTACCAGATGATTTTCATGCGCATCTTCGCCAGGGCGAACCGATGCGAGGCTATGTAAAGGATCTTGTCAAGGAGTTTGGCCGTGCAATCGTCATGCCAAATACGGTCCCCCCGATGACAAGCGCCAAGGCCATTGCAGATTACAAGCAGCAGATTCTTGAGGCTGCTCGTGAAACGGCCCCGAATTTTGAACCCCTCATGACCTTTAAGCTGAATCCAAATTACACGGAACAGGACTTGAAGGACATGATGGCTGTAGGTGTTGTCGCAGGCAAGTATTACCCTGCAGGCGTTACCACGAATAGCCAGGATGGCGTGAGCGATTTTGAATCCGTGTTCCCTGTAATTGCAATGATGGAACGTCTCGGTCTTGTGCTTTGCGTACATGGCGAGGAACCGGGTGCATTCTGCCTGGAACGTGAAAGCAAGTTCATCGCACGTGTGGAGTGCCTTGCTCAAAAGTTCCCAAAGCTAAAGATTGTCTTTGAGCACTTGTCTACGGCAGCAGCTGTTGAAGCTGTCAAGCGCCTGTCTGCAAATGTCGCTGCAACAATTACGGTGCATCACTTGATGATGACTCTTGACGACATTGTGGGTGACGCGCTCCGTCCGCATCATTTCTGCAAGCCGCTTCCTAAGCTCCCTACGGACCGCATGGCACTTCGTGAAGCAGCCTTTAGCGGCAATCCGAAGTTCTTCCTTGGTACAGACAGCGCTCCGCATGCCAAGGAAAAGAAGGAATGCTGCTGTGGCGCAGCCGGTGTCTACAGCGCTCCTGTCGCTCTCCCGATTCTTGTACAGGAATTTGAGCGTGGTAATGCCCTTGATAAGCTTGCAGACTTTGTAGGCAGCTTTGGTGCAGATTTCTATGGAATCCCCCGTACCACAAAGACCATGAAGCTTGTAAAGGAACCCTGGACGGTTCCAGAAAATGTAAACGGCGTAGTTCCGCTTGCGGCTGGTCAAATTCTTGATTGGAAGATTAGCGAAGTATGATTTCTGCAATTAAGGCCATCATCTATTATCTTGTAGTTGTTTTTGCAATTACCATAGAAGGCTTTCCCTATGTGATATACCATAGCTATATCCATAAGGATCACCGTTACCGTGTTACAAGGATATGTTGCGGCTTTTTCCGTCGCAACTTTAAGCGCTTTGGCATAAAGCTTGTTGTCGAAGGTAGCGAAAATATTCCAAAGGAGTCTGGCTTTGTCATGGTAGCAAACCACCAGAGCTTTTTGGATATCAACGTGATTTTTGCAGCAGTTTCGTACACTGCGTTTGTCGCAAAGTCTACGCTTTGGAAAATCCCGTATTTCGGCTGGATCATGCGTCGCACAAAGTCTATACCTGTGTTCCGTTCCGATCCGCGCAAGAATGCGGGCATGGGTAAGCTCATTGCTCAAAACACTGCCGAAGGCTATAACTATTGCGTTTTCCCAGAAGGCAAGCGTTCGGGCGATGGTGTAATGTTTAGATTCCAGAATGGCATCTTTAGAATTGCAAAGCAGCATCCGGTAAAGATCTTGCCGATTACGCTTATTAATACCGGCAATGTTTTGCCAAAGACAAAGCTTGGCCTTTTCCCTGGTGAAGTCAAGGTCGTGATTCATCCTGTTGTAAATCCAGAAGACTATGCAAACATGACCATGGAAGAGCTTCGTGACGGCTTGCACGATAAAATCGAATCGGCGCTTCCGTACGCAAAATAACAGTAGCGATATTGCAGTAAGAAAGGAAAGGGTTTTACTCTTTCCTTTCTTGTTTTTTATTGCTTTTTTAAGGTTTTAAGTGTATATTAAATATTGATAAAAAATGGAGACTTATCATGGCTAATGCATTACCAACAAAAGAACAGGTATTGACCTTGCTTCGAGATGAACCGATGACTGGTGCACGCATTCGCGGTGCGCTGGGCCTTCCAAAGAAATTGAAGATGTCCTTTAAGCAGATGCTCGCCGAAATGGTCGAAGAGGGCGCTTTGACACGTACATGCCATAAAGAATATCAATTGGGGGTCGAACATCCAGAAGAAGAGCCTAAGAAGAAGGTTAAGGATGACAATCGTCGTCCGGGCGCTCGTAGCCGTCGTAAACGCGATGAGGTCAGCGAAAAGAACAAGACCCATCGCGGCGTGCTTCACCAGGTTGATGACGACATGTTCTATGTCACCGATTCAGAAACCGGTACAGAATACCCTATGGCCCGCCGTCGTGAAGCCCCCGGCAAGGATGGCGAAACTATCTCGTTTGTACTGTATCCGCATCCGCGCTTTAAGCATTCGTTTTTAGCGAAGGTCGATCGCCGTGCCCAGGAATCGGATATGAGCTGGGATGATGTCAAGAAGGCATTTGTAAAGGATGCAAACTTACCTGGCAGCTTTAGCAAGGAAATCCAGGAATATGTTTCCAAGCTCAAGGCTCCGACCGCAAAGGATTTCAAGGGCCGTGTAGATTATCGTAATACTACGATCCTTTGCATTGATCCGGAAGGTGCAATGGACCATGATGACGCCATTTCTGTAGAAAAGACGGAACACGGTTACAAGCTTGGCGTGCATATCGCAGACGTTAGCTATTATGTGCCAGAAGGTAGCGCACTTGACGAAGAAGCTCTTTCCCGTAGTTACACACAGTACCTTCCATGGACTGCTGTGCCAATGATTCCTGATGAGCTTTCTTCAGACATTTGCTCACTCCATGAAGATGTTGACCGTTGCGCATTTACCTGCATGATGGAACTTGACAAAAAGGCAAATGTCGTAAGCTACGATTTCCATAGGAGTATCGTTCGAATCACAAAGTCCATTACCTACCAGCAGGCAATGGAACTAAAGAACGAAGGCGATGCCGATATCAAGCTCCTTGCCGAAGTTACAAAGCTTTTAAAGCAGAACCGTACCCGTGACGGTGAACTTGCTTTCAAGAGCAGGGAATGGGGCTGCCACTTTAATGAAAAGGGCGAACCGTACGAAATCTTCCCGCGCACAACGGACGAATCCAATTCCTGGGTCGAAGAATGTATGCTCATTGCCAACAATTGTTGCGCAAAGGAGCTCAAGCGTCGCAAGCTCCAGGGGATCTATCGTATCCATGAAGCTCCAGATACAAAGGACATCATGGAACTTTACTACATGTATCCGCAGCTATTTGAAGGCTCCCCGGTCCTTATTCGCGACATCGGCAAGCCTCGCAGCGGCGATACCAACCTGAACATGGAAGCCTTCAAGCTCTATGAACACATGGTAAAGGCTGCTGGAGATGACGACAACTTGATGATGCGTATTTTGCGTAGCATGCAGAAGGCTCATTACGATAGCAATAGCTTTGGCCATTTCGCCTTGAATTGGCAGGATTATTCGCACTTTACGTCTCCAATCCGCCGTTACGCCGACTTGTGGTGCCATCGTGAACTTGCCCGCAAGGGTAAGGAAATTGGTGCAGAACGGGCAAACAACATTGTGGAGGTCTGCGACCTTATTTCCGGTAACGAAATCAAGAACCAAAAGTGCGAACGCCAGGCTGTCAAGGTTTGCGTCGCATGGATGCTCAAGGACCGTGTCGGCGAAGAATTCAGCGCAAAGGTTACCGGTGTCGAGGAATGGGGTATCTTTGTCGGTATCGAAAATCCTGTTGCCGAAGGCCTTGTCCGCTTCCGCGATATCGCTATTGACGACTACTTTATCTTTAACCCGGACAGGGGAGTTGTTGTAGGTCGCAAGACTGGCAAGAGCCTTGCCCGTGGCGACGAAGTTGTTGTCAAGCTTTTGCGCGTGAACCCGGTTCGTGGTGAAGTTGACTTTAGCATTGAAAAGATCGTTAGCCGTGCCGGCAGAACCCAGGCTCCAAAGGAATTGGTAGAAGAGGCTCCTGCAAGGCGTGGCCGCAGGCCAAGTGCCAAGAAGGCTCCTCGCGAATATGAACCTGCAAAGGAATATGAATCATTTAAGCGGGGGTCTCGTGGCAATCGCAAGAGCGATAGACGAAAGAAGAAATAGCCCTTGTGAAATCGGGGATGTTCTTGAACAATCCCCGAGCCTTGAAAGGGGTTCTTTTGTTAGGGAAAAAACTTCCGTGGCCTTCCCTGTAGACATTCTTTACGCATCGTACCAGGATGGCGGCGTGCTTCCGCATTATGTGAAGTTTGCCTTGCATAGGTTGTCGTTGCTTGGGCACGTGACACTCCTTACAAACAAAAGGGAATTGTTGCCTTCAGAAATAAATTTTTTGAAGGAACATTCCATATCTTTGTTTCTTACGGAGAATCGTGGATTCGACTTTGGCATGTGGCGTCGCTATTTGCTTGAAAATCCATGGACTTTCAAGGAGCATAGGCTTGTTGTCTTGAACGACTCCATTGTTTACTATCGCGATGTATTCAAGGAATTCTTTGAACGTGCCGAGGCATGCCCTGAAGATGCTGTCTCCTTGACTGCAAATAACGAAGTCGCTCCTCATTTGCAGTCGTTCTTCTTGTACTTGAAAGGCTACGCCATAGAGGTTTTCAGGAACCATTTGCTAGAAACTCCGGAGCAGCTTGATTTTTACGGTGCGGTACAAAATCTTGAAATTCCGTTCCTTGCAAAACTGGAAGCTGCAGGCTTAAAGGGTAAGGCGCTTTTCCCGACAAATGGGGATGCCATGTTCTGTTACCCGGAGCTGATAAAGAACGGGTGCGGTTTTGTAAAGCGTAAGCTTTTGCAACGCCGTTTTAATTTTATGGAACAGCAGCATTTCGCAAAGTTTGGCGCTACCAAAGCGCTTTATGCAAATTATGCGAAATTAATCGCAAATAATGGCGTTGACAGGCAGTTTGACTTAGAGAGCCTTCCGCAACCTTCAAAAGGTCTGTTAAGGCGTGTTGCCGATAGAATTGCGCAGTGGGCGTTCTATGTTACTTACGCGGTGTATTTCAAATGCTTTAAGAGGCTTCGCGATAAACTTCGAGGACGTTAAAAACAACCAACAAAAAATGGCTTGCAGAATTGTGAACTGCAAGCCATTTTTTGTTGAAGCATGTTAAAGGGTCTTCAAGATTTCTTGAGTAGTCTGCGAAGCGAACGGGGTACTCAAAACAAATCTACGGACTTCCATCGGGTTTACACGGGCGTATTCGGTAAGAGCCTTGGTAATGCTTGTCTTGATAAAGTATTCCTCTTCCTTTGCGCAGGTGCTGCAGAAGGTCTTGAGCATTTCCCAGTCAGTCTTGTCGCGGTACTGCAACTGGAAAAGGATAGCGCTCCTTCGAATCCAGATGTTTGGATCGCGAATCCAGACGGCGATCTTTGGCCTAATTGCCGGCAAACGTAGAACCAGGTCGCCCAAAATGCAGGTGGCAATGATATCTACGGTGTCCTTCCATGCACGGGTCTTGATTAGCTTGCGGATAAAGTTGAGATGCTGGCCGCCAAGCATAACCTTGTGCCTAAAAAGATAGTCGCATGCCGCAAGTTGCATTTCCCTGTACGGGATACCCCACATATCTTCGACTCGCTTTGTCAGTTCATCGCCATCTTTTGGTGGATTTCTGTCGAAAATAGGGTATGTGAGTTCACGGCGGTTAATTACTTTGACTCCGAGAAAGTCAAATTGTTCCCGGAATGCCTTTGACATATTATGAGCTTCTTCTTCATTGTATGCAGAACGAAGCGTATGAAGGATCTCTTGAGTAAATTTTAACATTGCGAGTCCAAAGATAGCCGAGATTTGCTTGAATTTCTAGACCTTGACAAAAATTTTTTTTATCTTAGTATTTAGAAAAAGCAAAGTTTTTACAAAAAAATGATAAATAATACCCTTGCCACGGATTTGCCGGTCATTGAAGTGCCTCCTGAATTGCGCGGTCCAAGCGACGAAGAGATCGTTGCAGCTTCTGAATCCCGTCAAAAGAAGTCTGAAAATTCCTATAGACCTTCAAAAAAAGAGCGCGAGGCCAAGAAATTGCAGCAAATTCAAGAAAAAATGCAAACTTTTGCAAAAAAAATGGATGTGGAAAGCCCGGAACCACCTAAACAGCCTGTTCAAGCTTCTTTAGAGACCAAGCCTAGTGAAAGTTTCAAGGACTTGTTTGCCAAGCATTTTGAATCTGCGGGAGTGTCGACCGAACGGTCTAAACCTGCCGAAATCGTAGTCCGCTCTTCCATTTCGTCTACTCCAAAGCCTGCTTCTGGTCGTGTTTTAACCGGAAAGTTCATGTTTGGCAAAAAGATTGCGCCTTCTTCGGCAACGATTGTCAATGCGGCGGACCTTGAAAGGGAGCGCGCCGAGGAACGAGCCAAGAAGATTCTTTTGCAGCAAAAGGCGAAGCTTGTAAAAACTCCTGCCCCGCTTCAATATGATTCCGAAGGCAACCCCATCAAACGTAAGCGTGGAAGACCCCGCAAGAATCCGATAGAATAAAAAAAGCCCTCAGGGCTTTTTTTTATAGATTCTTGTCAATCCAGTCGTATCTTCGAGTCATCCATTCGATCATGGCTTCTACAGCCTCGTTATAGGAATCGTAGGGGTCTCTCAGTGCCCAGTTTTCCGTGTTCTGCAATATGGGCCAGCGCTTATATTCGTTCCTTACAACCTTGTCAATGGAGGCCTTGTAAAGCGGTATGCTGTCAATGATAGCCTTGAACGAGTCCTTGTGCCTTTTCCAGTATTCGGTAGCCCTTGTCTTTGTTTTAAAGTCCCTAATTATATAGAATGTCGGTCTGTAATTGCGAATGAACCAGTTTTCTGCCGGCTTTAACTTTTCTTCAGCGGCATTCCCGAAGGCCTGGTCAAAATCCCATATCGGTCCCATGTGAATCTTGCCGCCCTTTTGCCATGTCAAGTGGACGCTCCGCCTAAAGTTTGCATCCGGGTTTTTAGAAAATTCCTGGATCCAGTAGTAGCGAAAGAAATCTTCCATGTCTAGGCGGTTTTCGATGGGGTCGTTCCCGTAAAAGTTACCGCGTAAAATGTATTCGTCAAATTCATTCAGGTGGTCGGTAAGCATTTTAAGGCTTGCGTCACTTGGTTGCTTCGGAGCCTTTACATGGAACTGGTAGCCGTTTTGGGTGGTAATGAACGGTGGGTCGAGTTTTTTCGCATCTTCCTTTTCGAACAAAAAGGAGCTGTCATTTTCTGGAATGTTTACGCGATTCTTGGCAACCTTTATGGTCTCTGTAAAAAGGTAGAGCCCCATGTACTTCCTGTTCAAGTACAGTTCCACAAATTGGCATTTTGGCGTGTAGGGCGCGTTAAGCCATTCTGAAAGCTTGAATGCGATATAGTTTCTCAGGTGGCTCTTGTCGCCATAGTTTGCGACTAACGCCCAGTCCCTGTTCTTTGGCATTCCAAACATCGAAACCTTATCGCTGAATTCTAGCTTCATTCCGTATTTTGGCATCATAAAGCTTGAGTTTCCGCGACCACGCACGGTCAAGTCAAGCACTTCAGATTCAGGAGCGTTTTGTCCGTAAACCTGGAAATGCGCCGGGATTTCAGTTTCCCTGTCCCTAAGGTCATGAAAATCTTCAAGCTCGATTGCAATGCGTGGGAATCCTGCATAGGGGTATTCGGAATCGTCAATTGGCAAATAGGAAGGCGCTGAACTAGGGCCATCCTTGCAGCAACTGTACAAAAGGCATATTGTACAGAGCATGATTGTCAATCTAACGATGTGCATTGCATTTGATAATATAAAATAAAAGGAATAAAAAAAAGAAAATTGAACGTAGAAATAGTACTTGTTGTCAAGCATTAGCTAATTTATAGTTGTGAACGCATTTGTCAAAGGAATTTTGTTTGTTGTATGCCTCGCCGCTAGTTCCCTAGCGACCGAAGTTCTGCATCCAATATTGCCTCCTGCGAATGCCTTTGCGTTCAAGGGCGTGTGCGAGCTTGATGAAGATGTCTATAGTGGTGACCTGATCGCTTCTGTGGAACTGTCCCCTGTAAAGAGGCTTGGGTTTTATTCCGATGCGTCGTTTCGCCTGTTAAGTTACAGCTACGAATATTCCATGAAGGGCTATGTGCACAACTATGCCAACCTTCATGTGAATGGTTTCAATGAAACCTATGTAGGTGCGAAAGCGCTATTCACAAGGCATTTGGGTTTTGACTTGAACTGGCGCTTGCCTCCAGGCGAGGGGAGTCAAAAACAGCGCTTTCACAGATTCGGCTTTGCTCCGTTTGCCGTATATGGTTTTGGGGAAAACCTCCAGCTTGGTACGATGTTTCGCTACAATATTTTTTTGGAAGACGCAAATTACAAGCCTGGCGATGAAATCGGCGTAATGGCCTCCTTCGTGTGGCGACCGTTCTGGAAGGCTCATGAAAAATCCGGTTGGCAGCTTACTGAAATCTTTTTGTACCAGGCACGTATCGAGGAATCCGAAAACCGCAATATGCTTGGCCCCTACCGTAAAATGGACGATGCCTACCGGGGAATGAAGCTGCAATACGAAGTGGTGCGTTATTTTGACCTATTCGGATTTTTGACCGGCATTGGCTTGAACTATGAAATGCATGAAGGCAATTTGTTTGGCTTAGAAACCGGACATAGGCTTGGATTTAGCATAAAAGTCAATAATTAAGTGAAAATTTCAACTTTAAGCGTGTTTTTTGCAAAATAATACAGAGTTTTGTTTCACTAAAATGCGCTTTCTTGCAAAAGGTATTTTTTTTCCTGTTTTTGCCTTAATTTCCTGTTTTGGCACGCCCTTTGCTATTAGGTAGGGCGTAAAAGAAGAGTTCGAATGAGCTCCAAGAAAATTAAAAATAGGAGATGAATATTATGGTAACAAATCAAGTAATCCCGGCTTTCCTTGGTCTCAAGGATTTCCTCAACACTTTCGCAAACAATGAAGGTGCTTGCGAAAAGGCAGACCGCATTCCGGCTGCTTCCATTTACGAAGTGGAACAGGGCTATGAACTTGAAGTCGAGCTTCCGGGTGTAAAAAAGGAAGACCTTGACATCAGCTTTGAAAACAAGTTGCTGACAGTTTCCGGTACTCGCAAGAGAGGCGAACAGTCCTTCAGCTACAAGCGCGAATTCAGGGTTTCCGATGAGGTTGACATGGAAAATGTCAAGGCGACTTTTGAAGACGGTGTCTTGAAGCTTGTTCTTCAAAAGAAGCAGCAGCCGTCTGCAAAAAAGATTCAGGTCATGTAAGGAGAGACTTTATAGGAATAACATAGACATAGAAGACGTTCATAGTTGTTGACTCCAAAAAAGAAACGCAGGACTTTGTCCTGCGTTTCTTTTATTGGAAAAATTATTCTCCGTATTTTCCACTGTATAGATCTAGTAAAGCGCGTGCAAGCAGGCTTGAATACTTTGCCTGTGTAAGGTTTAGCTTTGCTGTTTCTACATCGGTTTTTCTTTGCAAATAATCTGTGTAGGTAATGGCGCCCGCTGCCTTCTGGTCTTCGGCGACTTTTAGGGCTTCTTCGTTTGCCTGCACCTGTAGAATTGCAGCAAACCATTGCTGCTCCGCAGACACAGCATTCAGATAAAGCTGCTCAATCGTATTTTCAAGGGACTTTGCTGTTTCCTGCTTTGAAATTTCTGCCTGCGCCTGTGAAATCTGGGCCGAAAGAACCTTGCTTGTTGTTGTTCCGTTGTCAATGATCGGAATATTTATGTTCAATGTCAATTCATGGGTATAGCCATTTTTCAACTGCCTTGCGTAACGGTCTGATTCCCATGCAGAAAATCCGGTGCGCGCAGCTGCTCCAAGCGTTACTGTCACGGAGCTGTTCTTGCCTGCAAGCTTCACGTTCTTTTGTGCTGCTGCCACGTTTAAACTGTCCGCTACTAGGCCAGGGTAGTTTTTCTTGACTTCTACCTGCAGAGAATCGTAATCCATCAACTTGGAAAGTGAGTCAGGCGGGAGCGTGTCTAGCCCTGCGGTATTCACTTCGAATTCGCCGTCGCGATCTAGTTCAAGCAACTGTCTAAGTGTTGTCTTTGCATTGTCTAGGGATTGTTCTGCGGTCAGTACAGAAACTTTCTTTTGCGCTATGTTTGATTGCGAAAGCACTAGGTCGCGCCTTGTGAGCGAGCCTGCTTCAAAAAGTTTCATGTTGTTTTCGAATTCCGCGTTCGCAAGTTCTAGCGCTGTATTTGCAATCCCGATTTTTTCCTTGGAGGCTAGCAAGTTGAAAAATGCGTTCAAGACATTTTGACGAACCTGCAATAGCGCAAGCTCTGTTTTGTATGCAGAAGCCTGCTTGCTGATTTGCGCCGATTCAATAGATAAAGAAGTTGCTCCACCATTCCAAAGCACAAGGGATCCTGAAAGGCCTACCTGGAACCTGTAATGGTCTTGTGGCCCCGGAGCAAACGGACTATCGTATAGCGTATTTCCGATATTTGCAGAAACAGTGGGCGAGTTGCCCGTCTGCGCTGTTTTAACGCTGACATCGGCCTGTTCTTCGCCTAGTTTAGAAACCTGTAACGAAAGACTCGATTTCTCTGCTTGTTTTAAGCAGTCCTCAAGACTCCATTCCGTAGCAAGCGCGGATCCTGCTAAAACAGAAAGCAAAAGAGTAGTTGACAAGATTTCTTTTTTCATGGCGATTTTTGTTAAGGTTGTTTTTCTTTGGCCGCTTGTTTACGTTCTTCCCTGATCTTTTCTTTTTTGCGAGTATCTATAAATCTGCTTACCGCATAGGAACCGATGCCTGTTATGGCCGGCAAAAAGTATGGCGCAAGGCTAAGGGAAAGCCTTGATTTTTTGTTGGAGCCGATCACGGCAAGAAAAATGCCGAGGGCCGCGCCGATTTGAGCGCCGTACCGTCCGATGCGTCTGTTGTTGCGTTCCCTGCCACGCATGCCGTCTGCGGGTTGCAAGGCCTGCCTTGTAAAGAATACCGAAGCAAAAGTCCCGGAGAGTGCACAGAGTGTTCCAAAAACAAGCCTTGTGTTTGAATTCTTTGAGTGCATTGCGCTTCCAGAAACAAGCCATTGCAGTCCTGCAAGCACAAGAACAATCATCATGATAAGGCGTGTCGCATACGGGCTCTTGAATTCGTCTTCAATGCACCAGTTTACAAAATGTTCGCAGTTGTTGCTCAAAAAATAATAGCTGCGTTCGCAAAGGCGTTTTTTCGCTCTTTCTACGGCGGCTTCCCCTGCAAAACGTGCGTTGGGGTGTTCTACAATTCTAAAGCCATGCCCGTCGCAAAAGAATTTAAGCGATGTCCTTACGATGGTTCCGTAATGAAACAGTGCCGGTAAGTGTAAAATATCCTTAAAGCCTATTGATTTTGCCATCCCTGAATAATGGATTACCTTGCCGTGGCCGATATATAGGCCGTGGTGCTTATAACCCGGTCTAGGGGTTACAAGGTGTGCGCCAATAGGCGGTTCGGGTAGTGTGCTTTCATCGATGTACTTCATAACAATTAACAATACTCATTTGCCAAGTGAATTTAAGCAAGCTTGAATTCGTTTGTCTCATTTCGGGCGGAATTCTTGCTCAAAAAAATGTTTATGCACGTATACGTTTTGTTCGCTTCGTGCTGCATTTTTCCGTCTTTCGTCTTCTAACTCCTAAACCCTAATTTAGATGTCTGAAAATCACTTTTGGTTGCCCTCGTTTTCAATTTCTTCCTTGCGTGTTTTCAACTGCTGCAAGCGCTCTCCAAGAGCCTTCTCCCTGCCGTAAATTGTCGGGCGGTAAAATTCCATGCCCTTGAGCTGCTTGGGCAAATGGTCTTGGCCAGAATATGCGCCCGGGCTGTCGTGGTCGTATTTGTAACCCATGCCGTAGCCAAGCTTTTCTCCAACCTTTGTCACGGAATTTCTAAATGCACGCGGCACAGGGAGCGTTCCGGTTTCCTTGATAACGGAGTCCGCTGTCATGCCGGCAATTTCAAGGGCGTTGCTCTTCGGGGCAAGGGCGAGGTATACGGCAACTTCATCAAGAGCGATCAAGCCTTCTGGAATGCCGAGAAAATCGTAGGCTTCCCGCGCACTTGTGGCAAGCAGCAGTGCATTCGGGTCGGCAAGTCCGATGTCTTCCATGGCCATGCGAATAAGCCTGCGCAAAATGAATCTAGGATCTTCTCCTGCATTTAGCATTCTGTGTAGCCAGTACACTGCTGCATCCGGGTCGCTTCCGCGTACGGACTTGTGCAGCGCCGAAATAAGGTTGTAATGCTCTTCGCCGCCCTTGTCATAGCGCAATGGCTTCTTGTATTGAATCTCTTCGAGGAATGCTTCGTCAATGACCTTGCGTTCTCCAAGGTTTCCGATGATCCATTCCAATTGGTTCAGTAAAAATCTGGCATCGCCGTCGGCTAGTGCAACAAGTTTTTCTGCGACCTCATCCGAAATCTCGACGTCTTCGCGCTTAAGGCCGCGAGGGTGCGTCTTTAATGCGCTGAATAAAAGCTGCTTGAGGTCTTCGGTAGAAAGCGGTGCGAAAAGAACAAGTTGGCATCTGCTAAGAAGAGCGCTGTTGACTTCAAAACCGGGGTTTTCGGTGGTGGCGCCAATGAGAGTTACGGTGCCGTCTTCGACAGCCCCGAGCAACGCGTCCTGTTGCCCCTTGTTAAAGCGGTGAATTTCATCAATGAAAAGAATTGTGCCGTTTGCGTTCCATACGCTTGGTGTGCGTGCTTCCGAAAGCGCGTCCTTTACATCCTTCACTCCGCTAGTAACTGCAGAAAGCGCTACAAATTTCTTTTTGCTGGAGTTCTTTATGACATTTGCAAGGCTTGTCTTTCCGCATCCGGGAGGCCCCCAAAAAATCATGCTAGGGATAGAGTCTGTTTCAAGGCTCTTTCTAAGCAGGCTTCCTGCCCCGAGGATTTTGCTTTGCCCCATGAACTCGTCGATAGACGTTGGGCGCAAACGTTCTGCAAGCGGGCTTCCGTTCAATGACATTCTTGAAATTCTCTATGCTTGTTTTTTATCTTCCAGTTCTTCAGGGAAGAACACCTTTAAAAACGATTCTGGAGCGCGCCTGGAGGGGACGCCGTTCTTTGTGAACAGGTGAAGCGTGCTTCCCTTGGTGCAAAGTCTGCCGTTAACAGTTAATTCGTAAAAGAACCTGCAACGGAGTCTGTCTTCGCGGGCTATTGTAACATGGACATCCACGAAGTCGCCGTATTTGCAGGGAGAAATGAACTCAGCCTCGAGTTTTAGCACTGGGCTTGCGTAACCTTCTGCCTCAAGTGCGTGGAATGGGCAGCCATGAGTGCGTAAAAGTTCCGTTCTTGCCTGTTCGAACCAGATTGCGTACACGGAATGGTGGACGATGCCCATTGCGTCCGTTTCTGCATACCTGACTTCAATTCTTGCTGTGTGGTCGACTGTGCTTAATTTCATATTATATATTATGTGGATTGTTTGAATCGAGACAAAAAATAGAGAAAAAAGATGCCCTAAATGCTTGATTGACCGTGTGTTGGGGCTTTTTTCACAATTTTAACTACTTATTAACAAAGTATTCCCAACGAAAAGTGGAAAAAAGCAAAAAAAGTTAAAGATTTTGGTAATTCTGACTTGACAAACCCAGGCTCTTTGCTAAATTTGTCCACGCATTGCCAAAGTAGCTCAGCTGGTAGAG
>DCGZ01000076.1:16957-23895 GCA_002314675.1 Fibrobacter sp. UBA1765 | reverse complement strand
ACCTCACTCCTCAAGCACCGAAGGTGCATCCTGACTCCCGACTCCTGATTCCTCTATCCTCATTTCCCAAGTGATTAAAAAATGATTAATCATTTTTTTTAAGCGATTAATCGCTAGTACTTTTGATAGAAATCGCTGAAAAATCTCTAAAAACAACAATTTGTGTTTTGGCACGGCATTTGCATTAAGGTTTGCGCCATGTTAAATACCAAAGGAGGATTTTTATGGCTAATAAAGAAGAAGTAAAGGCTAGCGAGCAAAACATCCAGTTTGATTGCCTTGCCGTGACTGCAGTCTATGTGCGCGTTTTGGCAGACAACCCGGCAATGGGTAAAATCAAGGGTTTTGCAGATGTCGTCGTGAACGACCAGTTGCAACTTCGCGGCATGCGTGTCGTTGACGGACAGAACGGCTTGTTTGTCGGCTACCCGAACGATCCATTTTACAAGGGCGATGATTACCGGACAATTTACCAGCCCATGGGCAGGCAGTTCCGTGAACATCTTGAAAATTGCATTCTTGAAAAATACCAGGAAATGCTTGCAAACCCAGAACAGTCTGTAACCAAGTAATGTTTCAAAGGATTCGTACATATTGCCTGTCGGGGATTCGAGCGATCCCTGTGAACGTAGAAGTCGATGCTTCTCCGGGTTTGCCAGGCTTTACGCTTGTTGGCTTGCCCGATAGTGCTGTGCGCGAATCCCGCGAGCGCGTTGTTTCTGCAGTGCGGTCCATTGGAAAAGTTGTAACGGGGCACCGTACAACAGTCAACTTGTCTCCGGCGGACTTACGCAAGGAAGGAGCTTCGCTAGACTTGCCGCTTGCCATAGGAATGCTTATTGCAAGTGGTGAAATTGCGGTGAAAAATCCTGAACGTTTTGTGCTTATGGGGGAACTCTCTTTGGATGGACTCTTGAAGCCTGTGCATGGAGTCCTTTCTGTGGCCATGAGCTTGAAAGGAAATTCAGAAAGCATTCTGGTGGTCCCTCAAGAAAACGTGAAGGAAGCTTCGCTTGTAGAAGGAGTGTATGTTCTCGGCGTAAGTTCCCTTGGCGATTGTGTCGCCGCCCTGACTTGTGAAAACACTTCAATGGAACGATCTTTAGGTTTAAGGAAAATTTCAACACATGATAATTCTGCAAATTGTCCTGACTTTGCTGATGTTGTCGGGATGGAAGGAGTCAAGCGAGCTTTAGAAGTTGCCGCTGCAGGTGGCCATAATTTTCTTCTGGTAGGTTCCCCTGGAGCCGGCAAAACGCTTTCTGCTCGTTGCCTTCCTGGGATTCTTCCTGAAATGACTGAAGAAGAAATCCTAGAAAGTACAAGGATCCATTCCTGTGCGAGGTTTGTGACTGCAGAGGAATTCAAGTACATTGCGACAAGGCCCTTTCGCTCGCCGCACCATTCTGCATCGATGGTTTCTTTGATCGGAGGTGGCGCAAGGCTTTTGCCTGGCGAAGCAAGCCTAGCCCACAATGGCGTATTGTTTCTTGATGAACTTCCTGAATTCAATAGGATGGCGCTTGAATCTTTGCGAGAACCTATGGAAGAAGGCCGAATCACGATTAGCCGTGCAAGCGGTTCTGTGGAATGGCCCGCGCGATTCATGATGGGCGCTGCAATGAACCCTTGCCCTTGCGGTTATGCCATGGACCCAAAGCATGGGTGTACTTGCTTGCCCGAAGCACGAAAGCGTTACAGGGAACGGATTTCTGGTCCTCTGCTTGATAGAATCGACTTGCAGGTTTCCGTGCCTCCTGTAGATGCTATGAACTTTGTGCAAAAACGACGCGGCGAATCGTCGGCCTCCATTCGCGAACGCGTCGTTTTTGCGCGAACGCTTCAGCAGAAGCGCTCGCGTAAGTTCCGCTGTAACGCGGAACTTACCTCAAAGGCTGTTGTTGAATTTGCAAACATGGAATCTGCAACCGAAATGTTTGCGGTGTCTGCAGCTGACAAGCTGCAGCTTAGTGCGCGCGGCTACTATCGCCTACTCAAAGTCGCGCGCACTATCGCTGATTTGCGACACGCCCCGCGTGTCGAAATCAGCGACATCGCCGAGGCCCTGCAATACCGTTCCATGCGAGAATGACTGTCTAGAACTCCACAACCAACCACGGTGGCACGTAAACGCCACTTCCAAAAAAAGTACCAGCAGGCGTTCGCCTGCTGGTATTTCACTTGAAAAAGCTTTTTATCGTTCCATTCTTATTTCTGCGCTTGCAACTGCGTTAGGGATCGCTTTAGGCTTTTTGACAGAAACTTCGACTGCTAGTAGCCGTTCGTATTTTTTCAACAGTAATTCTGAAACTTTCCAGACTAAGGTTTCTACAAGCTCGAATTTTGCCTCTTGCACGAACCTTGTAACAAGTTCCGCGATCTCTGCGTAGTTGACTGTATCGTTGACGCTTTCGCTTGCTGCTGCTTCTGCAAAGTTCAGTTCCAGAGTCAGGTCCATAACTACTGGTTGGGGGGTTGTTCGTTCAAAAGAAAGGGTTCCGAGAATGCTCTCGAAACCCAAACCTTGAAGCTTTATCTTGCCTCTGCCGATTACCATACAAAGAGAACGATAGCTGCTGTCAAGGAAGCTGCGCTAACGCCGAACCAGATGTTGCGGGCTGTTGCGTAGGAATCCATGGTGTTCTTGTTGGTCTTCTTGCGGCTGAGCAAGTCCTGGTATGTAATAGGATTGTCTGTACCGCCGGTAAGGTCGGTGTTGTTGTTCTTTATGTACCAGTCTACGGCAGCTTCGCAATCTGCGGATGTGCCCTTTTCTGCACAAATGTCTTGTACTGCTGCTTCAACATTCTTAATAAAGTCATTCTGCTTGTCGTAAGCATCCTTTGCTTCGTTAGACTTCATGTGCTGGAGCACGCCGACCACGGCTGCTGCACCTGCAAGAGCAGAAAGGCCAACTGCGGTCCAGAAGCGAACTTCGTCAGCAATACCGAAACGGTTTGTTGCTTCGTTTGCTGCGTCGGTAGCTGCATATTGTTCATTGCTTGTTGCTGCCGCGTCGGATGGGTCGCTAGAAACATTGTAGGAAGAATAGTCGTCATCGTCTTCGCAATCCGGATCGTCATCATCGCAATATTCGTCGCCATCTGCTGGTGTTGCTGCTGCGACTGGAGTTTCTTCTGGGGTTTCTCCCTTGAGTGTAACCGGGGAACCGTCAACAAAGGCGATCAAGGTGGTTAGGCCTTCAGCGAAAACGGACTTGCCATCGAAGTATACCTTGGGGACATCGTTCTTGGCATCTTCGCCGCGCTTGGTGTAGAACTTGGCGTGGAGAAGCTTTTCGTAGTCAACGCCTTCGGCAGACATTGCTGTCATGCTAGAAAAGTCGCTGCCAGTCTGGCCCTGGTAGAGCTGGTATGTAGTTTCTTCGGTACCGAACGGGTCTTCAAATTTTTGACGCACAATAAGGCGGCCTTCCTGGAGGTCGTAAATTGCGCTTGGGTTTGCTGTGGTCAATTCACCACCAAATTCTGCAGCGATATAGCTGTCTGGAACACCGGCATCCTGTGCGGTGAATTCTTCAATGTCATAAGGGCCTGCAAAAACGACTGCAAGCGGGCAAAGAATCGATAAAAGCAACTTTTTCATAAATAACTCCAAAACGGACTTTATACTAGTCATCACAAAATATAGATAAGATAAGCTTTTTTTGATTGTAAAAAAGCTAGTTTTGGCTTGTGAAAATGATGAAAAACGGTGATAAATATCATTGTGCGGTTCTTGGGGTAAGCTATAAGACGTGTTCCGTGGAACTTCGAGACCCGCTTGCGCTCTCGTTAACAGACTCTACGGCAGCACTGGATAGTCTCTGTTCTTTGCCGGGGGTTTCCGAGGCTGTGGTGGTCGCTACCTGCAATCGGGCCGAAATATACGTGGCTACCCTTTACCCTGAGTCGTTGGCCGATACCCTAGTGAATTGGTGGGCTGAATATGCGAAGGTCAGCTTTGACGATATCGTTCCGCATTGCTATTACCTAACCCATGGAAATGCAGTAAGCCACCTTTATTCAGTCGTGTCTTCAATAGATAGTCTTGTTCTTGGCGAAAACCAGATTTTGGGGCAGGTTCGCGAAGCCTTTAGAAAGGCTCAAAACGCTTCGTTTACTGGCACGCTTTTGAACCACTTGTTTCAAAGTGCGCTCGCACTTGGCAAACAGGTGCGCGAATGTACTGGTATCGGGGCCGGCACGATTTCTATTGCGCATGCCGCCATGGAACTTTGCCGCAAGCATCTGGGCGAACTTGCAAGCCTTCGAGTCGGTATTCTTGGCCTTGGCGAAATGGGGCATTTGGCCGCTACTACCTTTGCTGCTGAAGGTGTAAAAAATTTCTGTTTTTTTAACAGGACTTTTGAAAAATCCAGGGAATTTGCGACTCGCTTTGGCGGAGAGGCTTATGCCTTGGAGCGCTTGCCGTATGAATTTGCTAGGCTTGACATTTTAATCACTTGCGCTTCTTCGCCAGATTTTTTGCTAAAGGCTCCAAATATTCCAAATGCATTGCAGACTGGAGTTTTGATTGTCGATATCGCATCCCCGAGAAACGTAGATCCGATTATTGGTTCGTATCCTGGGATTCGCTTGTTCTGCGTAGATGACTTGAATAAGGTCGTGGAACGCAACAGGGAATTGCGTCGTCAGGCAGCAGAAAAGGCTAGAGATTTCATTGAAAACGCAGCAGGTGATTTCAAGGATTGGTTTGTAAGTCGCGAACTGTCCCCGATTCTTGCTCGCATGCAGAATTATCACGAAACTGTCGGACAAATGGTTCTTGACAAGTGGCGCGAAAAAGTTGGTGCAGAGGAATTTGCAATTCTTGAAAAATTCGAGGATGAACTTCGAAAAAAGATTTTGCATGTGCCTTTTGAAGAACTGCACTTGATGAGTACGGCTGGCATTGGCCTAGAAAGCCAGTTGATTCTTGAAAAGCTTTTCCCGAGCAAGGACATTGAAAAACATTTTAGAAGCTAGTCCTGTTAAGAGTTGGTAATGGATAATAAGGTTTTGAAACTCGGTACACGCGGTAGCGCCCTTGCCCTTGCACAGGCAAGCCTTGCAAAGGAAGCTATCGAAAAAAAGTGCCCTGAATATTCTGTCGAAATTTGCATCGTAAAAACATCGGGCGACAAGGATAGAGTTCGTTCTCTTGTAAGCCTTGGCGGTACTGGAATCTTTGTCAAGGAACTTGAAGAACTGTTGCTTGAAGGTAATATTGATTTCGCTGTACATTCCTTGAAAGACGTGCCTGTAGAAATGGATCCTAGGCTTTCCTTGGTGAGCTTTTTGCCAAGAGCCCTGCCTTATGATGTTTTGGTATCTGGTGGTGTAAAGTTTGCTGATTTGCCGCAAGGTGCAAAAATTGGAACCGGTTCTCCACGCCGTGTTTTGCAGTTGAAAAATATTCGAAAGGATATTCAATGTGTAGACTTGCGCGGTAACCTTGGAACTCGCATTGACAAGGTTAAAAACGGGGAACTAGATGCCATTATGCTTGGTGGTGCGGGCCTTGTGCGCCTTGGTTTACAAGATAACATATCTGAAGAGTTTTCTCCAGGCGTTTTGACTCCTGCCATTGGACAAGGCATTGTCGGCTTGCAGTGTGTTGATGCCAACGAGAACGTGCGTGAAGTGCTTTCGAAAGTATGCGACGCAGATGCTGCCTTTGCGGCTCGCACAGAAAGGGCCTGGATGAAGTTTCTTGGTGGCGGCTGTCGAGTTCCGATGGCTGCATTCCTAGAAAAGAAAAATTCCGTTTTTGACTTTTATGCCTACCTGGCCGAACCGAGCGGCAAGGCTTTTTACCGTGCCGTAGAACATTTTGAGACGGGCGTTTCTGAGGCTGATATCATGGGTGCCTTTGGCGAAAAATTCATTGCTGAATGTAGCGCTCGCAATATTCCACTGCCTCGAGATGTAGATGAGCATGCCTTGCTTGATTTTTGGGGAAAGATTTAAGTAACTCTAATGCCATTCTTTATCTTTGATCTTGACGGGACCTTGTTCGATACACTCCCTGACCTTGCTCCGGCAGTGAATTTTGTCCTTTCTGCTTACGGCCTTGCTCCGCTTTCGAACGAGACTGTTCGAAGCTACATTGGCAATGGTTCGAAGAACCTGATTCGCCGAAGTCTTGGCGATTCCGAGGTTTCTTTGGATGATGCTCACAGGCTGTTCCTGGAATACTACAGGGATCATTGTACAGAGCGAACGTTGCCGTTCCCGGGAGTACTTGAATTTTTAAAGCGTGATTTTCGCTGTGCGATGTTTACTAACAAGCCTTACGCATCTACAAAAAGAATTTTAACGCATTTTGGTTTGCTCGGCCGCTTTGAAATGTTCCTTTGTGGAGATTCTGCTCCTGCACGAAAGCCCGACCCTGCGGGAATTTTCCAGATTTTAGAAAAGTGTGGAGTATTGGCTAGCGATGCTATTATGGTTGGTGATGATACCCCAGACTTGAATGTCGCAAAAAATGCTGGTATAGAAAGTATCATGATCTTGAATGGCTTTGGCAAGGCAGAAAATATTTTGCCGTTAGAGCCTAAGCGCACTATTGAACATTTCTCGGATTTGCTGAATTTGTATTGAATTGGGGATGGTAGTCGGTAGTAGGGTTTTGTAATTCAGAATTAAGAATTCAGAATGCAAAATTAAGAATTGACAATGATATAGGAAATTACAATTTCTGACGACAGCCTACAGCCGACAGACTTCAACATTTCCTCTAGGCGCGTAAGCGCCGACCTCACTCCTCAAGCTCCAAAGGTGCGACCTAATTCCTGTTCTCTGCCCTAGGTTGCCGCGCTTCGCTCGCAACGACATGATAAATTACACTTTCCGCCGACAGCCTACTGACTACAAAACAATACCTCTAGGCGCGGGTAGCGCCGACCTCACGCCTCAAAGTGAGCGTAGCGAACG
>DCGZ01000076.1:9842-16947 GCA_002314675.1 Fibrobacter sp. UBA1765 | reverse complement strand
CGACCTCACTCCTCAAAGCACCGAAGGTGCGTCCTAGCTCCTGTTTTCTAGTTTCTAGTTTCTAGTCTCTATTCTCTGTTTTCTATATTCTAGACTATGAAGTATTATACCGCCACATACGGCTGCCAAATGAATGAATACGACACCGCGCTCATTGCTTCTATGCTTGAACGCGATGGTGCTATTTCAGTAGACAATCCTGAAGAAGCTGATGCAATTATTGTTAATACCTGTTCTGTTCGCGAAAAGGCAGAAGAAACTGCCATTACGCACATTGGCGTGTACAAGCCGATCAAGGATGATATTAACCCGAACCTGAAAATTGTAGTGACGGGTTGCATGGCCCAAAATCGTGGCCACGAAATTATGCGCCGTTTGCCGTATGTAAATTACGTAGTTGGCCCAGACCAATACCGTAAAATTCCGAATTTGCTTTTTGGAAAACAAAAGCGCCGCTACGAGCTGGAATTTGATCGCGAAGAAAACTATGTTGGTGAAAGCGCTAAGATCGTAAACCCGTATAGCGCACAAATTGCAATCCAGCGAGGCTGCAACAAGCGCTGCAGCTATTGCATTGTCCCTTATGTTCGCGGACCAGAAAAATATCGTGAATGTAGTGACATTTTACGCGAAGTTAAGGATGCCGCTGGCCGTGGCGTGACAGAAATCATGTTGCTTGGCCAGACTGTAAATGCCTACAAGGATGGTAACGAAGACTTTGCGTCGCTCTTGAACCGCATTTCTGATATTGACGGCATTCGTCGAATCCGTTTTACAAGCCCGCATCCGCGCCACTATACCGATGAACTTTTGCGAGTGCTCATTGAAAACCCGAAGGTCTGCCACCAGGCCCATATTCCTCTGCAGAGCGGCAGCAATGCAATGTTAAAGAAAATGCGCCGTCAGCACGATATGGATACCTACTTTGGCGTTATTGATACGCTCCGTAGCGCAGACCCGCTTTATCACATATCCACTGATATCATTTGTGGCTTTGTAGGCGAAACAGACGAGGACTTTGAACAGACCCTGGAGGCTGTACGTCGCGTGCAGTACGATACGGCGTTCATGTTTATTTACAGCCCTCGTGAAGGTACGGAATCCTTTAAGGAAACTGAAATCCTGACTGAAGAACAGAAGAAGGCTCGCCATACGCGCCTTGTAGAATTGCAAAATGCGATAACGCTTGAACGCAATAAGCTAATGCTTGGCCGTACCGAAACTTTGCTTGTCGAACGCAGTTCCAGCAAGGACGATTCCGAAATGCTTGGCCGTACTGATAACTACAAGAAGGTTATCTTCCCGGCAGATGCTAGCGTTAAGCCCGGAGACTATGTACAGTGCAAGATAGATGACATTCGTGGCTGGACCTTGCGTGGCACATTGGTAAAATAGGGGCTGATTGCTGGAGTGAAAATGAAAAATTTCCTGTCTTCCGTCTTCCGTCTTCCGTCTTTAATAATGTCCTTGGCGGTGTTTGCAAACGCCTACACGCTTGCAGATGCGGAAAAGGCTTATGTGACAAAGGATTGGCCTACCGCAAAGGCTGCCTATGCTGCAGTTTGCCCGACTCTTGTTGGTAAGGAGCAAATCTCCTGTGTCTATTGGCATGCTTTGGCTTTGAGTCAAACAGGCAAGGCCGAAGACTTCAAGGCGGCTGGCAAAAAATTGGATAGCCTGATTTCGAAAGTCTCTCCAATGGATAGCTTGTATTCTGATTTGGTAATGACTCGAGCCCAGTTTGAAATTTACTTGAAAAAATATGTGAAGGCTCGTGAATCGCTTAGACATGCTGTGGAATCTTCAAGAAATCAGAAAAATCCCGTATTTGCCCAAGTTTGCGCTATGCTCCAAAAGGTTGATAAGTCTAAGGATTCCGAGGAGCTTTGCATGGCGATAAAGGAAGGCTCCCTGGTTGCCGTTGCTACCGATTCTGTTGCCGTGGAAACAGGGGCTAAGGATTCTGCAAAAGCTGTAGCTAATCTTGATTCTGCCGTATCCAAAAAGGATTCTGTTGCAAAAAAGGAATCGGTTGAAAAAAATGAAGCCGCTGCACCGGAAAAAGTTGCTTCCCCAGAAAAAGCAGCTGCTGTAGAAAAGGCTCCTGAGGCGGTAGCTTCGGTCGAACCTCCTCCGGTTGTTGAAGAATACGCCTTGCAGTTAGGCGCCTTTAGCCAGAGGTCCAACGCCGAAATGCTTGTGACCGCTTTGAAAAGTCGTGATATAGAGACCCGCATAGTGGAACGAATTTCAACGGACAGAGTACTTTATTTAGTGCATACAGGCCCGTTCAAGTCTCACGCAGAGGCGGCAGAATATGGTGAAAACATTGTAAAACCGCTAAAAATGGATTTTTCTATAGTAAAAAATCAGTAATTTTGAAAAAAAGTGCAAACAAAGTACCCCAAAAAGAAAAAAGTGTTCTATATTTGTTTGCGCTTCCCCCGCCGGGGTGGTGAAATTGGTAGACGCGCCGGACTCAAAATCCGGTAGAGGTGACTCTGTGAGGGTTCGATTCCCTCCCCCGGCATTAATTTTTAAGAGGTATCGATGTCGGTTACTCGTAAAGCATTATCAGTTCTTGCTCTAGTTGCCGCCTTCGCATTTGCCGATGACGATTGGGGTTCTGATTCCTCTTCCTATGGCGATTATAGCGACGATTTCGCAAATTCCACTTACAATCAAGATGCCGAAGAATCTTCTGAGGAACCTACTGAGGTAGGCTCCGCTTCTGCGTCTTCTGATGAATGGGCTGGCTTTGACTATAAGGAAATGGGTCTTACCCAGGCAGAATTCCAGGATGCAAAGGCCGCTGGCATTTCTCGCGAAAAGCTTGTTGAATTGACAGAAAAGGGTGTTCGCCCGACTGAATATATGCAGCAGCCGTGGAAGCGTATGCGCATGTCCGAAGAAGAATGGCTCGAAAGCCGTACCAATGGCATGGAAGATTCCGATATTGATCGTTCCTATCGTAACAAGGCAGGCGACCAGAATTACGCATATCTTTCCTTCCTTGTACCGAGCCTTTATCAGTGGCATGCAGACCAGACCATCAAGGCTATCTGGATGGACGCTCTTTGGGTTGCCGGTGTTGGCGGAGCCATAACACTTGCTGTTACTGATGATGAAAGTACCTGGATGTACATGTTGATTCCTGTAATTGCAGCTCATGTCTGGTCTGGACTTGACGCTTTCATGGCTACAAAGAACGACAACAACCCGGATGCAAACCGCTTTAGCTTTGGCATTCTTCCGACACCGGACAAGGGTGTTGCAAGCATGTTCCTTATGCGCTTCTAATTCCAATGAACGTAGAACTTCTTAAATGCAAAATCCACCGTGCTACGGTGACTGATGCAAATTTGAACTACGAAGGTTCCATTACCATTGATCGCTCCTTGATGGATGCTGCCGGCCTCTTGCCTTTTGAAAAGGTTGGCGTGCTCGATGTGAACAATGGTTCTCGCCTTGATACCTATGTTATTGAAGGTCCGCGTGATTCCGGTGTAATTTGTTTGAATGGTGCTGCGGCACGACTCGTTCAGCCGGGTGATTTGGTAATTATTGTTGCCTATGCTTCTATGACTACTGAAGAGGCCAAGAATTGGCAACCGACAGTCATTAGGGTTGATGCTCAGAACAAAATCTTGAAGTAAACTGCAACGCGCTACGGCGCGTTTTTTTATATTCTTTTCTGCATATTCTTGTATTTTGTTTTTAGCCTCTTGCATCTAACTATTTTCATGCGTTTTCTTTGCTTGATTGCCCTGCTGTGTTCCTTTGCATTTTCGCAAACGGCAGGGGAGTCTATTCCTTGGAAGCGTGAAGGCTTTGACCCTAATGTACTAATGCGTGGTGACTTGCCCGACAACTTTTCGGTGCACCATGTATTTACGTTTGGAATGGCTGCGAATTCATGGGGCTATGCCCATAGCGGTGGCGCTTATACGAGTGTAATGGAGTATTACATTTCTCCAAATGTTACGCTTTCTGCCGGTGTTGGCTTTTCTACGGTGTTCTGGTCAAAGTCTCCGTATGATCGTCCGGACCCTTTAAGGGATCGCACTATGCAGCCAGAACTCAATATTCCTTTTGTAGCTCTTGACTGGCGCGTGTCGGACAATGTGAATGTACACATGATGTTTAGTGACGGCAGTTATTGCGATGCTTTTTTCTGTGAGTCTTATTACCCATATAGGCCTTATGGAATGCGCCCTGCTCGTCGACCGGTGCAAAGAAATGCTATCTTTAAGCCGTGATCGTTAATCTTTTATCGCATGCTACAAAGGTTGTTTCGCTAACGGCAGTAATCTTGTCGCTGTTTGCCTTGGTTGGTTGCAAAGAAGAAAAGCAAGTCCAGGCCAAGATACATACATCGTATGCTGGAGATGTTGCTGTGTTGAATAGCGGTGGCATTAATGGCGCTGCAGGTGGCATGAGAACATTCTTGCGAAAAAATGGCTTTGATGTTGTTTCTTCTGGTGACTATCAACCGCAGAATTTCGAAGAAACGGTCCTAGCGATTCATACGCCTGATTGGGAAGGTGCAGAAGCTCTTGCTCAATTGCTAAATACAAAGAATGTGCTATATATACGGAATAAGCGCGCATACGTTGACGCGACTGTTTATGTAGGCAAGGATTATTATAATATCATACAACAGGATTCAAATGACTGAAATCAACAAGGACACTCTCCCGGAATCCGTGAAACTCGCGGCTTCTATTTTGTTTGAACTCCGCGCAGAAAACGTGGAACTTATGGACCTTCGCGGCATCAAGGATGTAACGGATTATTTCGTTGTTGGTAACTGCGAAAGTGAAGCCCAGATGCAGGCCATTCTCAATGAACTCCAGAAGGAATTCAAGTCTGCAAAGCTCACTCACCTTGGCGTGGAATACAAGTCCGGTGTACGTTGGGCGATCTTTGACGGCGGCCTTGACGTGATGGTGCATTTGTTCGAAGAAACCAAGCGCGATGAAATTGACTTGAAGCGTCTTTATAGCGATGGCAACATTGTTGCTTTGAATGAATCTGACTTTGTACGTGAATCCAAGAAAACGGTGGAATCTGATGAACTCATTTGAGCAAGAAATTGCAAGCGCTCTCGAAGCGACTGGTACATTTACTGCAGACGCAGCACTCAAGCTTTTGTCTGTGCCGCCTGATACGACCCACGGCAACTTTACGATCCCGTGCTTTTCCCTTGCAAAGACAATGCGCAAGGCTCCAAAGATCATTGCCGAAGAACTTGCTGCACAGGTCAAGCTTCCTTCTGGCCTTTCCAAGGTAGAAGCTGTTAACGGTTACTTGAACTTCTTCATTGACCGTGGCTTCCTTGCAAAGTCTACACTTGATGAAGTTTCTGCAAAGGGTCTTGAATACGGCCATGCAGCAAGCAACGGCAAGACAGTTTGCATTGACTTTAGCTCTCCGAACATTGGTAAGGAACTTGCATTCCATCACTTGCGTTCTACAATGATCGGTAACTCCCTCAGCCGTATTTACAAGGCTGCTGGTTACAAGGTGGAACGCATTAACCACCTTGGTGACTGGGGTACCGCATTTGGCAAGCTCATCGTGATGTACTTGCGCGAAAATCGCCCGACCGACCAGGAAACTCTTGATAGCTTGACCGTCAAGGAATTGAACATTCTTTACGCTAGCTTCTCCAAGATCAGCAAGGAAAATCCTGGCATGGAAGACGAAGCCCGTGCAGCATTTACAAAGCTTGAACAGGGCGACGAATTCTATCGCAAGCTGTGGCTTGCATTCCGTGCAGCAACACTCAAGGAACTCATGCGCATTTACGACATGATGGGTGTCGGCTTTGACCATTACACTGGTGAATCCTTCTTTGAAGACAAGATCCCTGCAATCCTTGACGAGCTCCGCGAAAAGAACTTGATGATCAAGAGTCAGGACCTTGATGTTGTGATGCTCGATGAATTTGACTTGAACCCTTGCCTTATCCGCAAGAGCGATGGCTCTACACTTTATGCAACACGCGACTTGGCTGCAGCTTGCTACCGCAAGGCTGAATACAACTTCGACAAGTGCCTCTATGTTGTTGACCTTGGCCAGGCACTCCACTTTAAGCAGGTGTTCCATGTGCTCAAGAAGATGGGCCGCGAATGGTACAAGGACATGTACCACATTCCGTTTGGCGTAATCCTCCAGATGGTAGATGGCAAGTGGGAAAAGGGCAAGACACGCACTGGTACAGCAAGCCTTTTGCGCGACGTGATTGACGCTGCTCAGAAGAAGATTCTTGAATTCATTGATGCAAAGAATCCGGAACTTGAAAACAAGGAACTCATTGCTCGAGAGATCGGCATTAGCGCCCTCACTTTCAACGATCTTAAGAATGACCGTGTAAAGGACGTTCGCTTTGACTGGGATGCCGTGATGAGCTTTGAAGGCGACACAGGTCCGTATGTTCAGAACGCACATGTTCGTCTTTGCAGCATTTTGAAGAAGGCTGGCTATACAGCTGCCCTTGCGGATGTTGACTACGCACAGTTGACTGACGACGCTGCATACGAACTTATCAAGGTCCTTGCAAAGAAGGGCGGCAAGATTCTCGCTGCTTGCGAACAGGATCAGCCGAGCGTTCTTGCCCAGTACGCCTTGGAAATTGCAGAAACTGCTCACAAGTTCATTCACGAAGACCGCGTGCTCGGCAGTGCCGAAGAAAAGTCCAGGCTCTTCCTTGTGCAGTGCGCACAGGTCGTGCTCGAGAATGTGCTTGACTTGCTCGGCCTTTTCCCGATCCGTCAGATGTAAGGTAGAGTACAGAGAACAGATCGTTCGCTGCGCTCACTACAGAATACAGAAAAAAAGAGTTGTTCCGTTTTGCGGAACAACTCTTTTTTTTTGTTTTTGTGCTAGAGCTTAATCAGGAATCAAGTACGCGCCTTCGGTGCTTT
This sequence comes from Fibrobacter sp. UBA1765, assembly GCA_002314675.1. Taxonomy (GTDB): domain Bacteria; phylum Fibrobacterota; class Fibrobacteria; order Fibrobacterales; family Fibrobacteraceae; genus UBA1765. The sequence continues at coordinate 10,018 of DCGZ01000076.1, read as the reverse complement.
GAGGCGTGAGATCGGCGCTACCTGCGCCTAGAGGAAATGTTGTAGTCAGTCGGCTGTGGGCTGTCGGCAGAAACGGTTCTTTACCATGTCGTTGCGAGCGAAGCGCGGCAACCTAGGGCAGAGAACAGAGACTAGAAATCAGGAATCAGGTACGCACCTTTGGTGCTTGAGGCGTG
>DCGZ01000076.1:2750-9814 GCA_002314675.1 Fibrobacter sp. UBA1765 | reverse complement strand
GCTCACTTTGGGGTAATTAAGATGCCAGATACCAGAAACTGTAACTTCCTATGTCATTGTCAATTCTTAATTCTGCATTCTTAATTATCAAAGCCTACAGCCGACCACATGGAAATTAGCAAGTATCTCTCGTCACTCGTCTGTAGGGCCAAAGGCCCGTTCTCTCGTCTAACCACTGAAGCATTGTCCTCAAAGCGAAGCGACCCCATACCTAAACATGAAAATTAGCAAGTGCCTCTCGTCTGTAGTGCCGTTCTTTCGTCTATCACAGTCTCGGCAGTCTGAGCGTTTGCCCTGCTTCTGGGTGTTCCACAGATACGCCAGGGTTCAAGGATTGCAAAACGGAGAGTGCGTAAAAGCGGGGGAGCGTCTTGGCTTCCTTGCCGTAGGTGCGTGCGAGTGCTGCCATGGCATCTTCGCCTTCTTTCACGGTTACATTGATGTACAGGCTCTTGTTGCTTGGGTCGGATTGCCACTTTGAAATGGCGCTTGCAAAGCGTTCTGCAAATGGAGCTTGCTTTGGCTTTGCTGGTGTGTCTGCTTTTGGAGTTCCCTTTGATGCTGTCTGGGCCTTTTTGGAGTCCTTTGAATTCCCTGGCAAAGCAAGGCTTGGAGCCTTGAATGCATTTAACACAAGGTTTGGACGGGTGTCTACCGTATCTTTTTTGAGCGGTTCCGCCTTGAGCACGGAATCGAGGGAAGCCACGTAGGCACTGTCTGGCCATTCAAGAAGCACGTATTTTTTGCCGATTTCTAGATGTTCAAAAGAGGAGTCGTTGCCGCAGGCCGCTAAAAGTGTTAAAACACCCACAGAAACCAGAGCTCTCAAAAAATTACGTGTTTGCATAAAACGAAAACCTCTATATGGCTAGGCAATATTTTTTTTAAAAGATAGAATTTGCCGCCGTGCAAAAATAAGGTTTTTTCAAGAAAAATACAAGCTTGAAAAGTAAGCTCTGCAGTAGAGCGGATGCAGAATTTGGCCTTTGGCGGATAAAAAGCTAAAGATTTTTATTTTTATCCGCCGAGTTTGTCAAAGATTGTCGCAAAAAGAGCGAAAAAGTGGAAAAATAGGTGCTTTTACCTCAAAAAAACATCAAAAAGACCTTTTTTGTTTGATTTCGCAATAAATCCTCTTCATTTTTATCGTTTTTGGCGGATAAAAACATTCTTTGAACGGCATTTTATCCGTACTTTTGCCAAAATTTCGCTCCAAAAAATGCGCTTTTCTAACAAGCACTTGCCAAAATTGCAAAATTCTTCTACATTTGCGCCCACTGACACTATCTTAATAGGAATTCAACATGAAAAAGGACATTCATCCTAAGTATAATCCAGTTGTGTTCGTCGATGCGAATACGGGTAAGGAATACATCACCCGCTCCACGAAGTCTTCCAACGAAAAGAAGACAATCGATGGGGTCGAATATAGTGTAATCTCCCTTGAAATTACTGCTGACTCCCATCCGTTCTGGACTGGTAAGCAGCACCGCGTTGACACTGCTGGCCGTATCGATAGCTTCAACAAGCGTTTCGGCGGTGGTGCAAACATTACTTCTGCAAAGCGCAAGACCCGCAAGGCTGCTCCTGCAGCAGAAGAAGCTAAGTAATTTAGCAGGCTTTAACCCTCCCATAGGGAGGGTTTTTGCGTTTTAAGCAAAAAACGCGAGTAAAAAAACATTTTGCGGCCGGGATAGAAGCCCGTAAGGGTTCGGATTCACGAAGTGAAGCTGAACGGAAAATTTTGGCAAAACGGATTTTTTTTGACAATCTTTTTGGCAAAATTTATAACGCGAAAGCCCGGATAGCCGCCCAAATGAATGGGCATATCCAACAGAATATTAGGAAAAATTTATGAAGAAGCAACTTACAATTTGCGCAGCAGCTCTTATCGCTCTTGCAATGACTGGCTGCGAAAAGAAGGGCACAATCGAAGGTGTTGTCCTTGATCCGTTTACTGGCAAGGCTGTCGAAATGCCGACAATCTGGATGGATTCTACCGTTTTCTCCACACAGAAGGAAAAGTATGAATTCAAGGAAGACTTGAAGCAGGGTAAGTTCAAGTTTGTTGACGTTCCGGCTGGTGAATACCTCATCAAGACACGCCGCAACAAGTACGTTCTTGGCCAGCAGAAGATTGCTACAACTGCAGAAAACCCGAACGCAACAATCACCCTTTACAGCTATAGCGACCAGGTTAAGCCAGGCCTTTACGTTGAAGGTGCAGAAAAGGAAACCAAGATCGATAACGACCACGTTCTTTTCTCTACCTCCTGTAAGGAATCTGTTGCTGGTTACCGCTTGACCATGCCGAACACAGCAAAGGATGCTAAGAAGGGCTCTACCATTGAACTCAAGGCTCCGACTGAAATCGGTGCTGATCTCAAGGTTCTCTATGCATACAAGGGTTCTGTAACTGTCGCTATCGAAGCTGCTGTTTACCCGGCTGTTCAGGAAGCGGTTTCTGCCCATGCTGACTGCTCCGGCTTTGACAAGGCCGACAAGAACGGTATCTTTGCAAAGACTAGCGCAGGCACAAAGTTGAACGTTGCTTACATGGCAGAAAACTTGTTCGAAATTTCTGGCACACTTCCAAAGGGCAAGCAGATTTTGCAGATTTCCCAGGAAGGCAAGACCATCCAGACTTACTACTTCAACGTCAAGTAATTTAGTTTGAATGTTGAAAATGCCGTGGTTAAATGCCGCGGCATTTTTTGTTTTGCAAAGGGCTCCTTCTTTAAAAATTCTAAATTTGCATTGTGCGAATAACTAAGCTTAAAATTTTTGGGTTCAAGTCTTTTGCCCAGCGTACCGAAGTGAACTTTCCGGGTAACGGTCTTACTGCCGTTGTAGGCCCTAACGGTTGCGGAAAGTCTAACATTGTGGATGCAATCCGCTGGGTGCTTGGTGAACAGCGTGCTGCCGTGCTCCGTATGGGCAAAATGCAGGACGTGATTTTTTCGGGTACGGAAGAGCGTGCCGCCATGAGCATGGCGGAAGTGTCGTTGATTATCGATAACAACGATGGGAACTTGCCTTCTGAATATTCCGAAGTGATGGTTACGCGTCGTGCCTACCGTAATGGTACGAGTGAATATTTGCTGAATGGTCAGGAATGCCGCCTCAAGGATGTGCAGAACCTGTTCTTTGACTCCGGCCTTGGTACTGGAACTTATTCCCAGATGAACGAACGCATGATTAATGCGGTTTTGAGCGACAAGGCCGAAGATCGCCGTGCGTTGTTCGAAGAGGCTGCGGGCGTTAGCAAGTATAAAAAGCAGCGCAAGGAAACCGTCAGCAAAATGGCTAGCGTGCAGCAGTCCATGGAACGAGTCGAAGACAATTTGCGCCATACGCGTTCAAGCGTTCGCCAGTATGAACGCCAGGCTGAAAAGACTCGCGAATGGATGGCCTTGCGAGCACGCTTGAAGGATCTTGACCTTTCTGTTAGCCTTGACCGTTATGAAGACGACCACAGTGCGCTTGGCACGTTGGATGCTTCGCACCGTAGGCTTGACCACGAGGTAGAAAGCGAAAAGACGCACCTCGATACGCTAAAGATCAAGATTGATGAACGCAACTTGGCGATTAGCGGCGATGCCGAGGCCTTGCGCGACTTGCAGCGTGCCGTAAACGAAAAGACCATTGAACTGAACAATCTTACGAACGAAGATACAAGGCTCCGCGATGTTTTGCGTGGCCTGGAATCTTCGACTGCCCGTGCGGAACGCGAAATTGCAGATGCCGAAGGCAAGGCTGAAGAAATCCGTGTTGAAGCAAGCAGGCTTGAAGAGACCCTGGAGCGCATGGGTGACGGCAGTGACATGGCGGCACAGGAACGCGAACTTGAAATTGAAACGGAAGCGTTGCAGGTTCTTCGCGATACGTGCGATGACTTGCGTGGCCGCAGCAAGGAAATTTCGGAAGAACGCCTTAAGCTTGTGAACAAGGTGAATAGCCTTAAGAACCGTTGGCAGCGCCTTGACGCAGAAACTAGCATGCACCAGGCAAACGTTGCCAAGTGGAATGGCGAACTTGCCGACCTGAAGGCTCTCTTTGGCAATGCCGATGAAACGATCAAAGGCATTGACTCTAGCATCGAAGAATTTAATTCGGAACTTGAACGCTTGCGAGAACGCAAGACGGTGCAGGAAGATTCCATTGCGGACCACCGTGCTGAACTGACTGCAGCCGACGCGGCTCTTCAAAAGTTGAAGCAGGAACAGGCTGCACTCAAGTCGCGTCTCGATGTCCTTAGCCGCATGGCGGCTTCCGAAGCCGATGGTTCCAAGTGGATCTTGAAGAATCGTGCAAGCCTTGTGCGTGGCTGCCTTGGCGAAGGCATTGAAGCGAACCAGGAATATTTGCAGCAGATTGAATTTGCGCTTGGCGAAGCGCTCGATGCGCTTGTGCTCCCGGAAGGGACTTCTGTAGAAAGCTTGCTTACGGACTTGGAACAGGCGAATGCAGGTTCTGCATTGTTTGCCGTGTTGAGTAAGACTCGCGCTGTTGAAACGAAGGCTGTTGAAGGTTCCCTTGGTTGTGTCGCCGACTTTGTAAATGGCGATGGCGCCCTTGGTGTTTTTGCAAAGAGCATTCTTGCGAAGTGGATGCTTGCAAGCGACTTTGAAAATGCGCTTGCCCTTGCTGACCGTAATGCAGGCGAAGACCTTTGGTTTGTGGCTCCTGGCAATCGCGCTGTACACGCCTGTGGCATGGTGCGCGGCGGTAGCCTTGGTAAATCTGGCATTCTTAGCCGCCGTGCAGAAATTGCTGAAGTCGAAGCAAAGCTTGAAGAAATATCTGCGGAAATTTCTAGGACCGAAGAATCCAAGGAACGCGCACAGTCTATCCTTGAAGAAGAGGAAGGCGTTTATTCTACAATCAAGGACGACATTCTTGATTTTGAAAACAAGGCCCGTGCGGCAGAAGCAAGCAAGAAGATCCATTCCAATTCCCAGATGTCTTTGAATGGGCAGATTGCAAAGCTTGAAAGGGATATTACCTTTGCAGAAGACCGCATTGCAGCCGCAGAATCTGAACGTAGCAGCGACGCTGAACTTGCCGAAGCGGAAGGCGAATCTGAAAAGCTCGAAAACGAATATGAAAGCGTAAACAGCCGCCTTGAAGAAGAAGAGCAGATGATGCGCAACAAGGAAGAAGATGTTCGTGAAGCTGAACGTGTGCTTCGCGATGCAAAGTCTGCCCTTGCAAACTACCAGAACCGCTTGCGCTCGCTCAAGGAACAGCTCCCTGTTTACGAGGGCCTTATCAAGACTCGTAACGATGAACTGGAACGCAACGCAAAGACTTCTGCAGAAACGGAAGAAAAGTTGCAGGCAAATGCCGACCAGATCGAAGCTAAGCATGAAGAACTTTCTGTTCTGGAACGTGAACGCGACGAGGCTCAGGAACGCTACAACGTTGTAAGTGGCGACCTTGAAGACTGGCGTGCAGAAGAACGTGCAATTAACGATAAGCTCTTGAAGCTTGTCCCGGACATCAAGGATATCGAACAGCGTGCAGAAGCCGTGCGCTCTAACATGCAGCGCTTGCGTGAACGTTTGTTCTCGGAATGGGAAATCGATATCGACAATGCAGAAGGCATTAACCGTGTTGAATACGAAAAGACTTCTGCTGAACGAGAAATCCGTGACATTCGAGCTAAGATCAAGGCTCTCGGCCCTGTAAACCAGGGTATCATGGAAGATTACGAAGAAGAAAAGAAGCGCTTGCAGGAAGTCGAAAAACAGTTCGATGACCTTGACCAGGCAAGAGCTTCCTTGGAACGTACCATCAAGCGTCTTGATACGATTGCCCGCGAACGCTTCATGGATACATTCCACAACATTCAGAGAAACTTCCAGGATGTGTTCAGCCGCCTTATGAAGGACGGTGGAACAAAGCTTACCTTGGAAGAAGGTGTTGACCCGCTTGAAGCAGAAATTGAAGTGAATGCCCGTCCGACTGGTAAGAAGATGCGTGGCGTGAAGGCGCTTTCTGGTGGTGAACGCGCACTTACTGCAGTGTCGCTCCTTTTTGCCATTTACATGGAAAAGCCGTCTCCGTACTGCGTGCTCGATGAAGTTGACGGTCCGCTTGACGACGCTAACATCGGCCGTTTCGTGGAACTCCTTCGCCACTTCTCGCGCCAGACACAGTTCATTATCGTTACGCATAACAAGCGTACCATGGCTGCTTCCGACATGCTCTACGGCGTGACCCAGGAAATCAAGGGTATTTCACGAATCGCAAGCGTAAAGCTTGAAGACGTGAACCCGAGCAGGATGTAAGTATGCAAGATCCAGAAGTTCATGATATCAAGGAATTGAAGGGCGGCGCTCCGACCATTTGGAAGGCTCTTTCTGTTGTCGTTGCAATGCTTGCCCTTGCGTATGATCTGTCGCCGATCGATGCCGTGCCTGATACGATTCCCGTGCTAGGCTGGCTTGACGATATCGGTGTTACCGTGATGGCTGCATTGAATCTTTACCAGCAGTTTGCACGTGATCAGCGTTCTGCTCTCGTGAAGCTAGTCAAGTACATAAAGTGGATAATGATACTTTTAGTGCTGGTTGCGGGTGTCGCGGTCGGTGGCCTTGTAACAGCGATTATTGCACTTGCAACCAGGTAGTATGGCTCAAAAATTTCTTTGCAAGTATTGTGGGCTTGAATTTCCTTCTGTCTTTGTCCTGGCGCATTCGGGGTGTATAAATCATCCGGTAAAAGGTTCCATGCACGAGGTGTACGAAGGTGGTTTAAAGTCCAAATATACGTGCAAGTATTGCGGCCTACAATTTTCTACAATGTTTCAGTTGACTCATGCGGTTTGCTTAAGGCACCCCACAAGGGGGCGCAAGCATGAACCGATGTTATAGAATATTGAAAAGTACCAGGTAACTCTGGTACTTTTTTCTTATCAGGAATTTCTTGGGCGGGGCGTGTGAACTATTTGGCTCGTTTTTCTGTAAAAACGCAGAAACCCAAGGCAATTGCCTTGGGTTCTGTAGTAGCGGGGGCAGGACTTGAACGCTGCGACCTCCGGGTTATGAGCCCGACGAGCT
>DCGZ01000076.1:768-2737 GCA_002314675.1 Fibrobacter sp. UBA1765 | reverse complement strand
TACCAACTGCTCTACCCCGCGTCGAGGTTGTGCCCATATATAGTTAAATATATGGGCTTTGTCAAGGGCTAAGAATTAAAATTCTTCAAGACCGTCTTCTGCAGCGAGAATTACCTGGTCACACATGCCAATGAACAGACCGTGGTCCACGATGCCAGAAATGCCATCGAGCTTGGCAGCAAGTGCCGGAGCGTCTACGATCGGGCCGAACTTTGCGTCTGCAATCAGGTTGCCGCTGTCGCTAATGACAGGGCCGTCCTTGCCAGGGGCACCCATGCGAACAACAACGGTACCGCCGAGCTTTGCGACCTTTGCGGTAACAACGCCGATTGCTCCCGGGATGATTTCGAGAGGCACAGCGAACTTTTCGCCGAGCTGTTTCACCTTTTTGCCGGAGTCGGCGATAATGATATAGCGGTCTGCCATGCTTGCAACAATCTTTTCAAGGAGGTGGGCTGCGCCGCGGCCCTTGATCAAGTTCTTGCTTGGGTCGATTTCGTCTGCGCCGTCGATTGCAAGGTCCAGGTGGTCCACTTCACCCATTTCCTTGAGAGGAATGCCGAGCTTGCGGCATTGGAGTGTTGTGCTCCAGCTGGTGCTAACGCCAATAACCTTGATGCCTTCTTCCTTGATGCGCTTTGCAAGGTGTTCGACCATGTAGGCTGCTGTGCTGCCTGTGCCAAGGCCGACGGTCATGCCGTCCTTGATTTCGTTTGCAGCGCGTACGCCTGCAGCTTTCTTGAGTTCGTTAAGGTCTGCCATTAGAACCAATGCCTCCTGTCATTATCAAAATCTTCGCCCTCTTCGCCTTCTTCCGGTTCATCGGGCATGCCGCTTTCAAGTTCCGTAAATGATGGCTGTTCCACATTCAAAACGGTCACTTCAAAAATCAGGTCCATTCCGGCAAATGGATGGTTGCCGTCCATTACGACCGTTTCTTCGCGAATTTCCTTGATTGTGTAGAGCTCCGGCTGCTCGTTGTCTTCATCGTTTTCAGACAAGATATCTTCGGGGTATTCTGGCACCTGGAAATCGCTAAGGTCGCCTTCGCGGTACATTTCAAGTTCCATGCCAATCCAGAGTTCGCCAACGTCCTTGAGCTCCTCTTTTGGAACTTCAATTACAAGGTCCTTGCGGAACGGGCCGTAACCCATTTTATGGTCGATGGAAACTGTAAACTTTTCTCCGACTTGCCTGTTGGTAAGCGCGTTTTCGAGCCCTGGAATGATGTTTCCAAAGCCATGAATGTACATGAACGGCTTTGATTCTGGAATTTCTTCGAGAATCTTACGGCTCTTGTCTCGCACAATATAGGCGATGCTTACTTTCTGTTTATCTTGCACGCAAGTCATTTCGTGCGCAAATTTAGAAAATATGTCAAAAAAGCAAATACCTGTGGTCACAAAATATGGAATTGATGTAGAACCCCCAAATGTGGTCTGTTATTGGGAAAAAACAAGGTATTGGTCGGATTTTAATTTTGTTTTTGTGCCAAATATCATATTGTAGGCAAATTTCTATTTACAAACTGTTTTCTTTTACTTATTATAAACTTTTGAAAATCCGTTTTTGCTTTTGTTTGTGTATATTTCGCCCATGCTTTACGGGATTTGTTCCGATATTCACTCCAACGCTACGGCTTTTAGGGCTGTTCTTGACTCCATGGAAAAATATGGGGTCGAGCGTCGTATTTGTCTTGGAGACCTTGTTGGCTATGGCCCGGACGTGAATGAATCTGTAGAACTTGCCCGTGAAAACATGGATGTTTGCATTGTTGGTAACCACGATAGTGTTGCCCTTGGCTGGGAAAGTTGCGAAGGTTTTAACCCGTATGCTCGCAAGGCCATTGAATGGACGCAGGCACAGCTTTCCGAAGAATCGAAAGCTTATATGAACAAGCTCCAGTACGAGTTTGAAGAAAATGATATTTGCTTTGTGCATGCTTCTCCGCTTTCTCCGGCAGACTGGG
>DCGZ01000076.1:0-741 GCA_002314675.1 Fibrobacter sp. UBA1765 | reverse complement strand
TTACATTACAGACCTTGAAGACGCACTTGATGCCTTTGACCATTTTTCTGGTAAATACTGCTTTGTCGGCCATACGCACAGCCCGGTGATTGTTGCCATGCGAGAGGGCGAATTTGCCATTCCTAAGGTGGTGGAAGACATGTTCTATACCTTGGAACCAGGCGAACGTTTGCTTGTGAATGTTGGTAGCGTTGGCCAGCCGCGTGACCGAAATCCAAAGGCAAGCTGGTGCTTGTTTGATACAGAAACAGAAACGGTTCGTATTATTCGTGTTCCATACGATATTGCAGAAACGCAGGATCGCATGAGAATGCAGGATATCGCAGAGTTCCTGATTGAACGCCTTGGAGTTGGCAGGTGAAGCTGGTCCTTGCTGTGTTTGGCAAGGCCGGTTCGCCTTTTGTTGCCGACGAAGTTACCCGCTATGTAAAGCGCTTAAAGCCTACTGCAACGCCGCTAGAAGTTGTGGAATTCAAGGAAAGTAAACGCGATGACCGTGCTCGGGCTCTGGCAGAAGAAGCTGCCGAGTTTGAAAAGAAGTTTCCTAAAAAGGATTTTGTTCGAATCATTCTTTCGGAAGAAGGTAAGCTGCTTGCGACAGTTCCGCTTGCGAATTTTCTTGGGACAAGGCTTTCGCAGAACATTGTGTTTTTGATCGGGTCTGCATACGGTATTGACGAGAATTTGAAGAAGTCGGCCGATTTGCTTTTGTCGCTTTCGCCGCTCACGTTTACGCATGAC
>DCGZ01000050.1 GCA_002314675.1 Fibrobacter sp. UBA1765 | reverse complement strand
GCTCGTGATGACAGGTTAAGAATACAGAGAACTGGCATCAGGTCGCACCTTCGGTGCTTGAGGTATGGGGTCGGCGCTTGAGCGCCTAGAGGAAATGCTGTAGCCAGTCTGCTGTCGGCAGAATTGAAACATATCATGTCGTTGCGAGCGTAGCGCGGCANNTCTAGATGCGAAGCATCGACCTCAAAGCGAAGCGACCTCATACCTCTCAGGCGACAGACGTCAGCCTACTGCCGACAATTTAAGATGCAAGAAATACTTTCGTCTTTCGTCTACCAGCGAAGCGGTCTTTCGTCTAATCACTAGATCCTAGCCCCTAGATCCTAAATCCTATCTGCTCTCGTCTGTAGGGCCAAAGGCCCGTTCTCTCGTCTAAAAACTTTGTATATTTTACCTTGAAAAATACGGAGGTTTTTGTGATTCTTGATATGCTTAAACAAGCCGACGTCGTTACGGTTATTGTGCTTGGCATTTTGGGATTTATGTCGCTTGGCTGTTGGGGTATTATTATTGTAAAGCTCCTTACTGCAGGTAAGCATAGCCGTGCAAATGCAAAGTTCTTTGCAATGTTTCGAAAGGCGGAACATTTCGTGGAACTCCAGGAAATTTGCAAGAGGGCTCCAGAAAGTACGCTTCGTCACTTGACGCTAGAAGTCCTTGAAGAAGCTTCCAAGTTCAGTAACTTCGTGAGCTACGATTCCATTCAGCATCGAGCTTCGCTTTTGGAAGATACGATTCAGCGTTCCATCGAAGGCATTCGCCTTGCCGCAGACCGTAACATTGCGTTCCTTGCATCTTGCGCAAACCTTGCCCCGTTCTTTGGCCTGCTTGGTACTGTTTGGGGCATTATGGCCGCATTTTACCAGATTGGCCAGCATGGTAGCGCCGACTTGACTGTTGTTGCTCCTGGTATTGCCGCTGCCCTTATTACTACAGTCGGTGGCTTGCTTGTTGCAATCCCTGCCTCTGCGGGCTATAACGTTTTTGCAGCCCGTAACAGTAAAAACGAAATTGCCTATTACAACTTTGGCTCTCATTTGCTAAGCCTCTTCAAGCGTGGCGACCTCCTTGCCCTTGAAGAAATCGCAGGTGTCGATGAAACGCAGCCGCAGTAAGCCGTTAAACCAGGAAATGAACCTTACGAACATGATCGATGTCGTGTTCGCAATCCTTATCGTGTTCATTATTTCTGCGCCTCTCATGAGTCAGGGCATCAAGGTGGACTTGCCGCAGGCCGAAGCCCCGACAATGGAGCAGGAAAAGCTCTTGAAGGTTTCTATTACAAAGGATGCCGAAGTCTACATTGCAGACATGAAGGTTGACTTGGATGGCTTTGGCAATATCTTCAAGTCGCTGTGGGATGGCGAACAGGCTGTTGTCATAAACTCTGATGAAGACGTTCCGTACGGCTTTGTAATAAAGGTTGTGACCGAGGTTCAGAAGCTTGGCGTGAAGAAGCTCGGCTTCTTGACTCTTGCTCCAAAAGACAAAGACTGATAATGGCAGAAAAAACTCCAAAGCAAGTATCTCCTAGCGAAAGCATTTTCCTTGGAACTTCCGACAGGACTGTCTGGAAGATTGTTTTGGCTGCATTCATTTTTCACGTCGCTATTGCGGCAACTATTTATGCGGTAAACAAAATCAAGATTGTCAAGGAACCAGAAATGATTCCTGTATTCGAGCTTGTGAACGTTGCGGCTCCGGCTTCAGTACCTGCAGCACCTCCGCCACCGCCTCCGCAAACAGAGACTCCGCCTCCACCGGAGCCACCACCACCGGAACCGCCAAAACCAAAGGTTGAACAGCCGCGTCCGGTTCCGAAGCCTGTTGTAAAGCCCGAACTCCCGCCAGAGCCAAAGATTGCTCCGGAACCACCAAAGGAAGTCGTAAAGGAAGAACCTGTCAAGGAAACTCCTCCAGAACCGGTTGCTGAACCAGAACAGGTTGCCGAGCCGGAACCGACTCCTGAGCCGCCAAAAAAGGACTTTGACATCGACGATATGGCTATGCCAACGACATTCGAAAAGTCAAGCCTTGCAACTGTCGGTTCTGTAAATATCGATCCGTTGCTCCAGGCGTTCCTGGAACGCTTGAAGCAGCTTGTAATGCAGAATTTTAATCCGCCAAACGGCCTTACGATACCGCGTGAGGCAAAAACCACGGTGCAGTTTGTCGTAAATTCCGATGGTAGCATAGAAAACGTGATTCTTAAAAAGTCTAGCGGCAACAAGACCTGGGATGCGCTTAGCGTACGAGCTGTGCAAGTTACCAAGGGGCCTGGGCTTCCGGCTACATACAAGGCCGATGCGTTATCGCTCCAGTTTAACTTTACGCCGAACTAGGGTCGCTGCGCATTGTAGTGCTAAAGATGCTATTTGTTTGTTAAAAGCGTGTGCTAATTATTGTACATGCTTTTTTTGTGAAAATTTTTACTAGAAAAACATGGCTTGACTCGTCGTAACTCGTTGATTTTCAAAGGGTTGCGTTGTTTTGCCGTTCGTAATTATATATATTTGGGGTGATGTTTAAGATTCGTATTTTTATCGTTGCCCTTTTTATAGCTTTTGGTGCAAGTTTTGCTGCCATTGATACCATTGCCGTTGATGTTGGCATTTCTGTATTTAAGACCATGCCTCTTGGTGTAGTGCCGTTTGCCGGTACCGAAAAGGTTTCGTGGAGCGAAAACATGCCTCACCAGGTTGTTTCTAGTGATGCGACGCTTTCTGGTCGTTTTGATGTTGTCGCCGCTGACAAGTTTGACCTTGTAAAGTTTAGCCGTGCACGAGTAAAGTTTTATGTGAGTGGCAAGGTGGAACCAGTTGCAGACGGCAAGGTTAAGCTTTCTTGCTACCTGTATGCTTCTCAGACAAAGCAGCTCGTGCTTGGTGAAGCCTATACGGTGGATATGGCGGATGTGCGCGAGGCTTTGCACAAGTTCTTTGACAAGGTTGTGTTTGAACTTTGGGGCGAACCGGGCATTGCTAGCACAAAGCTTGCCTGGGTTCGTAAGATCGACGGCGTTAAGCAGGTTATTTATGCAGACTATGACGGCTACCGTCGTCGCCAGGCAACGAAGGATTCTACAATCAGCATGATGCCTGTATGGGGGCTTGGCAACAAGGAACTGATTTTTGTCAGCTTCCGTAATGAAAAACCGCAGCTCCATTCCAAGGATCTTTCTACAAAGCGTGTACGTCGCTTGTATACGGAACATGCACAGACCTTTAGCCCGGCAGTGAATCCGCGAACCGGCGAACTTTTGTTTTCTGTAATTCGTGATGGTAAAACAGACTTGTTCCTTGGCGATGCCGATGGCAAGACAAGCCGTAGAATTTCTTACTTGAAGTCTTCCCAGACAAGCCCGGCATGGAGTCCCCGTGCAAGTGAAGTCCTTTTTACAAGCGACCGTGGCGGTGGCCCTCAGATTTATGTGATGGGCAAGGATGGAAGCGATGTTCGCCGAGTAACATTCATGGGCAAGTACAATGAAAAGGCTGCCTGGTCTCCGACAGGCGATCGCATTGCCTATACCTCGATGGATAACGGCAAAATGAACATTTATACATGTGCCTTTGACGGTTCAGACATTGTGCAGCTTACAAGCGACGCAGGTTCTAACGAACACCCGACTTGGTCTCCAGACGGCAACATGATTGCATTTGCAAGTAACCGTTCTGGAACTTATCAGATTTACATTATGCGTAAGGATGGTTCCGGTGTAACCCAGATTACAAATCAAGGTGAAAACACTTCTCCGACCTGGTCCTGGTACGAACCGGGTACGCAAATGTCTAAAGAAACTAAAACAAAAAAATAAACCTCCAACAAAGAAGGTAAAATTATGAAAAAGTTGATTTTCGGACTTATTTCCGTGGCTCTTATTGCCGCTTGCTCTAATGCTCCAGAAGCAGAAACTGATCCGGTACAGCCAAAGAAAAAGAAGGCTGCAATTAGTGTTCAGGATGACGCTGCAGCAAAGGCCAAGGCTGATTCCATTGCTGCTGCAGAACGTGCTCGCCTTGAAGCGGAACGCTTGGAACAGGAACGCCTTGCCGCCGAAAAGCTTGAAGCCGATCGCGCTCGCCTGGAACAGATGATTAATCAGCTTATGTCTGATGACGTGTATTTTGAATTTGACCGTTCTGAACTTACAGAAAAGGCTAAGGAATTGCTCGCCCAGGTTGGCGATATGCTCAAGGAAGAAAATCGCTTTGTTGTAACAATCGAAGGCCATACGGATGCCCGCGGTACAGAAGACTACAACATGACTCTCGGTGGCAAGCGTGCCATGAAGGTCAAGGAATTCTTGCTTGCTTATGGCATTGAAGCCGACCGCTTGGAAACCGTAAGCTTTGGCAAGGAAAAGCCAAAGGTCGAAGGCGCTAGCGAAGAAGCTTATTCCCAGAACCGTCGCGCAAATTTCCGCGTAAAGGTGAAATAGGGGTTAGTGAATGTTAATTTCCAGTGCTTTAGAGGCTAGAAACTAGAGACTAGAAAATAGGGTGTGTAAAGTTGACTTTTCTCTAACCTCTAATTTCTAGTTTCTAATCTCTATGATTTCTTGCATCTGGCTCTTGCATC
>DCGZ01000078.1:95876-98089 GCA_002314675.1 Fibrobacter sp. UBA1765 | reverse complement strand
CTGCTACTCTTTTCGCTGGAGCTGCTCGCTACCGACGACGAGGACTTCGCGGAGCTGGATGACGCAACAGAGCTGCTACTCTTTACCGAGGAACTACTTGCAACAGAAGAGGAGCTCTTCTCACTAGAGGAGCTAACAACCGATGAAGAGGACTCCACGGAACTAGAGGAAACTACAGAGCTACTAGATCCTTCGACTTCGCTCGGGATGACACTAGAAGATGAACTCTGCAACACAGTCCCCCCGCCGATGATTTCGTCTTCGGCAGACGCTTCGCTTGCAGTTATCTTCGTCCATTCGCCATTCTGGCAACGACGGAAATCCTTGCCGACAGCCTCTGCCACCCAGCCTTCCAGCTTATCGTCACAAACCTTTTCTCCACTGCCATCAGCCAGGGTAATCACCTCACCCTTTTCCCCATTCGTCACCGAATTGGAGCCACCATCATCGCCACAGGCCACAAGGCCCAAAGCCAGCGCAAACGCACCGATTCCACAAATTCTGTAGAGCTTCATAAGGTTCCCTGATTTTTATAGTTTCTCTACACAAAGGTAACTACATTTCATGCTTAAATTCCTATTCATCTAAAAATCCATCATAATTAACCGGTGCTATAATTTTTTACAACATCTAGATAACTAGCTGACACGAATGTACTTACAAATTAAACTCTAATTCCGCTACTGAATTCTAGGCATTCTAAGCATGCGGTTCATGCAGCTTGGCCATTCATCGTAATGCGATACAAAGATGATCGAAGTCACGCCAGAAAGGAACTGCAGCAAGTCAAAGAGCTTTTCGCGGGGGGCGGCATCGAGGCCTTGCGTTGGCTCATCAAGAATCAAGACCTTTGGCGGCTTGATTGCTGCGCGGGCAATCAGCACAATGCGCTTGTCGCTTGCAGAAAGGCTGTTGAAACTTGCATTCGGGTCGTCAAAGCCAAATTCCTTGAGCCAGTTGCGGGCACGTTCCTTTTCGTTCCAGAGTGGTTCACGCACAACGGCAAGTGACGAAGAATAGCCAGTGCAAAGCACTTGCATAAGCGTCAAGTCTTCCTTGTAATGGAGCGCAAGTTCCGGCGAAAAGAAACCGATTTTATCCTTGTGTTCCCAAATGTTCAATCCGTGGCCCGGGCGTTCGCCAAGCAAGACCATGTCGTTGTTGTACATTTGCGGATGGTCTGCAGAAAGCATTGCAAGGAGCGTACTTTTGCCCGCACCATTCGGGCCCATCACAACCCAGTGTTCGCCAGCGCGCACTTGCCAAGTAAGGTTCTTGATGATTTCTGTATCGCCAAATCTCACGCACACATTCTTCAAGTCAAAAAGAATTTCCTTGCCGCGTTCTGCATCGGCTTCGCCAAGATTTTCAAATTCGTATGTTTTGACTTCGTTGCTTTCTACATCGGGGCATTTTTCTGGGAGCGGCTTTGCGTATTCCACAAACTCGCCATTTTCAAAAACGAACGCAGGAATTTTCGGGAGCAGTTCATCTTCGCGAATCAGGCGAACGACAACTTTCAAGCCGGTGTCTGCAAAGTTCACGATCGTGCGAGCAAGGCGCGCACGGTATTCCGGGTCAAGGCCGCCGAACGGGTCGTTGAAATACGCCCACTTTGGATTTTCCATCCAAATGCGGGCAAGCAAAATTCTGCGAAGTTCGCCGTTCGAAAGGCTCATGAGCTTTCGTTCCAGCATGTTCTTGGAAAGGCCCGCGATTTCAAAGGCCTCATCTAGTTTTGAAGGGTCTGTTGCCGGGAACGGAGTGTCATCCACATAGTGTTCCGTCTGCAAAAAGAACTTCGGACTTGTCATCAAGTCGCTCACATGCAAGGCTTCTTCACCGTGCATGCTAACATAGCGTTCCTGCCAGAACGGGGTCACCGCGCGGCGAATCTTTTTTTGCATTGCTTCTGAAGCTGTAGAAACGTTTTCCTTGTCTTTCAAGAATTCTGCAACTTGGGAATCTGCATCCATGTTCGGGTCCAAAATCTGGACCTGCCCTACCTTGGCCATAAGGCTTTCAAAACTAGCGTACTTCATAGCGCGCCCAAATATAGAAAAGAGGAGTCAGTGACAGGAATCAGGAGTCAGGAGTTGGAAGACGGAAGTTAGTAGTCAGTCGGCTGTAGGCTGTCGGCAGAAATGTAGCTTACCGTGTCATGCCGAGCGAAGCGCGGCCATCCAGAAATCGTGATGAGGTACGCACCTTCG
>DCGZ01000078.1:66335-95847 GCA_002314675.1 Fibrobacter sp. UBA1765 | reverse complement strand
TTGAGGAGTGAGGTCGGCGCTTGCGCGCCTAGAGGAAATGTTGTAGTCAGTCGGCTGTAGGCTGTCGTCAGAAATTGTAATTTCCCATGTCATTGTCAATTCTTAATTCTGAATTCTTAATTCTGAATTATCAAAACCTCTAGATGCGAAGCATCGACCTCAAAGCGAAGCGACCCCATACCTTTCAGCCGACAACATGAAAAACAACTTCTCTATACCCTACCCCCTGTACCCTAGACCCAAAAAACTTGAAAATCAACACCCTCTCGTCTGTAGGGCCAAAGGCCCGTTCTCTCGTCTAATATTCCCCCCTATTTTTTCTACAATTACCTACATGTTCACTCGCTTTGCCCCGAGCCCGACCGGTTACCTGCACCGAGGCCACATACTTTCGGCACTTTTCGTATTTGCCGCCGCAGATATCTACAAGTGCAGGGTACGCCTCCGCATAGAAGACCACGACCAGAGTCGCGCCCGCGAAGCATACGTAAAAAGCATTCCCGAAGACCTTGCAAGATTCGGTTTTACCTTTGATAGCTACAGCATCCAAAGTGCAAGGCAAAATGTCTATCAAAAATACTTCGACATGCTAAGCGCAAAAGGCCTTACCTATCGCTGCAACTGTTCCCGCAAAAAGCTCTTCGAAGAAAACCCGGTAAACAATGAAGGCGAAGTCATTTACCAGGGCCATTGCCTAGCAAATCCGCCGAGCGAAAACGAACCCGCAGCAATACGTTTCAAAACGCCAAACGAAACAATCGCCTGGAACGACTTGCTCCTTGGAGAATTCAGCGAAAATCCGTACGAACAATGCGGCGACATGGTTCTAAAGGATCGCATTGGCCAATGGACTTACCAGTTCGCCGTTGTTTGCGATGACTTTGAAGAAGACATTTCACTCGTGGTGCGAGGCGAAGACATTCGCAATTCCACGGCAAGGCAAATCGCACTTTCACGCGCACTGGGCCGTGAAAATCCACCACAATACCTTCACCATCCGCTGCTTTATGCAAGTACCGGCAAAAAACTCTCCAAACGCGAACACGATGTAAGCGTGCGCGCCGAGCTAGAAAGCAACAGCCCAGAAAAACTGCTTGCCGCAATTTGCACAGAAGTAGGCTTAACAACAGCAACGGAACTAACTTTACAACAAGCAATCGATATCGTAAAGCCAACCATTGCAAAGCACAAATTCTTAATTCTTAATTCTGAATTCTGAATTAATTATATGCTCCAAGTGCTGCAAGTACATACGCTTCGCTTTCGCCGGAACGGTAAAACTTACGAAGCATAGCATCGTCGTCTTCACCAAACAAGCCAAAGCCTGCAATAACCATCTGGTCTTCAATGCGCTGCTTGAAAGCCAAAAAACCATCGCAAGAATTATTAAGATAAGAGTTAGTGAGATTTCTAGTGTTCATGTGTGCATATTTAGAATCTTTTAAAGACAAATACTGTCAAAGTCAAAAATATGCGATAAAAAGTTTAAAAAACTTCTAAATCATTAACTCCAGAATCCATCATCGACTCCCCCACGCTCCCAAGCAACAAAAAGATAATCCACAGGGCGATAAAGAAAACGCCAATCGCAATCCCGATTTTTTCTCGGCGCTTGTAATCCGCTTCGGCATAATCAGGTATGCAAAGCTTTATCCTATAAACTCCATACCTGCCCATTACATAGGTGTCTACAACAAACCATAAAAGGCTAAAACACAAGAGTGCCAAAGAACCCATAAAGCCCACAAGGTACGACAATACGACATTTGCTAATTGCAAAAGCAGGCTCACGCCAAATACAGGCCAAAAAAAATGCCTGGTACTACGGCTCAATTCACCATGGTGAATAAGCCAGGGAATAAAGGCACCAAGCAAGCCTACGCTCCACATAAAGTTTCGAGCCGGGTGCTTATCGGGCACAACCTTAGCCTCCACAAAAAGCGGTTCTTCAAATTCACTCATATTCCAACTCCTTTTGCTTTTTAAAATAACAAATAATTTTCCCATAATGCAGTAGACAAGAACTTTTCTATTTTTTTGACCCCATGTGGAACAAGACTCCAAAGCCTTCCAAAGATAGGCAGTCAACAACATTAAGCAAAAAATGTTACGGCGTAGCACGCATACTTTCAAAGCGTGGCACCTGCTCCCGTTCCGAAGCAGAAAAAGCCTGCCGAGAAGGGCGCGTTACTTTACGCGGTAAAATTGTATTTGATCCAGAAACTCCAGCAACAATGGAAGACCAAATCCTGCTCGATGGCAACAAGACCGGGCAAGAAAAAAAAGTCTACCTTGCATTCCACAAGCCTCGCGGCATCATAACAACCGCAAACGATGAAAAGGGGCGCAAAACAGTGCTCGACTTTTTCAAAGGTTTCAAGCACATCGCCCCGGTCGGGAGGCTAGACGCCGCAAGCGAAGGCCTTTTGCTTTTAACAAACGACACCGATTTTGCAAACCGCATTCTAGCCCCAGAAACGCACCTTGACAAAACATACCACGTTCAAATTTCTGGCATTCCTACAGATAACGAATTGCAGCAAATGCAAAATGGAGTGACCGTACCGCCACGAATCTTTGGCGAAAGCGAAGAATTCATGCACATGAAAAAAGTGCATATCTTACGCACGGGCGAAAAAAATTGTTGGCTAGAAGTCGTTCTAGACGAAGGCAAGAATCGCGAAATTCGCAGGATATGCAAACAGTTCGGTTACGAGACGCTACGCCTCGTACGAATCAAGATCGGTCCATACGAACTTGCCGATTTAAAACCGGGCGAATACAAAGAAATCAAGCCTTAATTTTTTATTTTTTTAGCATTCTAATCTTCAAGAAAGAAATAATACAAGTGAACCCGATAGAACTTTTCATCATCGCAATAGGCCTTTCCATGGATGCCTTTGCCGTGTCCATAGCAAAAGGGCTTTCCGCAAAACAAGTCACCGTAAGGCACTCCGCCACGGCAGGCATTTACTTCGGCGGCTTCCAGGCATTGATGCCGCTTATCGGTTTTCTAGTAGCAAACACGTTCAGCGACGCGATCACGCAATTCGACCACTGGGTCGCCTTTATTTTGTTAGCACTTATCGGCGGCAACATGATTCGCGAATCCTTCGGAGAAGAAGAAAACGAAAGTCCAGACTTCGGTCCCAAAAAAATGTTTCCGCTTGCTGTAGCTACAAGCATCGACGCCCTTGCAGTCGGTGTTTCATTTGCATTTTTAAAGGTAAACATTTGGACCGCCGCGCCAACCATCGGAGCAGTCACTTTTGCATTCTCGTTTGTCGGAGTGCAAATCGGAGCAAGGCTTGGCGGCAAAAGCAGGCCCCTTGCAGAACGCATCGGAGGCGCTCTACTAATACTTCTCGGAATAAAGATTCTTCTGGAACACCTAGATATTATCGCATTCTAAAAGAACGGCCCGGTTAAAACCGAGCCGTTTCTTTTTACCTTGCGTTCAAGTAATCAAGAACTTTTTGAGTCAGGTCGTTTTCATTCTTCCAAAAGAGCACCGCTCCAGAAGCCCTGTCCACAACCATGTCATAGCCTTCCTGCAATGCAATTTCATTTACCGCCTTGCGAATCAGCTGAATGATCGGACCGCTAACCTTTTCGTTTTCTGTCAAGAGTTCGCCGTTACGGCCATAGACCTTAGAGATAAAATCCTTAAGTTCCGTTTCCTTCTTGGAATATTCTGCCTCAAGCTCCCTTTTCTTTTCATCAGAAAGCATTAGGACCTGCTTATCAAGTTTTTCCTTGATCGAGGCAAGCTCCTTCTGCAAGAGGTTAGCCTGCTGTTCCCACTTAGCCACCTGGCGGTCGAATTCTTCCTGGGCCTTCTTGGTACCTCGATAGCCTTCAAAGATAAGCTTCGAATCTACATGGGCAACGCGAAGCCCGTCTTCGGCAAATGACGCCGCAAACAGGAACAAGGCTAGCAACAGAATTCTCTTGATCATATTAGAATCCCTGTCCAATGACAAAGTTAAAGTTCATGTTACCGATGAATGTCTGGTCGTAACCGGAATACGTTTCACCGTAATCAAGCGGCCAAGCAAAGTCAAAGCCAATGATACCAAGCATCGGAACAATCACGCGGAAACCAAAGCCGAAGTCACGCTTAAGGCTAGACGGATCCCATTCAGAAATCGGGTTCTTCAAGTCATCCTTGTCCACAAAGACATGCGGGTCGTAACGGTCACCGAATACGTTACCGGCATCAAAGAAGAACGGCAACAGGTAGAACACCTGCGGAACAATACCCCACTGGATTTCTGCACCCACATACTGGTAGCTGCGACCAAGACGGCGGTAACCAATGGAACCAGAGTTATAGCCACGCATCATGCCTTCGTAGCCCATCACGCCACCCATGGAGTAGAGCGTACGGTACTGGAGCGGGCCGCCAAAGATAACGCCATACTGGTTTGTAAGAGCAAGAGCAACCTTGTCGCGGAAGAGCGGGAACCACCACTTGATCGTAGCTTCGGTCTTTACGAAATCGAAGTCACTGCCAAGTACGCCATCAGCCCACTGCACGTCAAGCACATAACGAGAGCCATCGGTCGGGAACTGCGGCAAGTTCTTGTCGTCGCGAACTATGCGGAAGTTCAAGGCAGATTCAATACCGGTAAACTTCACAAAGCTGCCATCTACGTTCGGGCCCTGCTTATTCATGAGCCAGCTATAACCGATCTGGCCATAGAAATAGTCATCAGGCCACTTAAGGCGCTTACCAACATAAACACTGCCGCCATAGCGGGTAATGTCCGGGTCGTCATCCTGATCCCACCAGCCGTAGCTAAGGGTTGCACCAACGCTAACCGGGTGGTCAAGGAAGTACGGTTCAGAGAAACTGATCGCACCATAGTGCTTCTTCTTACCATATTCCAAACTAATGGAAGCATTCTGGCCGTCACCCATGCAGCAGTTCGGAATAGAAACGCTAGCAGTACCGGTCAAGCCATCGCTTTCGCTATAGGCGACACCCAGGCTAAACTGGCCAGTGCCAGCCTCCTTTTCAGCAACGGTAAAGTCAAGGTCAACAGTCTGTTCATCGACAACCTTGATATCCGGTACAACGGCATCAAAGTAGTTCAACTGCATAATTTCACGGAAGCTTCGTTCAAGCGACGACTGCCTATACGTATCACCCGGGAACAAGCGGACTTCACGACGGATCACCTTGTCCTTGGTCTTCGTATTGCCATGGATAAACACCTTGTGGATCGATGCTGGCAAGCCTTCGTACATGCGGTAGCTAAGATTCAAAATAGAATCGTTAACGAATTCACGGGATTCCTCGAACTGCGCAAAGATATAGCCATCTTCACGATAAGCATCAAGAATAGCCTTCTTTGTATTCAAGTATTCGTAATAGTCAAAAGGTTCACCCTTTTCAAGTCGAACTGTACGCTGCAATTCATCTTCACGAAGCACTTCGTTGCCAGAGAAATGAACGTCGCCCGCATAGTACTTACGTCCCAGGTTCAACTTAACCACGGTTTCAATGGCATTGGAAATCGTTGCGCTATCGTACTTGACAAGTGCCGGGAACATTTCTTCCAAGGTGTAGCGGACAAGTCGTTTTTCATCGTAGGCCTTGCGCTTGCGGCCAAGCTTTAGCAAGGAGTCGATTTTTGCGTTCTGCCATTTCTTTACAGGCAAATTCTTGATCCATTCGTCTCGCAAGTCACCGTACTTGATAACGCCGTTCACAACTTCCGATGCAGTAACTTCATCGCTTATGTATGGGAGCGGTACAGAAAGCTCGTGACGGTCATGGCGGTAACGACGGAAATAATGGTACGGAAGTTCACGGGTTCGACCTGCCATACGGTGCATAAGGTGGGTCGTGTCTTCAATAGCGTTGTTCAGCTGGTTATAAAGCCTTTCAAGCCTATCACCCTTGTTGATCATGCGGCCCATGTAGAAGCTGCAGGTAGAGTCTAGCATGTAGTCGGCATGGTATTCCAGCAATTCGGCATCAAGGTAACCAAAATGGCGGGCCGCATTCAAAACGGTATCGCGATCAGCCTCGAACAAGAATTCCTTGAATTCGCCGTCGCCCCACCAGTTAGCGACCTTCATAGTCATGCGGTCGGTAAATTCCTCCGGAGGGATTTCTTCGTTGCCTTCGATAGAAATCTTGCGCACACGGACCTTGTCGCTTTCACGGATAACAAAGATGACCTTGTTTTCGTAATCGGATGTCTGGACTTCGCGATAGCCAACTTCGGCAAGCAAATAACCTTCGGAACGGTAATGGTTCAAAATTGCCTGACGGTCTCGTTCAAGCTGCGCCTTGCTGTAAACCTGTCCATGCAAAAGCGTAATCTTGAGCATCAGATCTTCGACATTAATATCGTCGTAGCCTTCAAAGACGACCGTATCCAATGCAGGCAATTCCTTGACCTTAAAAATCAAGTCCATTTCGTTAGGATTGCCGGTATAGTCAACCCACGCAGAAACATCGTCAAAATAGCCGGACTCGTACAAAGACGTTACGCTAGCCTGGATCTTGTCAGAAAGAATCGATGGAGACAAGTGCTGCCCTTCACGCACGCTTACGCGGCTAAGGACTGAGCGATCATCCATATTAACTGTACCCTCGACCCGAACATAGCGAATCACGTTTTCCGACATGAATTCCTCTGACGGGTCAAGAAGCTGCGCCTGGACAGCCATTACAAACACAAACAAAAAGGCAAAAACGCGTAAAAGCAGAAAAAACCTACCAATATCAAAAATTATACGCGGGCAAAGATACAAAAATAGGGGCCACAAAAAAAGCAGCGAAGATTACAAAGGGGCTTGAAAACGCCCAAAAACAAAAGACGCCGCAGTAACCACGACATCTTTTGACAAAAAGATTATGTTTTAAACACGCTTGCAATAATTGGCGGGCTTTACCCTATCTTCTTCATTTTGCAACAATAAATAGGGCCACGTCCACCACACAGGTCTGGCAACATGCGAACACCGAATTCAGTCCGCTCAGTTCCTTCAAATTTCGGTTCCAAAGGCAAAATCTCAAGCAGGCCCTTGCGTTTTTTTAGAATCTTGGCAACAACAGCGTCGTTTTCTTCATCGGCAAGCGCACAAGTACTGTACACAAGTTCACCACCTACACGCAAGGCATCTACACCGCTTGCAAGCAACGCCCCCTGTTCCACAGCCAAGCGCTTAATTCGTTTCGGATTCCAAATAGCCAAATGCTCCGGAGATTCCATTACATGCCTTTCCGAAGAACACGGCGCATCCACAAGAATCCTGTCAAAGCTTTCTGCCCTGTAACGCCCAAAGCGGTCGCCACTGTACCCGGTCACGGTCACGACAGAAGCCCAATCGCGAGGCAAGCAGTTTTCCACGACATGTTTCAGGCGTTCGCGCCTGTCGGGCGACCTATCGTTGCTCTGCAACGATCCGCTTCCTGCAAGGCACGAAGCCAAAACTAGCGTTTTGCCGCCCGGCGCAGCGCACATGTCAAGAACGTCATGACCAGGCTGCACACCAAGCGCATTTGCGGCAAACCAGGAAGCCTCATCCAAATAGTACGCTTCCCTATCGCCGAACTTAAGTTCCATAGGGCGGTTTTCACCACCCATCGCCTGCTTCAAAGATTCCCAGCGGTCACCAAAAATGCCCTGAAAGTATTCAAAAAAATCCATACCGGCAAATGTAGAAAGCACTTTGAAAAATGTCAGTCCATATAAGAGATACCCGTGGGCATTCCCCATATTCCGTTTCTTTTCGTATTTCGTTTCTATAAAAAAAGCCCGGATTTAACTCCGGGCCTCTATGTATTCTTTCAAGAAATTACTTGTAGTATGTCACTTCTACAGAACCAGAAGACTTGTCCTGGGAAGCTGCCTTACCAACCTGAATCGGGGTTTGACCCTGTGCGGTTTCAACAATATACCAGGAGAAGGATTCGATTTCTACAGACTGCTTGCCAGCACCCATTGTAGCAAAGTCTTCCTTGCAAACCTTTTCACCTTCGCCGAAGAAGTTCTGGTTCTTTTCTTCAAAGATCTTCACGCCTTCAGAAGCCTTGAGGTATGCAACGCCATTTACAAAGGAAATTGTAATATCCGGAGCGTCACCTGTACCAGTAGCCATATTCAAGCCAGACTGGTCTAGTGCACCGACATTAGAAAGAGTCAATTTAGCTGCGGTAACTTCGGTGCAGTTCGACGGAGCAGCAATAGAGGAAGACGATTCTACAGGACCGGTCTTGCACTGCTTTGTAAAGCTCAAGGAGTCAACTGCAGAAGTTGCATACTGAACCTTTGCACCGGCAGCATGTTCTTCGCTAGAATATACCCAGATGTACATACGGAAGTCGCCACAGCCTTCAACTTCATCCAAGTTAATCTTTGGAGCAGTCGAGCTAAGGTTCAAGCGTTCTGCAGGGTATGTAACGTTATTCAAGACGACAGAGATTGGTGCAGAAAGAACCTGACCGCCTTCCACGTGACCAGCAATAAAGGAAACGCTATCGATAAGGTAGAAGACTTCCTGTTCGTCGCCGTTTTCATCGATATACTTGTTAGGCATCATGGTATTATCGATCTTGATATTGCCAGAAAGGGCAAGCTGTTCGCCACCGGCACCATTGCTAGAAACAACGCCATCCATGTTAGAGAATGTAATCGGTGATTCAGCCGATGCAGAAGAAAGAACAATCGGGGCGCCAGAAGAAGAAGATTCTCCTTCAGAAGCGTTAGAGCTGGAATCATCGCCACAAGCAACAAAAGCAGCTGCAGTTACAGCGAGCAAACCAAATTTCCAGAATTTCTTCATAAAAAACCTCTTTTAATATTTTGTGCTTGAAAATAATCTTTTTTTATGCAAAATGAAACATCCACTTTGAAAACAAACATTAACAGAGCTTGAAATAAGACTTTTTTTGCTAAAAACCAAGGATATCATTCCCTATTTTTTCGTTTCCAATGGTAGTGCTCAAGCCATGGCCACTAAAAACAACCGTATTTTCGGGCAATTTAAACAGTTTTTCTACAATAGAATGCTTTAGGGCAGTAAAATCGCCTCCCGGCAAGTCATAGCGGCCATACGAGCCCCTAAACAGGACATCTCCGGCAAATATGGCCCCTGCTTCTTTTTCATAAAAGGCAAGGCCCCCAGCAGAATGCCCGGGAACTTCCAAAACTTCAAAATCCATGTTGCCGACTTTTAGAGCTTCGCCTTCTTGCAAAGGACAAATGGAAGTAGGCAATTCCTCGGAGATTTCGAGTCCAAACATCCGAGCCTGGCTACCAGCATTTTGCAGCAAAAACAAGTCTGCCTCGTGGGCACAGGCATCCAGGTTCCATTCACGCTTTACAAACCCGTTCCCAATGCAATGGTCCAAATGCAAATGCGTATTCAGCACCTTTTTCAAGGAGAGCCGTTCGCGTTCCAAAAACGACTTGAAAACTAAAAATTCGCGTTCGTCATAAAAACCTGGGTCAATTACAACCGCCTCGCGAGTTTCATCAAAGGCCAGGTATGTATTTTCGCCAAACGGGTTACAAACAAAGTGCCTTACATTCATAAGCTACCCCTTCAGCTGATCTCCGTGAAAGCGCATGTTCAACAGCAACCCGACAAGAATCATGCAGGTCATCGCAAAGGAGCCGCCATAGCTTAGCAATGGCAATGGCAGACCCGTAACAGGCATAAGCCCAATAGTCATGGCAATGTTCACGATTATGTGGAACACGAATATGGAGCAGGCTCCCGCCGTCACCAATATAACGAACGGGTGCGTGTACATTCGGCAAATAGCCATTGCACGCCACAGAAACAAGAAGTAGAGGAACAGAATTCCTACGCAGCCAACAAAGCCGAACTGTTCTCCGAGAACGCTGAAAATAAAGTCAGTGTGTTCTTCCGGCAAAAAGTTCAGGTTTGTCTGCGAGCCCTCGCCAAACCCCTTCCCCGAAAGTCCACCGGATCCTATCGCCGTCATAGACTGCAAAACCTGGTAGCCGTCGCCCTTCGGGTCCGATAGAGGATTGATGAAAGTTTCTACGCGCTTTTGCTGGTGCGGCTCCAAATGGTTCCACACCATGGAACTTGTATAGCCCGCAAGAATGTTGACTAAAAAGATTATGACGGTATAGGCAATCGGCAAGCGGCGCTTAAAAAGGACGAATGCAAGCAGGCATATAAAACCGCCCCAAAGGAACTGCGAATACGACACTAAAGAATGCGACAACACCACAGACGCAAGCGGACTCATGAAAAAGAACAAGTCCGAAAGCTTTAGCCCCGCAAAAAAGAAACACGTAAGCGTAACCATCGTGAACACAAGCGCCGTACTGAGGTCAGGCTGCCTAAGCACAAGCACAAAGGGGACTAGGAACATAATGCCCGGAACAAAGAATGTCTTTAGCTTCAAAAAATCCACAGGATGCTTAGAAAGCCAGCTAGAAATCATCAACAGGTATGCAATCTTTGAAAATTCCGAGGGCTGCAACTTGAAAAAGCCAAGGTCTATCCAACGACCGGCCCCTTTCACGACATCACCAGCAAAGAAAAGCACCACGACAAGCAACACTAACGAAACAAGGTAAAGCGGAAAAGTCAAATACCGCAAAATTGAAATCTTTAAAAGCGAGATTGCTGCGGCAAACACAAGGCCACATGCAAAATAAATGATCTGCTTAAACCAGTACGTTCCGTAAAACGGGACACCTTCCGAAGACGGGGCCGAAGCGGAATACACCAGGGCAATGCCGCACCCCATGATAACCAGGAGTACCGCGATAAAGACCCAGTCAATTTTAGCCGTGTTTCCAGACTTCAAGAAAAACATTAGTCACCCTCCACAGGAATCGTATCCAGAACGTCGACTTCCGGCTTTACCTGCACAGAATCCCCAAAGAAATATGCTTCCATAACCTTCTTCGAAATCGGAGCAGACTTTGCGCCACCGCCACCGGCAGCTTCCAAAATAACGGCGACAGCAATTTCAGGAGCGTACAATGGAGCAACAGCCGCATACCATGCGTGAGTCTTTTCTCCCTTCTTCCATTCGCCAGAGCCAGTCTTACCGCCAACACGAATTCCAGGCAGGGCCCCGCGCTTACCAGTTCCGCCAGGATGGTTCACGACCGAGTCCATGCCGGCAAGCAAAATTTCATGGGTAGACTTTTTCATCGTCCCAGAACGAATGACTTCAGGCTTGAACGTCTTCACGACATTGCCCTTGCTATCACGGAATTCCTTCATCAGATGAGGCTTTCTAACACCGTCATTCATGGCCAGGGAACCAACAAGAACAGCCTGCTGCAACGGAGTCACAAGTTGGCCCTGTCCAATAGACAGGTTCAAGATCAGGCCGCGAGCCCAGCGCCAGCCGCTACGCTTGTTGCGCTCGTTAAAGCTCACGGAATCCGGAAGCCATCCACGGCGTTCCCCAGGAATGTCAATACCCAAAAGTTCTTCGCCAAGCCCAAAGCGACGTCCAAATTCATTGATGCGTGGCATGTCGATATCAAGACCCGCCTGGTAAAAGAACACGTCGCACGAAAGCCTGAGCGCATTCACGACATTCAAGTTGCCATGCACACCCCAGCACTTCTGGTAGCGCGATCCATAGGTATAGCCTCCTGTGCAAGAATGCGGGTAGAACTTGTATTTCGAAAGTACGCCATTTTCAACACCAGCGCCAGCAGTCACAAGCTTAAACACCGACGCAGGAGGATACACGCCTGCAACAGCCCTGTTTACCAAAGGCTTCGTGGTATCAAGAGCCATCTTCGCCCAGCCTCGATTACGCTCCTTTTTCTTCAGGGAAAACACGTTCGGGTCAATACGTGGCGAACTGACCATCGCAAGGATTTCTCCAGTGCGCGGGTCCAGGGCAACAACGGCACCACGCATAGAATCAGGTATCGCCTCTTCCGCAACCTTTTGAAGTTTAAAATCCAGAGTAGAAACAAGGTGCAAGCCAGGCTCCGCAGGGATAGCGTCCATGCCAGAAACTTCGCTTACCACACGGCCGAAAGCATTCACTTCAACAACACGGGAACCGTTCTTGCCGCGGAACTCCATGTCGTACTGCTGTTCCAAGCCCTTCTGGCCAATCACGTCACCAGAAGAATACTTCTTCTTGTATTCGGGCTTTTGCAGCTGTTCTTCAGAAATTTCACCCGTATAGCCTAGCGTATGCGCTGCAAGAGTTCCATACGGATACTCACGACGCGACTCCGTTACCATGTATACGCCCGGCAATTCATGGGAATGCTCCTCAATTACCGAAACCTGTTCCGGAGAAGCATCCTCGTAAATGCGAATCGGCTTGTTACGAATCCACGCGGTCCTCTGGAATGCGGTATCGAGCGATGCGGAGTCGAACATTCTAACACCGCTAGCATCACGAATATTTAACAAGGTCCTAAAAACAGAATCCTTGCCCGATTTTTTTCTTGGAAGCTGCTGCGCATCAATGACTATCTGGTACGAAGGCCTGTTACGAACAAGAACCACGCCATTCCTGTCAAAGATAAAACCACGTTCTGCGGGAATATCCACCCTGCGAATACGGTTGTTTTCGGAACGCTGAAAATTGTCTTCGTAATTCACATGCTGCAGGTAGAACAGACGTATTCCCAAAACGCAAAATGCAAGCCAGACAAGGCCAAGGAATATAAAAACCTTATAATTTTTTTCCCGGGTCTCGGTACCGTCGTTAAGCGAATTACGCATGCTTCTTCCGCTTTCCCCTAAACAGGAAATAATAGGTTACGCCACCAACTACGACCGTATAAATGCCCTCCGGAATAGACTTTGTCAAAAACAGGTGCGTCATCTGCTGTGCACTCAAGCTAGAAATCGCAAGGAACACGAGATCGCTAAAGAAAAAGCCAAAGCCGAGCGCCAAAATTTTAGGAACAAGCTGCAAGGTCAAATACTTGTCTTCAAGCAAGCCCGTCAAATAGCCAAGCAGAGTCATCGCAATCGTATGCGCCCCAAGCCACTCCACAGGGCCATAGGTATCGCTTGCAAAGCCTACCAAAAATCCCCAAAGCGCACCAGCGGCAGGTCCGTTTCTAAAAGCCTGGTACACAACGAAGATAAGCAAAAAATCCGGCTTGATGTCAAAAATTGAAATCCAGTTAGCAACAGTCGTCTGCAAGGCAACGCTAACAATAAATCCCAAAATAATGGTTATTACATGAACGCCCTTCATTCCGCAAGCTCCCGGACAACCCAATCAGGATCCTTTTCCATGACAAACAATTCCTCGAGTTCCGTAACTTCCTGGAACGGCTTTACGACAAGCAAAGAAATCACATCCAGGTCCATTTTTCTCACGTCAGAAACAACGCCCACGGCAAGCCCCTTGGGGAATATGCCGCCAAGTCCAGAAGTAACAAGCGTATCCCCGGCCTTTACGCCCACATGCGTCGGCACGGTAACCATCAAGAAGTGGTCGTCCATCGGCTCGGCAAAGCCTATGGTACGGGTCCTTGTATCAATCACGGAGAACTTCATGTTCGGGTCGAGAATCAACTGGATTTGAGCATGGTGGCTCGCCACCTTTCCGACCCTACCAACAAGGCCATCCATAGAAAAAGCCGGCATGTCTGGCTTAAGGCCATCTACGGAGCCCCTATTCACAACAAGAGTCGTAGTCACGCGCCCAGGATTCTTGCCAACAACACGCGAAGTTACAATCGGGTATTCCCAGCGATTATCAAAGCGAACCAGGGCACGCAAGCGCACAAGCTCTTTCAAGCCTTCACGGGCATTGTCGAGCTCCAAACGCAAACGGGCGTTCTGTTCCTTCAGAATCTCGTTTTGAGTTTGCAAGTTGCCATAGCCCTTTACTGAAGAAGCAACCGCCTGTACCGGATAAAACACCGTAGAAAGGGCAACAGACGCTATAGCCTCCTTTGACTTCAAAGAGACGACACGCATAGAGATTCCTAAGGAAATAAGAATCACTAAAACAAGAATTCCCCTGCCAAAAGCAAAAAAGCTATGAAAGAGGGACCCAGATCTAGGCATTGGGTACTCCTCCCCTAAACTAGTTAGATGACGCGATCAATACCGGACGGTACTTGTCCAAGTCTTCAAGAATGCGGGCGGTCCCCTTGCATACGCAAATCAAGGCATCGTCGATAACATTCACAGAAAGGCCTGTTTCCTGGTGAATACGGGCATCAAAGCCACGAAGCAAGGAACCACCGCCAGTCATGATAATGCCCTTATCATAGATATCGGCAGAAAGTTCCGGAGGTGTCTTGCTCAAGGTATCCTTGACAGAATCAATGATTGTCTGGATAGGTTCGCTAAGAGCTTCACGGATTTCTTCGCTAGAAATCGTGACTGTACGCGGCATGCCTTCACGGTGGTCGTGACCCTTGACTTCCATGGTCAATTCCTGTTCAAGCGGGAACGCGGAACCGATTTCAATCTTGATCTGTTCTGCGGTAGTCGCACCGATACCAAGATTGTAATTCTGGCGCATGTAACGGATGATTGCGTCATCCATTTCGTCACCAGCAGTACGTACAGAGCTCTGGCAAACAATACCGTTCAAAGCAATCACGGCAATATCAGAGGTACCGCCGCCAATATCGACAACCATGTTACCTACAGGATCTTCGACAGGAATGCCCATGCCGATAGCTGCGGCCATTGGTTCGTGAACAAGGTGGACTTCCTTTGCACCAGCATGCGTAGCTGCATCAATAACAGCGCGCTTTTCCACTTCGGTAATGCCAGAAGGAACACCGACAACAACACGCGGGTGAACCATAAAGAGCGGATACTTCTGCACACGCTTGATAAAGGTCTGCAAAAGAGTTTCAACAAGGTCAAATTCAGCAATAACGCCATCGCTCATCGGGCGGACAGCGCGAAGCAGGCCCGGAGTACGGCCAAGCATCTTCTTAGCTTCAAGGCCGATTGCAGAAACCTTATTGTTTCTTGCATCAACAGCAATCACGGTCGGTTCGTTAATAACAAGTCCCTGGTTTGCCACATGAACCAAAGTGTTGGCAGTACCAAGATCAATACCAATGTCGCAAGAGAAAAGTCCGAACAAAATATTACCCTTTTGATAACTTTGAAAATTTCCGTTCCCAAATATAGTTATTCATTAATGCCGCCATATTCCAATTTCTTGAAATAGCGGTCCCATTGCATGTAATGCGCATCATAACGGTACTTGCGTTTCTGATGCATCTTGACGGTCTTGTAAACATAAAAGTCTACTTCAGAATATCCAGAATACCCCTCTGCTGTTACACCGTCAAAAAAGCGCAAATCACGAATCACGTAGTAAGGAGAGTCCGCAACCATTTCAGGGTGCCCAGCCTTTATAACTTCGGCAACCATGAACTTCAAGTCCTCCTGCAAATACGGCGTAAGCTTAGACTCCAGGCGATCGGGAGATTCAGAGCATGCGGCAAGCAAAAGGAGCAAAGCGACAAACACTAATTTCACTAAAATATTTTTCATGGCCCTTAATTTAGAAATTAGAGAAACATTCTTTTTAAAAGGCATCCATTTTCTCCAGATAAAAAAACAGCTTTCAAAATTCTTTGAAAGCTGTTAAGGGAGTCCAAGGAGCCTTAAGCTCCTTGCAAATTAGAATGCGTAAGTTGCAGAGATGCGAGAGAACAAGCGACCTTCACCCTGGAACGGATTGCGGAACAGCAAGTCTTCTGCAACAGTAACGTCGATCTTCAACTTTTCTTCGATGTTGATACCGAAGCCGAAACCTACGTGGTCATCTGCGGAACCATCAGCAAGCGGGTTTGTGCTAAAGAAGTTGCCGGAATCGGTGCAGAGGCCATCCTTCTTGCCAACGTTAGCGTCATGCTGGTCGCAAGAAGTGTAAAGGATAGACTTCTTACCGCCAACACGGATCACGAACCAATCCCACCAGATGTTACGTTCAATACCGAAACTGATCTGGCCACCGATTTCTTCACGTTCGTCACGATATTCCTTGTCTGCAGAAGCATCGTATGTAGTTTCGCCGGTTGCGTGATCATAGGACCAGTTGCCAGCTTCAGCCTTGTTCCAGATGAAGTCTACACCGAGCCAGAAGAAGCCACGGTCAAGAGCAACGTTGATACCAACACCGACCTTGCTTTCGATATCTTCGATGCCGGCTGCCTGGATATAATGAGCGGAAAGGGCCGGAACAAGTTCGCCATCAAGAGCTTCAAGAGAGAAGAATGCGCGAGCCTTACCCAAGTAAGAGAAGTCGCCATCGTCAAAGAAGTTCTTGTGGTCTTCGCCATACTGAACGCGAGCAAGGCCAAAAGCCAATTCGAAATCTACGTTAGAGCCGAACTGCCAGTTGATACCGCCATCTGCACGGATAATAGAAGCGTAAGCGCCATCATCAACCTGGTAAGAACCGTCATCCAACTGCTTGCCGCCGTCCTGGTGAGCAATAAAGATATGCAAGCCAAGAGCGTTACCGTTAGAAAGCGTACCGCCGAGGAAACCGTCAAAGTTCGTTACGGTTTCTGGAACCTCGGAAATAGAACCGTCTTCATTCTTTACATAGGTCGGCAAGTACTTGCCGAGTTCTGTATCCATACGGCCAAACAAGCCACCAATGCTCAAGCGCGGGTCCGGGAAGTCACCGGAGCCAAGAGCAAGGGAGAAAATACCGCCAAAGTTCGGATGCAACGGATCCTGGTTAGTACCGGCAGCAACGTCATCTGTATACGGACCGAATTCGCCAATCAAATAGTTTGGGTAAAGATTAATGTTTGCCGGGTTGTCAAAAATGCTTACATCGTCCATAATGTAAGTCGTATTCTTGCCCATAGATTCTACACGAGCATAAGTAGCAAATGCAGATTCAACGCCAAAGGCACCAACGAGCGTACCAAGGGCAATAGCGGTTCTAAGTTTCATTGAGGACTCCTCTAAAATTTATTTGCCTAAAAGTTAATTTTTTCTTCCAAAAAACGCAAGTTTATTTTAAAATTTTCTCATAAAATTACACTAAAATCTTTAAAAATATAAAAAAAGAGCCAAGGGAAACCCTTGACTCTTTTCTTTCCTCGAATAAAGAAACTTATTCAGAGAAGGTGAACGGAATTGTAACCGTGGTGTTACCAGACTTGACCTTGGAGAATGTCCAACGGCCAACAGCCTTCTTCACTTCGTTATCGAATTCACCGAAACCGGTGGTCGAGGAAGCGATAGAGATGCTAATCACATCACCGCCCGGAGCGATAGTGAACTTCAAGGTAACCTTACCGCTGAAGCCAGCTTTCTTCTTCAGGAACTTGTTATAGATGTGACGAAGGCCCGGAGTACGCTGACGGACAACCTTCATGATATCAGCTGCAGAACGGGAACCGCCACCTGCACCCATATCGATATCACGTTCGGACGGGGTCTTGATAGAACCCTTAGCCTTGGTGGAAATACCACCGCCGCCACCGCCAAGGAGGGAGCCAAGGCCGTCACCAAGACCGCCAGAACCACCTTCTGCGTAACCTTCATTGAAGCCACCATCAGCCTTACCGCGGCGACCGCCAAGAACTGTCTTACCGGAAGTCTGCAAACCTGCGACATCCTTCAACACCTTGTCGATATCCTTGGTGAACTTCTGGTTCTTCATCAAGTCGTAGGCACCAGCACTAGCATTCTTGGTCTGAGCAGTGAGGAGCTTGAGCACGCCACGAGTCTGCGGAGCATTCGGCTGACCCTTACCGCGCGGCTTACCACCACCACCAGCCTTCTTACGAGGCTTTTCTGGTTCCTTCTTCTTCTTTTCTTCTTTCTTTTCTTCCTTCTTTTCTTCAATCTGCATAGATGCAGAAAGGTCGGCAGCTTCGGAGTCTTCGAAGATCACTTCTTCGACAACGACTTCGTACATAGATGCCCAAAGGGAGAAAGCAAGAGCAACGACAACAGAGATACCGAGGATACCAGCCATCTTCTTGTCGGATTCCGGCATAAGAGAGGCTACGAACGGATCAAGTTGCGGCTTTTTATTTTTCTTTGGAGCTTCAGCCATTATTATTCCTCCCCACCGTTCTTCTGCATAACTGCGAAGGCGATGTTAGTGTAACCGGCGAAGCCACAAGTGGCCATAACCTTGTACATTGCGTCGTACGGAATGTTCTTGTCAATCTGGACAACAATGTTGCCAGCTTCATCTGCCGGAAGACCAGCAGCGAGGTTGTGATCGATTTCAACCTGACGACGTTCCTTCAACACAGAGTCAACCTTTGTGACCAACAAGTCTTCTTGCTTCAAAACATCTTCAGTGGTAACAATCTTAGCGTTATCAACTACAACGTAATTGTTATCAACAACTACTGTCAAGGAAACGCCCTTAGGCTGTACCTTAGATGTAGAAACCGGAAGAATAAGGTTTTCAGCTTGAGTAAGCAATTGACCTTCTGCGTCCATGTTCTTAATCATGAACACCAGAATAATGGTCATCATGTCCATCATGGAGGTCAATGAGAATGGGACGTCTTCACCATATTTGCGACTTTTTCTAGCCATGATTAGCCTCCCAACTTAGCCAAGTTAATCTTAGCGAATTCAGCAGCCTTTGCACGGTCCATAAGCTGAATAACCTTGTCGAACTGAGTATCGTCGTTTGCAACGATGATAATGTTATCTACGTCGTCCAAGTCAATGAACTGAGCGTGGATAGCGATAAGGTCCTTAGCAATAATGTCGTATGCAGAGAGCGGGTAGACGATAGACTTAGCAGCGTCTTCCGGCTTGAGCTTACGTGCAGAGTTCGGGGTAAGAGTTGCGACAGCTGCGCCAGCGCTCGGCTTCTTCAAGCCAGCAGGCTGCTTAAGGCCACCAGGACCTTCACCCGTC
Source organism: Fibrobacter sp. UBA1765 (assembly GCA_002314675.1). Classification (GTDB taxonomy): domain Bacteria; phylum Fibrobacterota; class Fibrobacteria; order Fibrobacterales; family Fibrobacteraceae; genus UBA1765. The sequence continues at coordinate 77,007 of DCGZ01000078.1, read as the reverse complement.
ATTGCGAAGAATTCGTTGTTGCCATCTACGAACACACTGTCAGGAACGTTTTCGCCCTGGGAAGTGTAGAGAGACCAGCGAACGCGGCCCGGATCTTCTTCAGAAGTCTTTTCGAGAGCCCAAAGTTCGATGTTTTCAATTTCGTAAATGTACTTTTCTTTATCCATTTCCTTGCCGTCTTGGCACTTAGGGCCATGACCGGCTTCAACTGTTGCCTTCACTTCTTCTGGAGAATACGTGATGAGCTTGGAGTCGGACTTGCAGCGGAATGTCCACATTTCCTTGAAGTAGACGTTCGGCTGGAAACCACCACGAGCACCGATTACGAGGTAATCAGACGTAATAGCCAGAGAAAGGTTAAGAGCTTGCTGATCAGGTTCTGGAGGAGTATCGTTATCCATGTTCATCATGCTGCGTTCAGGCAGGTTGACTTCCACGATAGCGAGCTTCGAGAACGAGGTCATAGACAACAGCATCGGAATCAGGATCGTGAACAAACCCATGGCCGGGAGTAGATCCGGTTCCTCAGGCTTTGCTGGTTTCTTGAGTTCTTTTGCCATATTTATTAACTCCAGTTAAATTAATCTAAGATCTAATTACTTAGCCAAGGAGTTAATGGTCTTGAGGCCCTTTTCTTCCATTTCCTGAATCAAACGTTCAGAGTTCATGTTGAGGATACCAACGATAACGAGGAGCGGCACAGCGGAGAGAAGGCCGAGGAGGGTGGTACCCATAGCGATAGCAATACCGTCAGCAAGTGCCTTACCGCGTTCTGCAGCCGGCTTGTTAGCAACAGCGTCGAACGTAAAGATAAGACCATAAATGGTACCCATAAGTCCAAGAAGAGTGGAGATGGAAGCCATAACGGAAATAACGCTAACATAACGAGTAAGACGTGGAGCTTCAGTAAGGAACACTGCATCAGATGCGTTTACCATTGCATCGCGGCCGTTGTCGCGGTTTGCAACGATTGCAGCCATAACCTTAGCGATAGGAAGCTTAGACTTTTCTGCGAAGGAGAGAGCCTGGTCATACTGACCGCCTGCTACGAGCTGGCCAAACTTCTGGAGGAAGTTTGCACGGCCAGAGCCGCTCTTCACGATGATGTACACGATACGTTCAATCGAGAAACCGATACCGATGATGAACACCACGAGGATGATCCACATGAACTGCCAACCATCAGATTCTGGGCTGAAAGATTGAAGAAGTTTAGACATAGAAAATTACTCCTTATTCGAGTTTTGAGTTAGTTTTTGATTCCTTGGGCACAATTTTATCTTTTTTAATGGTTCCCGGCAACCATATGTAGTAAATTATTATTTACTGCCAACCAATAAAACTGCCCTTTTTTACGATAAAACGGCATTTTTTTACTATATAAACATAATTTTTCATTTTTTACTTGCAGTTTACACTTTTTTTAGGCTTTTGAAGAGCTTTTTTGAGGCTTTAGGGAGGTGTAGACGAGTCCTTGCGAAGGCATTTTTGGGAGCACAAACTAATAACTTTCACGTTGCCCGGAACACAAAAAAAGACTGGCATTTAGCCAGTCTTTTTTCAAGTAACCCTTTTAGAAATTACTGTGCACCGTAATCATCAGCACCGGCGCCAGCTGCTGCTGGAGGAGGAGCGAGACGTGCCTTCAAGACCTTGAGCTGCTTACGAAGCTTTTCAGTTTCTGCCTTAGCTTCTTCAGCAATCTGCTTGAACGTTGCAAGCTTTTCATCAGCACTCATAGCTTCAGAAGCTGCGATCTGTTCAATACGAGCCTTAGTCTTAAAGTATTCCGGATCCTGGAACAAGGTGGACGGATCAAACTTTTCGATCTTGATTGCAAGAGCTTCGTTGCTTTCATCGAGGGTCTTGAGAAGTTCGTAAAGCTTAGCGGTCCATTCGTTTTCGATACCGTAGTGGGCAGCGGCCTTGATACCGGTTGCGCAACGCGGAGCAGCCATTTCCTTAGCGGCATTGGACTTGTTCTGCAATTCTTCGCGGTAGTTAGCCATTTCTTCTTCGGCAGCCATTACAGCGTCATCCTTAGCGTCACCTTCAGCCATGTATTCAGCAACGATAGCGGCACTATCCGGAAGCGGAGCGTGTTCGAATGCGTCGGCAACTTCGACAAATACAGCGCAGCTCTGGTAGTACATTTCAATGTAGCCAGCTTCTGCAGCAACCACGTCTTCGTTGTAGAAGCCCTGGTCACGAGCAAGGTCAACGTTCTTCTGGAAGATCGGCTGAGCCTGTTCGTAGTAGCTCGGGAGCTGCTGTACAATACCGATACGTTCAACGAACTGTTCGTCGTTAGACTTGCTGGAAAGTTCCTGTTCACGGATCTTTGCAGCCATGGTAACGAAGAGCATACCCATCTTGTTAGTTGCCTTGAAGGTCCACTTTTCAGAAGCGTATGTTGCAGACTTGGAGTACTGGCTCATAGCCTTCTGGAGGATATCGACCAACTGCTTGATAACCTTGGCCTTATCCTTTTCCTTGCCCTGCAAGACAAGCGGATCCATCTTCTGCTGTTCAAAGTCACCGAGGTAGAATGCTGCTTCAGCAGGAACTGCCGGGTCTGCATTCTTGATCTGCAAGCCGTACTTGTCGTAATCTTCAAGAGTCTTCTTGTAGAACTTTGCAGCGTTATCGTTATCCTTCAATTCCATGTAGGCACGTGCTGTACCAATGTCAGCTGCAATGAGCTTTTCCTTATCTTCTGTGTAGTTCTTGAGGAAGAAGAGGAATTCAGGAATTGCAAGGTCGAACTTCTTTGCGTTGACGTATGCAACAGGGATACTGTATGCAGCGTCAAGAGCGTAAGAGGACTTCGGATAATCCTTAACAAGGGACTTAGCGCAACGGATTGCTTCTTCAGGCATCTTGGCTTCATCGTATGTCAAGATAGCGCTATAAAGCATGCCCGGAGTCTGTTCATTGTCATGGTAACGCTTGTAAGCGATTTCATAAGTCAAAGCAGCCTGCTTCTTGTCCGGAATGGAATCGTACGTCTTTGCAGCGGCAGAGATTGCGTTGAAAGCCATGGAATCCTTCGGGAAGTTTTCTGTAATGAACAAGTAGGTTGTTGCAGCAGAACGGAGGTATCTATCCTTATCCTTTGCATTGGATGTAGCTGCACTTTCCTTCTTGTAAGCACCTGCTGCACGAACAATAGCCTTGATTGTAAGCGGGGAGCTTGCGTATGTTCTCGGCATGAGCATAAAGGTTTCAGCAGCCTTTGTATACTGCTTTGCCTGTTCGTATGCGGCACCAGCTTCAAACACTGCCTTATCAGCGAAGTCTGCATCTGGGTACTGCTTCTGCAAGTCTAAGTATGCAACAGCACCTTCTTCAAACCTGCCAGCCTTAACGGACTTGTCAGCCTTCTGGAAGAGAACTGCAGCGATAGCCTTCTTGATTTCCTTAGCCATGGAATCATTCTTGGTTTCCTTGACTTCGGTGTACTGCTTATAGAGCCACTTAAATTCGGTCAAGGATTCGTCAAGCTGGTCAGATTCAAGCAAGGACTGAGCAAGCATACGGCTAATGAGAAGAATGTACTGATGCTTCGGGAAGCGCTGCTTCAAGTCACGAAGCACTGTAACTGCGGTCTTGAACTGCTTTGCGTTGTAATGAACGATAGCAGCGTTGTAAGCAAGTTCAGCAGCTTCCTTGTTCTGGCCAAACTTCTTCATATAGGTATCGACCTGTGCGAAGTAAGCCTTGGTTTCTGGCAATTCGTAAGCCTTGACAGGATCGTCGCCAGCCTTGTTCTTCTGAGCCTGTTCACGAGCCTGGTCCATCATCAAGACAGCGTTATAACCTGCTTCTTCCTTCTTGAGGAGGCTGCCGGCAGCGCCTTCTGGGCGACGGCCATAGCGGGTAGTATCTGTATCAACAATCCAGTTGAACTGCTTAGCAGCATTTGCATACTGGGACATTTCCTGGTAAACGAGGGCCAAGTTGATATGGACCTTGTATTCATCCCAAGTCGGTTCGTTCTTGTAACGGGTAAGGAATGCTTCATAGCCCTTGATAGCTTCGCCATAGCGCTTCTTTGCACCTTCGGTATCACCAGTCTTGTAGAGCTTTGCAGCCTGTGCGTGGTCATACTGAGGAATATCGAGCATAGCGCCACGAATTGCGGTTTCGGCATTCTTTACGGATTCCGGGTACTTCTGGTTCTTGGAGAACCAGGAGGACTTGCGGTCGTAACGCTTAACGACAGTGTAACGATGCTGTTGAGCTTCGTCAAACTTCTGCTGGAGAATCAAGATTTCAATGATGGCAATATCGGCGAGCGGAGCATCGATATAGTCAGGATTGATCTTCATCAAGCGATGGAAGGATTCGACAGCTTCTTCGTTACGGTCATGTTCCTTGTTCTTCATACCGATACGGTAGTAGACAGAGTCCTTGAACGCAACCTTCTTGTCCTTCAAGAAGCTTTCTGCTTCAGAGACACCACCACCTTCAAGGTCAGAGAAGGAAGCAGCCATGAAGTCCATAGCTTCTGTACGGAGGTCCTTAGGATACTTGCCGGCATCAGCACCTACGATATATTCAAAGTAGGTCTTTGCAGCTGTTTCGTATTCAGCAATGTTATAGTAAGATTCTGCCAAGTGGTACATTGCAAGGGCGGCTTCCTTACCGGTAAGGGTTTCAAAGCCGGCAACCTTGTTATAGGCACCGATAGCATCGCGGAACTTACGGTTCATGAAGTGGTATTCAGCTATACGGAGCCAAGCCTTAGGAACAAGACCGTTTTCCGGGAAGTTCTTTACGAGCTGGGTACGAAGCTTGAATGCTTCTTCATCCTTACCAGAAACTTCGAGAATTGCAGCAGCCTGGAAGAGCACTGCCGGAGTCTGCGGAAGCTTTGGATAGCGATCAATATATTCAAGGAAGTAAGCCAAAGACTGTTCGTGTTCAACCTTCGGGTAATCGCCCAAGGATTTGCACTTTGCAGGTTCGTTATCACGGTCGGCACACCATGCCTGATCGTTTTCGAACTGTTCAATCTTGCTGAGCTGCTGTTTTTCTTCAAGCTGGAACTGGTAGTAACCAAGCTGTTGCAAAGCACTAGCGCAACGAGTATCAGTCTTCTTTTCGGCCTTGCACTTATCCACAACCTTCTTCCAGGTTGTGATAGCGTCGGTCATTTCCTTTTCATTCAAACCGCCAGAGCGGCAGGCCTTTTCGGCCTGTTCCTTGGCGAGCTTATAAGAACTTGCGCAGCTCTTATAATCGGAAGAGCCCTTCTTCATTGCCTTACACTTGGCAAGGAGCTTCTTCGCATCATTTGTCTTGTCTGTACACGGGTCAGAAGCAGCATTCGCCATGCCCAAGAAGGCTGCGAGTGTTGCTACAACAAGGAAAGATTTCTTCATTATTATATTTCCTTAACCTATCTTATTCAAGAGAATCATCGCCACCGAGATCATCGAGGTCGTCAAGTTCTTCAAGCTGCTGAGCTGCACCACCGCCCATGCCGCCACCGGCACGCTTGGTCTTTACAGTAGCAAGGGTAAAGCCTGCGTCTTCAGAAACGCGCTTACGGTTAGATTCGAAGCGGTCACTCTGGACTGCACGCTGCAAGAATGCCTGATATTCTTCGTTTTCTGTGTTAGCCTTGTCGAATGCCGGACGGAGAGCAGAACGCTTCTGTTCAACACGCGGAGTCGGCAACTGACGAGCAAGGTCAAGAGCCTGGGCCTGGACAGAATCGAATTCAGCCTGGTGTTCATCGTGAGCGGCCTTAGCGCTGTCACGGGCAGCACCAGAAACAACCGGCTGGTCAGTAAGTTCAGCAGCCTTGCCCAAGGTTTCTTCAGCCTTGTTGTAATCCTTCTTCATGAAGTAGCAGTAACCCTGAACGAGATATGCTTCAGAAACAAGGAAGGATTCCGGCATGTTTGCAACAATCCACTGAGCAGGCTTCAAAGCTTCGTCCGGCTTGTTAACCTTGAGGAAGGACCAAGCAATACCGAGCATAGCTTCATCATATACAGGGGATTCCGGGGTAACCTGGCCATAGAGAGCTGCAGCTGCTGCAATGTCCGGATTTTCACCAGAGAAGTAGATATGGCCGAGCTTAACCTTTGCTGCATCCTGCAAGTCACGTTCAGACTGGTTAGATGTTACCTGTTCGGTAATGTCACGGAAGCAGTTTTCAGCTTCGTCGAACTTGCCCTGACGGCTGTAAGCAATACCCATGGTATAGCGAGCATAGAAGTAGTTAGCGTTACCTGGGAGAATTGCTGCGAGAAGGTCTACAGATTCCTGGTAAAGGCCCTGTTCGAACTTGATCTGGCCAGCAATATAGTCTGCGTCAGCCTTAACATCGCTTTCGCCGAAACGCTTAGCAATGTTCTGGTACTTGTCCATAGCATCCTTGTACTTACCTTCCTTATAGTCGATGTTCATCAACTGGAAGTGATACTTTGCACGCTGGTCAGAGTTCGGATAGCGCTTGATAGCATCTTCGTAGACAGCACGAGCTGCTGTGTGCATACGCATGTTTTCGAAGGACTTTGCCTTATAGAAGGCTGCCTGGTCAACAAGGTGGAATGCCGGGTACTTGGTCTGAACCTTACCGAATGCATAAGCAGCACCGATAAAGTCACGGTTCAAGTAAAGACGCATAGCGTAACGGTAATCGTTTTCAGGTTCGATCTTCAAACGACGGTAACGTTCTTCGCCAATTGCTTCTTCACGGGTCTTACCGAAGCGAGTTGTAAGCTTCAAAGCCCAGATAAAGCCGCGGTTCTTCTTTTCGACAAGGTCGTCATGGGACATTTCGAAATCAAGAGCAACGTAGTTCAAGAAGAGAAGGTCCTTAACGTTAACGGTAGCACCGATAACAGGATAGCCTTCCTTGGTGAAGCGAAGACGAACGCCCAAGTGGCTGGAGAGGTAGTAAGTTGCGGTGAAGCTCATTTCGAGGTTCATGCCGTCACCACCTTCCTTGGATTCATGGAGAACGTCGATAAGGGTGAATTCAGCCTTGACTTCAAGGGCACGGTTGAGACCACGCCAGAAGAGGGAGAAGTTAAGGTTGCTCGGGATCGTGTAGGAATTATCAGGAGTGCTGAAAATACCCGGAGTAACGAAAGAGTAACCGTCACCATCTTCAGTGCTGATTGCCGGAGAAATCAGGTTCTGGAAGGCAATACCAACAGTAAGATCGCCAAAGCGGGAATTCATGAACGGATTCCAACTGATACCGAAGTCGGCACCGATAGTCAACTGCTGATTGTCGCCGAACTGGTCAATCTGGAGAATGGAAACATCGATACCGATAGCCAAGCAATGCATGAGGTTATATGCATAACCAATCATGTAGGCGTTTTCGGTATAGGACTTACCACCATCAATGTCAGCACCGTTTTCAAAAATAGAGAAACCGAGAGTGTGCTTGTAATCGAGTGGAAGTGTAAAGGAAATATATTCCTGGGAAGCTTCGCCGCTGATGGTCTGGAAGAAGCCAATGCTAAGTTCCATTTCATCGGTAGTGGAGATGCTAGCCGGGTTCACATACATTGCGGTGTTGCCACCAAATTCTGCAAACCAGTCGTTCTGCTGATACTTATGCGGAGAATAAGTAGGAGATGCATAGGCGGCACCTGCAACAGCAAGGCCGAAAGCAGCGGTTTTAATCAAATTAATGCTTTTCATTTAACCATTCTCCTTTACTTGATATCCGTGCGGGTGAATTCGATACGACGATTCTTAGCGCGGCCTTCAGGAGTCTTGTTGGAGGCAACCGGCTGAGAGTCGCCAGCACCTTCAGTTTCAATACGGCTTCCGTCAATGCCCTTTTCGGTCAAGAAGGCCTTAACAGCTTCTGCACGTTCAGCAGAGAGCTTCTGGTTCTTTTCCTTCTTACCAACGTTATCGGTATGACCGATAATCTTGAAAGCTGTTTCCGGGAATGCTTCCATGATGTCAACAACCTTCATCAAGGAGATGTAGGAGTCCTGTGTAATGGTTGCCTTACCAGATTCGAAGTTAACGCCATCGAGAACGAAAACCTTCTTAGGTGGTTCAGGAACTTCATCCGGGCAGCCATCGTCATCCTTATAGCTGTTGAAGCTTTCCGGCTGTTCCGGGCAAAGGTCAACACCCTTACAAACGTGTGCGTATGAATCAAGGAGACCCTTAGCTTCTACCCAAGGATCGCAGATACCGTCACGGTCATTATCCGGATCCGGGCAACCGTCGTCATCCTGGGCACCGTCGAAGTCTTCGGCTTCTTCCGGGCACTGGTCAATACCGGAACAGATATCAATATACTTGCCAGAAAGATCTTCTTCGGAAACCCATGGATCGCACTGGCCATCGCCGTCGGTATCCGGGTTACGAGTTTCAACAACTTCTTCAACCTTCTGCTCGCGGTCTGCGGTAGTAAGACCGATGTCGAGCTTGCCCTTACCACGCTTAAGAAGCGGAGATGTCGGGGAGTCGTAGAAGTTCGGGTCGAACATGGATGCGTTGTTGAACTTCGGGTCGAGGCTCACGTTTGTACGGTTAACCTTGATGAAGCGGTTGAACGGATAGTAGTTCTTATAGATATCGTTGTATTCAACCTTTGTCTGACCTGCAGCAGGGTCTGCATAGATACCATAGTAATGGTTTTCCATGAAGATGTTGTTGCGGGCATTAACGTTAGACGGGCCCTTAAGAGCAAGGCCAGAGTAACCGTTGCGGAGGACAACGTTATGTTCGATATAAGCGTCAAGAGACTTAGCACCCCATGCAAGAATGCCGGACCAGCGGTTGCCGTACACCACGTTATTGCGGAGGTAAGGCAAGGAAATAAATGCTGCAATACCGGTTGCATGGTTGTCAATGACATAGCAATCATGAATATACGGGGCTGCGTTTTCGCAAAGAATGCCTTCAATACCGTTACGCACGGTGAAGTGAGACATTTCTGCTTCAGAAGTACCCATGACGGTCGGGCCGTTGCGGCTACCGTCAATGATTGTTGTCAAAGGATCTTCACCCTTCAAGACAACACCCATGATAAGGGTAATATTTTCGTTATAGGTGCCGCGAGCTACCTTAATGGTATCGCCAGCATCAGCATTTCCGAGAGCATCTGCTATCTTCTGATAATCGCCAGGCACATTAATAATCTTTGCCTCGGCGGTTCCAGTGATGAACATGGCCCCGGCCAACAAGAAGACCAGTTTCTTAAGGTTCATACTGCTAGTTTTCTCCAATCATAGAACACATTTTTACCCAATTCGCCCAATCGCAAATTGAAATCCAAAGGGGAATATACCTTCAATTTGGGCTTTAGTCAAATTAATTTTCCTTAAACTAAAGGAAAACGGGCGTTTGAAAACAAAAAAATACACTTTTTTGTCTACTTTTCTTCAGTTTCTTCATCCTTCTTGGCATCTTGGATGTAATTACGCAAATCCTGGCTGATCTTTTTGATATCCTGCAAGGACTTACGAGCACGTGTGCCAGCAGACTTATTGCCACGTTCAAACTTAGAGAACTCAAGCTTGAAAGATTCAATAGCCTTATCCAACTCGTTTACGAGATCCATAGTTACTCCTAATATAATGTTTTGGCGAAAAATAAATAAGATTTGCGACAAAAGGGGCAAAATTTTTAAAATTTCGCCATAATTAAGAAATTATTACAAAGTTTTGGTAGAAACCTCAAAGAGGTTTTGTAACGCCTTTCGCCCTTCTTTGTTAATATCATACGAAAAATCTGTTACGAAAGTGTGGATATGTTTTTCCATAACTGTGTCTTCGTCGATTTGAGCCTTTTTTCGTATAAAATCTGTAATAATTTGTTTACGCGCCCTTGCAATGTCAATACTTTGCCTAATTTCACGTTCCACCGCTTGAACAAGGTCACTTGAGAAGGATTTTCGCATCAGGGTACACCCAAGCGGCACAGGAATATTGGTTACTGACTCCCAATAATCACCAAGATCCTGGATGAGAGTTAGGCCATCGCGCTTCCAGGTAAAGCGATGTTCATGGATCACGACACCCTGGCGAAATTCCTGGTTTCGCAAGGAACGGTAAACGGCATCAAAAAGGGCGTATTCAATTTGGGGTTTTTCTGGGAGTTCGCGACTGGCCCAGAATCTAAAGATAAGCGCAGCCGTGGTATCTTTGCCAGGTAAAACGACCGGCCTAGACAGGTCAAAAGCAGAAGCTCCCTGCGGATTTTCTGCCTGTGGTATACCAGAAGCTAAAAGCAGCGGGCCACAAGAATAGCCAATGGCACCTCCGCATGAAAGTACCTGGTAGGCATCAAAGACCTGCGGCACAACGCCACAGCTAACCTTTGCAACATCGAGTTCGCCTCGCTTGACCATTTCGTTCAAGGTCTGGACATCGGCAAATGTTACGTCCCAGTCGAACTCGGATTTCATTTGGCCAGTTACAAGGGCTTCATATATGTAAGTGTCATTAGGGCAGGGAGATATGCCAAGTTTCAGTTTCATAGTAGTTTTGTTATTAGTCGCTAGTTATTGGTTATTAGTTATTGGTTATTGGTTGCTAGTTGATAGTTACTAACTTCCATCTCCTGACTCCTGTCACTGATTGCAGTTCTCTGTCTTGCATCTTAGCTTGTCATCACGAGCCGTAGGCGTGGTGATCCAGAACATCCATTCTTCGCTGTACTAGGTTGTTTCACA
>DCGZ01000078.1:50650-66258 GCA_002314675.1 Fibrobacter sp. UBA1765 | reverse complement strand
CGCAAACACGTTTAGTTAATGCCGCACTTCGTTCGCAAAGACATGGAAAGTTGCAATTTCTAACTCTTGCATTCTTATTTCTGGTCTCTCGTTTCTAGTTTCTAGTTTCCGTCTTCCGTCTTATGTCTTATGTCTTCCTACTTTCTTCTGTTCTCTGTCTTCTGGTTTCTGCAATCACAGCTTGTCAAATACGGCATTTTTCAAGGAAAGCAATGCCTCTGCAATTTTCCATGATGACTTTTGACGTTTGCCGACAAAGTTACTTACAGCGCGGATTTCATAGCAGGGAACCTTAAAGGCGTTGCAGACCGCCAAGGCGGCTGCGCCTTCCATTGATTCCACGTCGCAATCAAACAATACGCTGCGAGATTCAGCCATGGCTTCGGTTCCCGTACAGCAATTTACAGAAAGGCCAGAAACGCCTTTCAATTTTTTTATAAAAGCTGGCGCATCATCAATGGCCGAACCCTCGTAGGTTTTTATAGATCCGCCGCCGACACGCCCCCATGGTAAAAAAGTCCCGTCCGCTTCTTCGACACCGACATCGCCAACCATTTCGGAATCCACACGGACCACATCGCAAATATTGATGCCTCGATTTTTATAGGCTCCACAGATGCCAACAAGGACAACCATGGAGAATGGGCTAGCCGCCTTAATACTTGCGCTCAACAAGGCGGACAGGTTCACGGAAAACTCTAAAAGGCCTACGCCCAAAACAGCAGCGTAAGCCTTTTTGCTTGGCAATAGGATTGCCGTATTTTCTGGGACTGGAATAGACGGAAACAGACGAGAGAACTCTATGGCAGAGGCAAAGGCAAATAAAGGCTTCGCACTACTATCGGTCATCATCTTCAATCTGAGTCAACAAGTCTTTTTCAAGAGCTTCCACGCGGGCAAGGTCGATATCCCATGGCTGCTCCACCTCGCAACGGGCCACAGAAACTGCGGTAGCCTTTGCAAGACACTCTTCAACGGAAAGGCCTGCAGAATCGGCAGCGATCCAGCCGGCAAGGAACGTATCGCCTGCGCCAATGCAGTTGACAGTTTCTATTGTCGGTGGAGTAACCGTCAAGGAAAGAAGCTTGGATTCTACCTTGTAGAATACGCGTACCGGATTTTCTTCGGCGGTAACCACAAGATAATGGATTGGCAACACGTCAAGAAGCATCTTTGCAGACATCTTCCAGAATTGCGGACTAGACGTAACAAGAGGAATGGAATATTGCTGCAAAAGTTCGCAATATTCGTCCATGTTAAGCTTCAGCAATTCTACGCCTTTTTCCAAAAGGGAAGAAATGTTCTTTACCGCGTCCACAAAGAGTCGCTTGCCTTCAAAATCAAGCTTCAGGAGCGATTCCATTTTAAAGCCTTTCGGCTGCGTTCCGCAAACGGCAATTCGAGGAACTCGATCCCAAATGTCTTCTAAGCTGACATTGAAATCTTCCATTTCCTTTTCGGAAAGCTCCGGCGACTGTTCAATAAGCTCGGTAGTCCCAGAATCGGCAACAAGCGTTGTGCAAATGCGGTTCGGCTGCTTAATCCAGACCGGGAGCTGCTCAATTTCATTTTCGGCCATGGCGTCAAAAATCTTTTCGCCGTATTCATCGCCAAGGAAATGAGAAAGTACCGGCTTTCCACCAAGTTTCTGTAGGACTCGGGCACAGTTGATTCCCTTGCCAGAAGCGTATTCAACAGGCTTTGGAAGACGATGGACTTCACCAAGCTTGAACTCACCGTCGATCATGAACAGGCGCTGCCAAGCCGGGTTAAGGCCAAGAATCAGAGTTTGCTGATTCATTAGAAGTTTACCTTGAAGAAGTTGCGCTTACCGACCTGGAGAACGAGCTTGTCTTCGCCATTGAGCGTGACGGTTGCCTGCGGGTCAGAGACCTTTTCGCCACCCATCTTTACGCCACCGTTCTGGACCATGCGACGTGCTTCGCCCTTGCTCTTGAATGCGCCTGCGGCAACAAACAAGTCAAGAACGCCCATTTCACCGGCAGGAATCTTGACTTCGGCAGCATCGCTCGGGATTGCGTTACCGCTATGGATTTCCTTTTCCTTGGCAGCGGCTGCAGTTGCAGCTTCGGCACCATGGTACTGGGTAACGATGTCCATGGCAAGCAGGTGCTTTGCTTCGTTCGGGTGCATTTCGCCACTTGCAATCTTTGCAAGCATAGCCTTGATTTCTGGCATCGGGACATTTGTCAAAAGTTCAAACCAGTTTTCGATAAGGCTATCTGCGAGGCTATAGATCTTGTGGTACATGACATCGGCAGGTTCGTTTACGCCAACGTAGTTACCGATGGACTTGCTCATCTTGACCTTGCCATCTGTACCGAGCAAGATCGGGAGGAAAAGGCCGATCTGCGGTTCCATGCCTTCGAAAATCTGGAGGTCACGGCCACGGAGAACGTTGAACTTCTGGTCAGTGCCGCCAAGTTCGATATCGCTCTTGATGGCAACGGAATCGTAGCCCTGCATCATCGGGTACATGAATTCGTGAAGGCTGATGGACTGGCCACCGACATAGCGGTTATGGAAGTCTTCGCGTTCAAGCATCTGGGCAACGGTAAACTGGCCCATGAGTTCTGTAACCTTGCTAAAGTCAAGCTTAGAAAACCATTCGCCATTGTAATGGATTTCGACCTGGTCACGGCGAACAACCTTGAAGAACTGTTCCTGGTATTCCTTTGCGTTTTCGAGAACCTGTTCGTGGCTTAGACGCGGGCGTGCCTTGTTGCGGCCACTCGGGTCGCCGATCTGGGCAGTGTAATCGCCGACGATCAAGACAACGGTGTGACCAAGATCCTGGAACTGGCGGAGCTTGCGCATCACGACAGTGTGACCGAGGTGCACATCCGGTGCAGTCGGGTCAACGCCCATCTTTACGCGGAGCGGAACGCCTGTTGCATAGGACTTTTCAAGTTTCTTCTTAAGTTCATCTTGCGGCACGATGTCGATGACACCGCGCATAAGGATATCGAGCTGTTCTTGTACAGGACGGAATTGCATAAACATTTTCCTTTTTTTCAAAATGGTTAAAAATGAATAGACCAACACAAGGCTATTCCATTATTCAAAGCCCATTAAGAAAGAGTAAATTATCATTTCGGCGGCTAATATAGTAATTAGACGAAAGGCGAGAGACGAGAGACGAGAGAAGGACTTCCCCAAAAACAAATTAATGATGGCAAAATGATACCGTCGTTTAAATCATCAGCTTTTCATAGTCCTTTACGCAGCGAACAGACAGTCTTCTATTTTCATCGTCTTCACAAACGTAAACAACCCCCGCGGAACTGTCGCTAAATTCAACCCTTTGGGCACAATCACCATTCAGTGCATCCCTTGTAGATGTCCAATATTCCCGCCCCCAGCCTTTTGCAGAGAACTTGACATAGGCATCATAGCCGTAGCCGATAGACTCCTTCCATTCATCGGAAGTCGGCAAATGCCAACCGTTGCGACAAACTTGCAACGCTTCTTCAAGAGTATAAAGGCGGCCATACTTTTCGCAATAGGTGGAATCGTCATTGTAGCACCAGCGTTTAAGATGAGCGGAATCAGTCAAGGAAACTTGTACATCCAAATTAAAATTTGTCCATACGATACCATTAAGTTCAACGGTATCAGCATACGTTAAAGGTCCCTTGAATTCAACTAGATTACCATAGTCCGGCGCGGGACCAGTTTCTGAAGGACGAACATCAAAATAAAGATGAGTCTCAGCGGTATCCACCAAGTACTCCGTGATTACATCTACCGAGATTACATTCTCCGGAAAAGTCTGCATAGGCGGACGTTCCTCAGCAGCTGTTTCGTCGGAAATTATATCAAGAACCTTCGGATTTTCGACAAAACGCACTTCAAACACTCGATTTTCAAACTTTGCAAACTTTGCCCCGATAAAACGTTCATTCACGTCAAAATAATGATCGCTAACGCAACTGCAATCAGCCTCTGCAAAGTTCCCAGACAAATCGTATGCGATTACCAGCGTATCGCCAGCCATTTTTGTAATTACGGGAGCGTAAATGGCGCAATTATCCATAACGGCAGGCAACATGATTTCGTAACTTTCATTGTTAGGATAAATCACAGCCAGAGCGCTTGTATCAAAAGAGGCCGTCTTATACAGAACGATTTCATCCCCCAGGCCAGCCAAGCAGGCCCCCATTTTCACCTGGCCATAATCCGACACCACAGAATCCAGAGCCTCTGGATTTTGAGCCAAGGGAGCCTCTTCCGACGAAGCGGAATTATCAGAGGAACATGCGGCAACTAAAGCAACAGTAATCGATGCCGCAAAACGAGCTAATGAATTCTTATTCATAAATGGGTCTCCTAACCATATTTTGACCGTGAATCCGGCCAAGTTCTCAGACAACAATATAATCTCGTTTTGTTCCATTTACAAGACATTTTGTTTCATTTAGTCAAATTTTATTTTAAACAAAACGTTAAAAACTAATTTCATCAAATTTTTCAATAATTTTGTATCATCACAACTCACCTTTACAGAAAAAAAATTATATTATAGCAGAAGAAAACGAGAATCAACCAATGAAACCAATTATCGAATATCAGGATTACCGCCGCTACATGCAGGACTTCTACGAAGAACGCAAAAAGAAGTCCGCGTTTACTTGGCGCGAGTTTTCAAAGATCACCGGCTTTTCATCCCCATCTTACCTGAAGCTTGTTTGCGATGGTAAAAGTTCCTTAAGTCGCGTCGGCCTCCCCCGAGTCGCAAGCGCCATGGGCTTAGCCGGGTTCGAGTACGATTATTTTGAACTGCTGGTGGAATTCGGCAACGCCAAGGATGACGAAAAGAAAAAGGCAATCTTTGCAGAAATGAAGCGCGTCGCCAAGGAGCATAAAGTCCGCATCATGGATGCAGACACATTCACCTACTACGAATCCTCTGTAAATTCCATCGTACGTGAACTAGCGCCTCTTATGCCTGGCGCATTACCTAACGAAATTGCAAAAAAGATTAAGCACAACTATTCGGCCCAACAAGTTAGAGACGCATTGTCGTTATTGACCAAATTAGGTTTACTGCAGGAATCTGGAGAAAACGCCTACCAGCAAACTGACAAGGCTCTCACCAGTTCCAGCGAGGCGATTCCTTTAGCCGTAAGAAGCATGCATCGTGAGATGGCCGACCTGGCAAAGGAATCCCTAGACAAGGTCGATGCAAGTGAGCGAAACATTTCCGGCGTTACCATGGGGGTTGACGCCGAAACGCTTGCGCGCATTACAGAGGAGGTAAACATTTGCCGCAGGCGCATTATCGCCTTGGCAAATGAATGCAAAAGCATCGACCGAGTCTACCGTTTAAATCTGCAGTTGTTCCCGTTGACAGAAAAGGTTTAGGAGTTTTCATGATGAGTTTCAAGTTTATCTCACCAATCGCGATTCAATCAGCCTTCATTGCAGCGCTCTTTTGCAGCGCCTGCTCTACCGACGTAGCTGGCACCGACGAACAAACAAACAGCGTCGCCGGCAAAGACGAAGGAATGTCTTCCGGCATTCAAAGTTCTTCCAGTTTCGAGGTTCCTTTTAGTTCGTCCTCAATTGACAGCGGATCAGCAGAAACGACCCCTCGCCCAGGGATTAGCGGAGCGGTAGACTGTCTTGAATTCGAGCAATTCGACACGCCCCTCATTCCAGAATCCATCTTTACTCTAGACACCCTTCATACCGCACCGGCTTTCGACATTTGTACTGGAGAATACTGCAACATCGACACACGCAAAAAAATCATTGGCACGAAAGGAACCTTCTATTACCAAATGTGGCCCTGGGAAGCCAAAGTGGAATGCGAAGCAAACGATTCTCAATCCAGTTCCTATTCCGTATCCAAGTACGGCTCAACCATCAAGGAATTTATTTCCCTCAACGAGGACGAAGTTGAAATGTTCAAGCAGGACTGCATAGCCGAAGGCGGCCATACCGAAAGCAGCAATACGTTCTATGGCATCGAGGAGCCTAGCAATTCGATCATATGCACATTAAACGATGCCAATGAGTTTTATTACTACGACAACAATTGGAGCAAATACAGTCAAATAATCTTAAGTCACTGCAAGTAAAACTTCTAAATTCCCATGCGCCTGTTTTTTTTGACAATTTGCATTGCAAGCCTGCTTGCACACGCTGAATCTATATACACGTCGCTAGACAACAAGTCTCTTGAAAGCTCTTCTTTAGCAAAGCATCGCGACAGATCCTTCTTTTTTAGCGGCTCCTACAACATTGGCTACTTTTACGGCGAGGACAAGGATTTTAATGAACGCTATTCCTTTAACATTGAAGGCTTTAGCACTGGACTCGGATTAAAAGTCGGATACACATTATTCAATATAGTCACTCCACATTTCACAACACTTTATTCAATAGCCGAAGGTCACGACAGAATAAAAGGCTGCAACTCTAAAGGATATGGCTATGGTTGCAAAAGCGACGAAGCCCACGAAATCAGCCTGCTAGTCGGTGGTGGAGTCGGCATCACGCCATTTAACGGAATTCTAAACGGATTATACGCAGATATAAATTGGGGATTCAACTTTTATGAATACAACTCCCCCATCGTGCCACTCGGGTCTCAAGACGGGATTTCATTGTTGCTGGAACTCGGCTTCGAACAATTTATTTCAAGAAATTGGGCCATTGGATTTGGAGCAAGCTATATGCCGACTTTTGAATTGACCAGTTGCACGACAGCAGGGACATCCCACAAGATTCTTGCGAACATTCATTTCACCAGAAATTAAATTTTTTATTATTGACAGAGATAACGTTTTTTTAATTTATCCGTATTATGCTTAAAAGATTCTTCATCCTTCTCGTTTCAATTCTTGTTTCTGGCGTTTGCGCCGAAGAACAGGTACCGTCATTTACACCAAAGGAACATCGCGGCTTTTATAACAGCGTTGGTTTCGGCCTTGGCTACAATTCATTCCACGCCAAAGAACAATGGCAAGACCTGGACCACTACTACGCCGACGAAAAGGAAAAGGAAACATACGATTTTACAGGAGCCACATTCCCTGTATTTGACTTCAAGTTCGGTACAGCACTAGCAAACCTGATAGCATTCCACACCAGCTTCAATTTCGCAATCTATTCAGGCAGCATGGACTATGAAGATATTGAATATGAACGTAAAATTGCCCAGGATGAACACAACGACCCGCTTTATGATGATCACGGGAACAAGATTTACGAAGAAGACTGGCAAATTGATTACACCGATAAATATTCAGGAGATGCGGTAAACATCCGAACATTCATTGGATTTGGCACAACAATCTACCCATTCCAGGATCCAAACTCCGCAATGAACGGATTCTTTATTGGAGGATCCGTAGGCTACGTTTTTTACGTCGCCGTTACCACAGACGACAACCATGCTACAGGAAATCTAGGGACAAGCTTTATCGCAGAAATTGGCAAGGATTGGTGGATCAACAACCACATGTCCATAGGCGTTGGATTTTCATTTGGCCATTCTTCAACAAAGTTTGACAACATTAAAAGTTCAGAAAACGTATTCGCCCTTTCATTCCGCTTGACAAGAGGCTAAGAGGTGAATATGAAAAACATTCATAGACACTTCGTGCAGATGCTGTTTGCGGGCATGTTTGCCGTTTCTGCGACTTTTGCACAAGAAGCTGAAGAATATTCAGTCGAGTCCTCAATGGAATACGCAGTTGAAGATCCAGCTACAGTACAAGCCACGGAAAATTCTATCGCAGAACCCGTGGAGGCTCCAACAAAAAAGCGAGCAAAGAAAGTCCGCCCAGCAAGGGAACACCGAGGCTTCTACTTTAGCGCTGGCCTTGGTTTAAGCTATACAAGTTTCAACTACAAGGAAAACGATTCCGAGGAACTATACCATTACGACTACAATAACTACGAGGATTCGTATACATACGAAAGAGTAGAAAAAGAAAGCTCCGAATTCAGTGGTTTCGCCATACCGACTTTAGACATGAGATTCGGGAAATCCATGGGAAACCTTGCGGCGCTTTACTTTGAACTAGACATCGCCACGTTGCAAGGTCGCGGGAAATACAAAGAGACCTCTTACGACAATAGCGCATCCGACCGAATTCCAGTACTTGACCAACTGCCACAACATTTGGAAGAAGACATTATCAAGGATAACGATGCCTATGGAATTTCTGGATTTATTGGAATCGGCGTAACATTCTACCCTTTCAGGAATCCTAATTCCATGATGAATGGGGCATTCTTTAGCATTGCAAACGGCCCGATCGCAAATGTCATGGACCTTAAAGATTCCTCTCGTCGCGATAACAAGGAAATCGGCATGATTGGTTACGGCGTGCAAATAGAACTCGGCAAGGACTGGTGGGTTTCGGACACATGGTCCATTGGCGTAAGCGCAAGCTACATGGCTATCGCAGATTTTGAAGACCACGATTCTAGCGATGCAAACGTCTTCAGAATACTCTTTAGAATAACCCGGGGATAAGTACGCCAACTTTCGCCCCTTACCGCACGTAAAAGGGGCACAAAAAACTGAAATGCTAAATTTTTTCTACATTTCGTGTCATGCAAAAATTGCGTTTCATGTTTCTTCTTGTTTTGGCAAGCTCAATACTTGCTGCGGCAGCCGACAAATCTCTGCTTTGTCCAGCTGTTCAAAAATGTCTTAACATCACACTGGAACAATGCAGTGCCGAAGACCTGAAACCCAATCGCAAGATAAAGTATAACGAAGAATTCTGCGCCCCATTTATTGAAATTTCCAAAAGAGGACTTGACCCAAAATCAAAAGTTGGTGCAGAAGTCTATGCAAAGCTTGGAAGCGAATACCGTGTAACATACGAAAGCAAGGGAACGCTCCCCGCTACGCCGAACATGCTAGCATTCCTCTTTGACTACATGCCGTTTACCGCAAAGCTCATCAACGCCTACCAGGATGAGGAATACGAAATCCACTACACAAGCAAAGACCATAAAACATTTTCTGGAACTAACGGCAGAAGCCTTTCCGGCGACTTTGTATGGGCTTTGCAGGATAGCCTTGGCAAAAAAACATTAATGCGAAATGTATTTTTAGGCTATGGACGTTGCCATGTTCTAAGATGGGATTTAACCGGTACCGCTGTTGCGATTCTTGACATGGACGTGAATACAAAGGGTGAAATGAACTATAAGCTAAGAGCCATAGTATTCCCGGCAAATTCAATATTAAATTCCATTATGCAAATGGACCTGTTCAAGAAGGTCGTAAGTTCAAAGATCGACCACATCGTAAAGGATGTTGTCGGATCGTCAAAGACTTTTGCAAAGGGCGACAAGAGGCCTATAGCAAAGAGCAAGCTCTTTACCTCTGCAGAAGACCAGAAACTGCTAAAGATTTTTGAAGAAATTGTTGCAGGTCGCAAGTGGGAACTTGGAGACGCATTTAAGCAGGACGCTTTAAACGCAAAGGAAAATTCAAAGGAAGGTACACCAGATGGCAAATGAACCTAAGGCAAAGAACATGGAAGAACTCCTTGCAAACGTGACCGACCGACGTCGTGAACTTTTGCTAGATGTTGCAAGCAAGCGTACTCGCCATTTTTGCATGGTTCTTGAAGATCTCTTTGACCCGCACAATATTTCTGCAGTGATTCGTACCGCTGAAGTTTTTGGCTTACAAGATGTCCATGTAATCGAAGAGGTTAACCCGTACAAGATCAACAAGTCTATTTTGAAGGGATCCTTCAAGTGGATGAACATCAACCTTTACAAGAAGCGCATGAAATGCATGGAAACCTTGCGTGCAAAGGGTTACAAGATTGCGGTGGCAAGCACAAATACGACAAATTCCGTACTCGACCTTGACTTGAGCCAGCCGACGGCATTCTACCTCGGCAGCGAGTTCCACGGCAACCACCCAGACACGCTGGCCGCTGCAGACTACGAGTTCAAGCTCCCGCAGTACGGCATCACGGAATCCATGAATGTTTCTGTGGCTGGCGGCGTGCTCATGACATACCTTGATGTGTACATGCAGCAGCATGGCGGCCGTGAAAAATTCGCACTCCAGGGCGAAGAACGCGAAGCGCTCTACAAGACATTCCTGGAAAGGCATGTAAACGGCATGGAAGACGACCTAAGCCCGGTACAGCACATCGACTAGGCTGTTCTAGGACATGAAAAAGTAAAGGGATAGCAAAGCAGCTACCCCTTTTTTTATTTTTCGCACTTTTGTTTCAAAATTTTTACAAAATTATATCTTACAGTAGAAATCGCAATACTTTTTTCTACGATACCGCCTTTAAAAATCTACATTACAGAACATAATGAAAAAGAATTCCTCACTCTATCTAGTTGTTGGTCTTGTAGTACTTTTGGCCATAGTCATCCTTGTATTCGGAATGTTCTTTTTGAACGACAAGGATCCACGAGAAAAATTCAACACCTTCTACTTGCGCTTTACGCAAGTCAGTACCCTAGCCCTTGACGACCCCGTCAAGGTAAACGGCGTTAAACTCGGCAAGGTTGAAACCATAGAACTTTCAGGGCACAGAGTTACGGTCAAGATCCGCCTGCGTGACGACGTTCGTATTCCAAAGGATTCAGAGATCCGCGTCCAGAACATCGGTATCATGGGCGAACGCCAAATCGGCATGATTCTCGGGGATGCCCAAGAATACTTTACCCCGAACGATACGATTAACGGCCAGTTCGATGCCGGTATCGCAGAAGCTATCGGCCTTGCCGGTGAAGTTTGCGACAGTACGATGGTCCTTATCAAGTCTGTCAAGAACGTTCTAGACAGCACGCTTGCAAACCCGGCTTTCCAGGCCAGGTTCCAGACAATCCTTGTGAAGGCAGAAAACCTTGAAGACCGCCTGATAAGCGTTGTCAAGGAAACAGACCCGCAACTCAAGAAAAGCCTTGCAAGCCTTAACGACGCGACAGTCAAGGTCAATACGTTGCTTGACAATGTGCAACAGCCGATTGACCACATGTTCGCAGGCGCAGATGACTTGATGAAAAATGCGAACGGCTTGATTGACGACCTGGACGGCGTTACCAAGAGACTTTCAAATATTACCCAGAAGCTTGAAAAGACCGACAACACAGCTGGTATTTTGCTTAACGACCGTAAGCTCCACGACGAGCTGGTCAAGACTCTTAACTCGGCAGACAGCCTGTTCCGCATTATTTTGCAGGACGGCCTTGATATTAACGTGGATATATTCTAAGGACGCTATGATAACCAAAACATTGACAGTTACCAATAAACTCGGTATCCACGCTAGACCGGCAGGCCTTATCGTTGATACAACAAGTCAAATGAAGAGCGATGTCACCTTCATTTTTGACGGCACTCGCGCAAACGCCAAAAGCATTCTAAACGTCATGATGCTCGCAGTCCCGCCAGGATCCGAAATCGAAGTTGAAATCGAGGGCGATGACGAAGAAGAAACCTTCCAGAAATTGGAGCAACTGTTCCATGACAATTTCAACGAAGAACCCGCCTAAGGCCCCTAGATATGTTATTAATGGCTTAGCCACATCTCCGGGCTATGCCCTCGGACGAGTCCACAAGGTAGCAGCCCGAGAAGTAACGATTGTCGAAGAAGACATTCCAGAAGAACGAGTCAATGCAGAACTGCATTTGTTCCAGACAACTCTCGACAAGACGTTCAAGGAAATTACAAAGATCAAGGAAGCGACTCTTGAACGCGTTGGCGCAAACGAAGCCCGCATTTTTGATTCGCACCTGATGATCCTTAAGGACCCGATGCTTACGGGTTCCGTGCTCAAGATTATCAAGGACAAGCGAAAAAGCTTGCGTTGGGCACTTCATACCACTATCACAGGCTTAATCACACAGTTCGAGCAAATCAAGAACGAAATGATGCAGGAACGCGCGATGGACTTGCGCGACCTGTACAACCGAATATTTTCAATCCTTGATGATTCAGCTCCAGTTTCGGCAACGCACCTTGACGAGCCTGTAATCTATGTAGGCCACGAGCTTTCGCCAAGCCTTTTGATGGGCATTAAGCCAGGCGAAGTTCTTGCCTTTGCAACAGACTCCGGTGGTAGAACTAGCCACACGTCCATTCTTGCACGCGCCATGCAGGTGCCTTCAGTTTCTGGTTTGCGCAATATTTCTGCGCTTGCCCAGGAAGGCGCACTGATCATCGTTGACGGTACACTTGGCCTTGTCATTTTAAATCCGAACGAAAGCGACATTTCGGAATTCCGCGGCAAGCAGGATGTTTACCTGCAACAGCAGCGCGAACTCTTTACAATGCGCCAGCTGGAGCCGATGACACGAGACGGCAAGTTCATTACGCTGCATGCAAATATCGAACTTCCAATCGAAGCGGACAAGGTCCAGGACTATGGCGCAACGGGCATCGGCCTTTACCGTTCCGAATTCCTGTTCTTTGGGCATTCCCTTCCAAGCCTTGAAGAGCAACGCGAAGCATACAACCATATTTTAAACGAGCTTGCTCCTTGCCCGGTAACAATCCGTACCCTGGATGCCGGTGGCGACAAGCTAGTTTCCGAAATTTCCGTGCTGAACGAATCCAACCCGTTCATGGGCTGGCGTTCTATTCGCGTATGCCTTGACCGTGTCGATATTTTCCACGAACAGCTAAAAGCCCTGCTTACCGCAAACGAAAAGGGCAACCTTAGAATTTTGCTCCCGATGATTTCTGGACTGCATGAACTGCGCCAGGCAAAGGCTCACATTAGAGCTTGCCAAGAAGAGCTGGAACAGGAAGGCCATAAAATTCCTCACGTCGAAGTGGGAATCATGATCGAAGTCCCAGCCGCGGTAATGCAGGTGGAACAGCTTGCAAAGGAAGCTGACTTCTTTAGCATTGGTACAAACGACCTTATCCAGTTTACCCTTGCGGTCGACCGTACAAACGAAATGATTGCGGACATGTTCGAGCCGCACCACCCGGCAATTTTGAACATGATCTACATGACTGTCGTAGCAGCGCACAAGGAAGGGATCCCTGTTGCGGTTTGCGGCGAAATGAGTGCAGACCCGTTCAGCATTCTCTTGCTTATTGGCTTAGGCGTTGACGAGCTTTCTATGACTCCATGGAGCATCATGGAAGCAAAGAAAATCATTCGTTCCATCAACTATGAAGATGTGAACGAGATCGCATTGCACGCCCTTAAGCTAGACGATGCAGAAAGCGTTAACGCCTACTTGCACCAGCGCTATGCACAATCCATTGCCGACCTTGGCATCAATAGCTACGTACCTACAAAAAAGAAATAGGGAACCGTCCACCGGAGCGTTTTTGAACTCGGAGTATTAAATGAAATTTGCAAAATTCAGTGTTGCAGCAGCTTGCATTCCATTACTTTCCATGGCTTTGCACGCAGCGCCAACAGAGCAGGAAGCCTTACCACAGAGTGAATTCCACGACAAGGTCATTCGTACTGAATTTATGCAACACATTGCAGATACAAGCACAAACGCTCTAGTCAAGGAATTTGCAAGCGCGGCAAAGCTTTATTACAATGGCGAATGGGACAAGGCATCAGAAGCTTACGATGCCTTGCTTGGCAAGGACGCCTCCTTAAACGGAAACATTCTGTTGCGCGAAGCAAAGATCAAGTTCAACATGCAAGATTACAACGGCATGCGAACAATCCTTGCAAAATCTGCAACAGAACTTACAAGCGGCAGTTTTGAAAACACATCCCTGTTCATGCGCACCGAAGCTGCCATTGCAGACTCTACATTAAGCGACAAGGCAAAGGCAGACTCCATTGAGGCGTACCTGAACAAGTATCAAAAGGGCGAGCGCTCCACAGCATTGCGTTTTAAGTACGCAAAGCTTTCTGAGTCCATAGGAAATTTTAAGGCCGCAAAAAAAGCCTACATGCGAGTCCTTGCCGCAGGTGGCGCAAAGGCTGACTCCTCTTTTGCAGCAGTAAGAAGGCTTCGCGATAGGGAACCTGTCGAAGAAACAGCTGCAGAAAAATGGGCTTACACAAAACTCGTATGCAACAACGCACCCGCAGAAGAATGCCTTGCTCTTATAGATTCCATAATTGCAATCGACATGGCGACAGCCCCTGCAAAGAACGATTCAGCCGTTTTGGAAACCGCAGAAGATTCACTGCTATTTAGACTCCCGCCAAGCAACTTCGACCTTGACACCCGCAAATCCATTTGGGAAAAGCGCGCCGTTGCACTCCGTGGAGCAGAACGCTTCGAAGAGTCCTACAGGCAGTTCCGTTTTTTGATAGACTCCGTAGAATGCAAGGCACTATGGATAAATTCGGCCTTAAAGCTTTTACGAAAAAATGAAGAACGAAACGAAAAGGAAATTGCAGAACTTGACGCAAAGCTAGCCGAAGTAAACAAGTTTGGAAAAGAAAACGCAAACAACCTTTGGCTTCGCGGTTTTGAATTTGAGCAGAAAAAGAAATATACAAAGGCTATCGAATGCTACAAGCAGCTTGCCAATGCAAAGTTCGGCAGTAACAACCGCCGCCAATGGGCAATGTTCCGCGTGGGCCTTGTGTATGTAAAAATGGAGAAGTACGCCGAAGCCGAAAAAGCATTCAAGGAAGCCAAGAAGTTACCGTTTACATGGAGCGCAAACGGAGCCATGATGTTCCTTGGCGATGTCTATGCAAAACAGGGCAAGGACTCCCTTGCCCGCGAAGCATACCTTGAATGCATCAAGGATTTCCCTCTTGGCTACTACGCTCACAGAAGCCGCCTAAAGCTTGAAGAAAACAAGCTCCTCAGTCACGACAAGATTCCTTATGTACGTGGCACGCAAATGAGCGAAGCTGACGCCATAAACTGGGTCAAAAAGCACCAAAGCAAAAAAGGCAACTACGCTGCCGAGCCATACACAAAAGTTGAAAAGCTATTGCAATTCGGATTTGCCGACGATGCCATTGAAATTTTCCAGGCGGAATTTTCGAAGAATGCCAAAAGGCTGGACTTCCTCTTTGCATACGGAAGCCTGTTCACAAAATACGGAGAAACCGCATTGGCATTCAAGCTGGCAAGAGCTTTCCAGAACAACATTGCACGCCAGGCACTGGCAGACGCACCTATGCAAGTTTTGCACTTTTTATACCCGGTTCCATACAAGTCCCAGGTAAAGAAATATGCACGCGACCAAATCGATCCGTTCTTTGTCTACAGCGTAATGCGCCAGGAATCCATTTTTGATTTTCAGATCGCCTCCCCAGTAGGTGCTCGAGGTCTTTTGCAGATTATGCCTGCAACAGGAAAGAATCTCGCAAAGCTTGAAGAAATTGAAAACTTTAACCCGGACATGCTTTACAACGGCTACATGAACATCCGCCTTGGCATTCGCTACTTGATTGACTTGAAGCACGAATACAAGGAAGACTACATGTACGTGCTCAGCAATTACAACGCAGGTCCAAAGCCGGCAAAGCGTTGGCAGCGTGAAGGCGAAGGCATGCCTTGGGACATTCGCGCAGAAGACATAAGCTATTGGGAAACTCGCGACTATGTAAAGCGCTGCATGGGTAACTACTGGATCTATACGGAGATTTACGATTCGTTGTAATGAGGAACGCACCTTCGGTGCTTG
>DCGZ01000078.1:0-50633 GCA_002314675.1 Fibrobacter sp. UBA1765 | reverse complement strand
GAGGTCGTTCGCTACGCTCACTTTGTGGTAAGTAAAATGCAAGAGCCAGATGCAAGAAAGAATACAGAGAACAGAGAACAGAGAACAGAAAAAAACTTAAAATGCACTTTTACATTCCCTAATCACTAGATCCTAAATCCTGACCTCTAATAAGATGCTCTTTTTCCTTTTAACCCTTGGACCAGCAATTTGCTTTGCGTGCGGAAACATCCTTGAAAAGGCTGGCATTTCGCATATTGCAAAGGACGTGTCCTTAAAGACACCGTTCAAGTTCATCAAGTGCATCTTGACAAATCCCAAATGGTGGCTTGGCATTAGCTGTTCGGGGCTTGCCACAATCGGCTATTACATTGCCATGGCAAAATATGACTTGAGCCTTGTCCAGCCAATGATGGTGCTAAATCCTGTCCTTACGGCGCTCTTTGGCTTTTGGTTCTTAAAGGAACATTTAAACAAAAAAATTGTCTGCGCAATCATTTGCGTCCTTTGCGGTCTACTGCTTTCTGCCCGCAACATGGGCGAAAATACAGGCGTACAGGATTTGCACAACCTCTGGATTTTTACAGCTATCGTAGTTTCATTCGTTCTTGCGTTCAAGCTGTTCCACAAAGATTTAGAAGCCTCCGATTCCCTGATCATGGGAGCAGGTTTTGGACTGTCGGCTGCATTCTACAAAAGTCTTTCTATAGACTTTATGCTTGACGACCTTACCCTTGATACAGTGCTTGGATTGCTTCTTGACGCAAGGACTTTTGCATACGCGGTACTCTACATAATTGCATTTGCATATTCCCAGATTTCATTTACGCGTGGCCGCGCACTATTCATTATCCCTTTTAGCGCAGCTGTCGGGGCAGCTCTCCCGATCCTTGCAGGCGCATTTGTCTTTGACGAGCACTTTCCAAACAACAAGATTGCGTCTGTTGTACTCGTACTAATCGGGTCCTTCCTTTTTATCGTAAGAAGGCCGCGTAAATTCAAGAAGAAACGTAAAAAGACTGAATTTATTTAAAAACGGCAGTCAATTCACTTACAAGGGCAGGGTCGATCACACGCACAGCGCTGGTTTCGCCATCGCTCCAGCCGTTAAATACGCCTGCGCCACTAGAACTTGCAGAAACAACTACAGGGAATCCAGCAAAGAACTTGACTGTATGCGTTCCCTTAGGTACAACAAGTCCATGAACAAAAACATTGCCATCTCCAACAACAGAAATTTTTACAGGCATTAACGCACCCAGTCCAAAGAATTCCTGCATTTCATTCAAGATTATTCTTTGACGATTTTGAATGAAGGAATATGTTTCGTTTTCTTGCTTTGTCATATAGCTTGCATTAAGTTTCCAGCGTTTTTGGTCGCGCTCAATTTCAGGCCGAATTTCGGCATACATAGCATTAAGCTTTGCAGTCAATGTATCGCTAGAAAACTTTGTAGCAACAAGCAAGGCAAAACGGTTAATAAACGCTGCTTTAAATTCTTCATTTTTTAGCAAGCTACGCAATAAGAATGTGGATTCAGGGCCATTAGGCCAGCTTTCACCATTTTCTGTAGTTGCAAATTCAAAAATGTTATTCTTATATGCGGAAAAGTTATTCCCCATGCCAAAATCCATATCATAGAAGAACCATTTCCAACGAGTTGCCGGGGTATTGCAGCGCCATTTTTTCAAATTATTGGAAGGCCAATCGCGATTATTTGCAAACATCTCCGTAGCCATGTAATTCATAAAGTTTTCGACATCCATTTTAGACTTTACATAGTCATACGTCACCTGGCTTGCTGCGCTGCTAACATCCAAGTAATCAATCAGTTCCATATAATCCACGGCGGAACCTGCAGAAGCCGTATTACCAGCATCTAGCAAATCTATTGTTTCTGGATCTAGCCCATAGTTCGTTTCAAAGTAGTACTTGTTACTACGTTCACGAATATTATGGATTCCATAATATTCGCCATTGTAATACACAATGCTTGGGCGAGCTTTTTGATAATCAACCCCGAGCCCCTTTGACATGCTACTGGCAAAACGGTCCCTCAAGTATTCATTTCCAAAGTTACTTCCATTGTTACGAAGCACAATCCATTTAAACTTAGTAAGTTCCGGATATTCTGGGAATACGGAATAGTCCAGGTACTTTTTGCCATACTTTTCACGGAATACTATGGCTGCAGACTTTTTGGCATTCTGTCTGCTATAATTGCCAAAGATTTCATACCCAGCATCTTCCGAAAAATTCGGTGTAGCGCTGCCAGGCTCAAAGAAGTCTATATGGATAGGCAATTCCTTATCAAGCCAATAGTTTGCACCGTAATGCGGTTCCTTGCTTTGCGCATTAGGCCCTTCCATGTAAATACCTGTATCAGGGTCAAACCACGCGCGAGGATCACCAGTCAAGAATATTGTAGCAAGCGCAGGCTTCGTTTCAAAGACATACGTTCTTGAAACGACTTCGCTTGGCAAAGCCCCAGCCTTAAAATTCGCGCAGCGAAGTACAGTCGTTTTTGCAATTAACAAAGGTTCCGTCACAACAGCGCTGTTTTCTGTAGGCAGCGCACCACCGATTTCGCAACGTGTTTCGGAGCCGTCCATTGAAACCGGCATCGTCACATAAAAAGCTTCTCCATAAAAACCAGAACTAGGCATTTCAACTGTTTGCGCCTGGGTGGTATATACGGCAGAAGAAGGAACATTTGCGGGGCTTGCATCTGCATAGCCCCAAACAGAGCCATCAAAGTTCCAGGTTTTTCCTGCGGGCATCACAGGATACGCAACAGAGTCAAGAATCCCGGTTCCATTCGTTCCATCGCCATTTGTCAAGTACAAATGGCCACCCTCATTTTTGATCTTGAAACTTGCATGGGGTTCGTGCCCCCTATTGCGTGCAATATAATCGGTAAACTTGAACTGCACAAGCGACATTTCATTCGAACCAGGAGCAAAACGAGTACCATAAATATTTGCAAGGTCTGGGAAATTTGCATTTGCGGGCAAGGCAATTGAATAGGTCGTAGTCGAATCCCCAGTACCAACAAGTTCTGTGGCATATCCCTTCCAATCATCAATATCAGGCTGAGTCAAGCGAATTTCAAGGATCGCGCCCTTTGTCAAGAATCCCGTGAGCAACAGTTCATTAGCCTTTCTAATATCTACCGTATTATTCTTTGATCCAAATGTCGTTCCCACAAAAAGCGATGCAGAATGCCAGCCAAGTTCTTCATTTTCGCCATATTGCATTTGCGCAGAAACATCGTTTACCCCATCAGTTCCTTTTTGGTAATATTTTGTGAAGGCAAACGGTTCAACAAAACTCAAACCGGCAATGGGCTTTGCATCACGGTCATCCCAACTCCAAATTCCAGAGCCAATCATATTCAAGGAATCGTGGGGAGGTTCAAAATTTTTCAAATCCTTGCCGGATAAAAAGACAATCGCATGTTCATGGGGAGCGACCACGACATTCCCAAACTGCCATTTAGTCGGTTTCGAGAGTTTATCGGTCAAGTAAAGCCCAGCAAGATTCACTGCGGTATCTGCGGTATTATACAGTTCTACCCATGCAGGGTCATCACCCTCATGGTCCCTATACGAAATATTTACGGGATCCACCTCAGAAAAAATTACCGGATACGCGCCTATATAAGGGAAATCGGCAACGCTCCCCTGTGAAACCGTATCAGAATTTTGTCCTGAAGAAGAATCATCTCCAGGAGTAATAATTTCTTCCAAAGAAATGCTGGAGGATTCATCGCTAGAGCACCCTAGTAGCAAAAGAAGCATTACGCTCAAAAAAATTTTTCCCATATATGGGAATATATATAAAACACTCTCAAAATGAGGAAAATAGGATTTTTCTTGCAAATTGTTTTTTTAGCAAAAAAACATATCAAAATAGTAGGTTGTATAAAATCGTCTGGATTTCTTGTCAAGCCACGGCATTTTCTCTTACAAAAAACTTACCAGTTTGTTTTCTTTTCAATAAGAACATTTAGAGAACATCATTAGTAACAAAAAAGATACTCACCACCCTTTTTTTTCCTATTTTAACGCTACTATGAATTTTTCTACGAAGATTTTATGCATTGGCGCAGGTTATGTCGGCGGTCCGACCATGACCGTAATCGCCGATAAGTGTCCAGATGTTAAAGTTACCGTTGTTGATATCAACCAGGCACGTATAGACGCATGGAACAGTGACAACCTCCCGATCTTTGAACCGGGCCTTGATGACGTTGTAAAGCGTGCTCGTGGGCGTAACTTGTTCTTTAGCACCGACATTCCTTCGGCAATCAAGGAAGCCGACATTATCTTCGTTTCTGTAAATACCCCGACCAAAACTTTCGGCCACGGTGCGGGCAAGGCTTCTGACCTCCAATACTGGGAAAAGACCGCCCGCCAGATTCTTGACATCGCAGACGAAGGCAAGATCATTGTTGAAAAGTCAACGCTCCCGGTCCGTACAGCGGCAGCCATGGAACGCATTCTAAACAGCAACGAAAAGGGCATACACTTTGAAGTGCTTTCAAACCCGGAATTCCTTGCCGAAGGTACCGCAATCAAGGACCTTTTTGAACCGGACCGCGTCTTGATCGGTAGCCACCAGACCGAATCGGGCCTTGCGGCATGCCAAAAGCTTGTCGATGTTTATGCACACTGGGTTCCACGCGAAAAGATTCTCACGACAAACTTGTGGAGTTCGGAACTCACAAAGCTTACCGCCAATGCATTCCTTGCACAGCGCATAAGCTCCATCAACTCTATCAGCGCACTTTGCGAACGTACCGGCGCAGACGTAGACGAAGTTGCATACGTCATGGGTAAAGACACCCGTATCGGTTCAAAGTTCCTGAAGGCCTCCATTGGCTTTGGCGGCTCCTGCTTCAAGAAAGATATTTTGAACCTGGTCTACCTTTGCGGCTATTACGGTCTTCCGCAAGTAGCGGACTACTGGGAAAGCGTCGTGAAGATTAACGAATGGCAGACCCACCGCGTCGTAGACCGCATGCTTGAAAACATGTTCAACACAATTGCAAGCAAGCGAATTGCCGTGTTCGGTTTTGCATTCAAGGCAAACACCGGCGATACCAGAGAAAGCCCTGCAAACCTCGTAGTTCGCGACCTGCTTTCTGAACACGCTATTCCTGTCGTGACCGACCCGAAGGCAATCCCAGATGCAAAGCGCGACTTGAAGGACGTCCTAGATCAAGTTGAATTTGAAGAAGACCCGTACAAGGCTAGCGAAGGCGCACATGCGGTTGTAGTTTGCACCGAATGGAAGTGCTTTGCTGAACTTGACTGGAAGCGTATTTATAGTTCTATGGCCAAGCCCGCATTCGTATTTGACGGACGCAACATTCTAGATGCAGAAGCCCTTAGAAATATTGGCTTTGAAGTGGTATCTATTGGTAAAGGCAAGGCGGAGTAATTTTTTATGGCAACGATTAGCATTTTTGGTCTTGGCTACGTTGGCTGTGTAGGTGTTGCCTGCTTAGCTAAACTTGGCCATAAGGTAATTGGATGTGATGTAGACTGCAATAAGGTCAACCGTATAAATCAAGGACTTCCTACAATTGTCGAACGCGATATCGACGATGTATTAAAAGAAGGCTTTGACGCAGGCCGCGTTTCTGCAACAACATCTACCGACGAAGCCGTTGCTAAATCTGAAATTTCCTTTTTGTGCGTAGGTACGCCAAACGCAAATGACGGACGACTTGACACAAGCTACCTTCTTTCAGCAGCGCGCTCCATTGGCTTTGCACTACGAGCAAAGTCCAAGTTCCACATCATCATTATAAGAAGCACAGTTCCGCCAGGAACAAACGAGCTCGTAACGGAAACCCTTGAAAAGATTTCTGGCAAACGAGCAGGCATTAATTTTGCGGTTGTTTCAAACCCGGAATTTTTGCGCGAAGGCATGGCTGTTTCTGATTTCTTGAACCCGACAATTACAGTTATCGGCAGCGAAGACAAACGCGCTCTTTCCAAGCTGAAGGAAATCTATTCCCCGCTTGGAAGCGAAATTGTAGAAGTTCAGCCTAAGGTTGCAGAAATCATCAAGTTCGTAAACAACTCCTACCACGCCCTCAAGGTTGCCTTTGGTAACGAAATCGGCGCAATTTGCAAAAAGCTCGACATTGACAGTCACCAGGTTATGGACCTGTTCTGCAAAGATACGCAGCTGAACATTTCTTCTTATTACTTCAAGCCAGGCTTTGCATACGGTGGCTCCTGCCTCCCTAAAGATTTAAAGGGGCTCAACTTCCTTGCAAAGTCGAACCAGGTTGAAGTGCCAATCTTGTCTTCCATTGACCTAAGCAACATAATTCATATCCAGCGAGTCATGGAACGCATCCAGCAAATCGGCGTACGTTCCATAGGCATTATCGGCCTTACATTCAAGGCTGGTACAGATGACCTTCGCAACTCTGCAGCAATCCGCCTTGCAGAATCAATCCTTGGCAAGGGTTGCTCGCTGCGCATTTACGACCGCTATTTGAACATTGCCCGAGCAACGGAAACAAACCAGCGCGAACTCAATGCAAGAATCCCGCATTTGCTCCCGCTTCTCGAAGATAATGTCGAAGATATTTTCAGCAAGACTTCACTTGTCATTGCAACGGTCCGCAATCCGGAATTGCCAGAACTTGTAAAGAAATATCCGGACGTGCACTTTTTGGACTTGGTCCGTTCCAAGGACGCAAGCATTGAAACTTTGCCGAATTACGAAGGATTCTGCTGGTAAATAAAATGGAAACTCAAAAAGAACTTGCAGGCAAGAAAATCTGCATTGTAGTAGAAAATTTGCCAGTTCCTTTCGACAGGCGCGTATGGCAAGAATCTTGTGCGCTTCGCGACGCAGGTGCAGAGGTTACCGTTATTTGCCCTCAAACAAAAGCCTACCCCACTCCATACGAAGTTCTTGACGGCATTACGGTCTACCGACATCCTCTTCCAGAAGCAAATAGAACTATCGAATATTTCAAGGAATATCTTGGAGCTCTCTATCATGAGACGCGCCTCCTATTCAAGGTATTCCGCAAGCAGGGCGTACAGGATGTAATTCACGCCTGTAACCCGCCAGACTTAATCTTCATTGCTGCGTTCCCATTCTTTAAGCTGACCCGTTGCAAGTTCCTTTTTGACCACCACGACATCAATCCTGAACTCTGGATTGCAAAATTCGGCAAGAAGGGCCTTGGCTACAGGGCCATGTTGCTTGTGGAACGTCTTACATACCACTTTGCAAAACACGCCATTGTAACTAATGAATCCTACAAGGAAATCGCAATGCGCCGAGGCAAAAAGAAAGCCGAAGACGTTACGATTGTCCGCAGCGGTCCAAACATTTCAAAGCTCAAGGTTGGGCCTGCACAAGAAGCCGTTAAAGAAGGCTTCAAGTACCTTGTAGGCTACATCGGAGTCATGGGTAAGCAAGAAGGCATTGACCTGCTCCTTGAATCCATCGACTACATCGTTAACAAGAAAGGTCGCAAGGACATTCGTTTTTGCATTATGGGCGGAGGGCCTTCCCTTGAAGATCTTCGCAAAATGAACGAAGCCATGGAATTGACTGAATATGTGGAATTCCCAGGCCGAGTATCGGACGAATACCTTGCAGACGTCATGAACACGGCGGACGTTTGCGTGAACCCGGATTTACCTTCCGAAATGAACGACAAGTCAACAATGAACAAGATCATGGAATACATGGCCTTTGGAAAGCCTATCGTTCAGTTCACTCTAAAGGAAGGGATGTTCAGTGCACAAGAAGCATCTCTCTACGCAAAAAACACAAGCACAGAGGACTTTGCCGAAAAAATCCTGTGGTTGCTTGACAATCCAGAAAAGGCTGCGGAAATGGGCAGTTTCGGACGCAAGCGCGTGGAATCGGAACTCAGCTGGGATTATGAAAAGCCTAAGCTTATTAGTGCATACAAAAAGCTATTAAAGCTTTAAAAGCAAATTTTCATTTTAAGGGCTGCGCAATACGCGTAGCCCTTTTTGATTGCAGCAACAATCTGCATTTTGCTAAATTGCGTGTTATGTCTATATCATGGTACATTCAAAGAATCAAAACATTTTCTGCAAAAGAAATCGTATACCGAGTAAAGCAACGAGCACGCACTCACGTACTTGACAAAAAAATCTACGACAGGCAAGCAACTGCAGAAATAGCACTGCCAAAATCATCTATAATCAGCGATGATTCGGCACATTTCATGTACCCGATCTTTGAAAAGGCCATAGATATTTTCAAGCCTATCGACTGGCATCTCGATGTTCAAAGTCAAAAATCATTCCCTAAAAAATTTGCCCATAAAATAAACATCCGTTCCGACGAATATGGTAGCGCAAAGCATGTTTGGGAAGTGAACAGGCTTTTGTTCCTTACGCACATAGCAAAGCTTTATAGCGAAAAAAAGGAAGCGAAATACCTAGAACTATTCATGTTCCATTTGACCAGCTGGAAAAACGCCAACCCCTACTTGACGGGCGTAAACTGGTACAGTAACATTGAAGTAAATCTTAGACTGATCAACTGGTATTACTGTTGGAACCTTTTAAAAATCGATGAACTTTGCAAGGCAAACAACACCGTAGAGCAATTTGTAAACGAAGTTTGGCAACCGCTAATCAACGAGCACGCCGAGTTTTCGCATAGGCACCCGTCACTTTATTCCTCAGCAAACAACCACCTGATTTCAGAATATGCGGGCTTATTTGTCGCGGCTGCAGGCTTTGACATTCCTCAAAAAAAAGCCCGACTGAAATATGCACAGAAAGGGCTTGAAAAAGAGATACTTTTGCAAAATTCTAGCGAAGGCATAAACCGCGAAGAAGCCGCAGAATACATTCAGTTCATAGATGATTTTTTCTTGATAGCGGCTTCTGTTGCTCGTCAACATAAAATCAAGTTCAGCACAAGCTATAACGAACGCCTGCACAGCATGGCGCGTTATCTCAACACCTTCATGGATGTTAATTACAACTACCCCATGTACGGTGATGGTGACGACGGCTTTGTCTTGAGGCCAGATGCAGGTGGACATTTTAACAACTTTAAGTCTTTGTTAGCGGCTTTTGCTTCTTACTTTGAAGATCCTGCCTTAAAGCGTTCTGACCTTGAATGGGACGAAAAATGCAGCTTAATTCTCGGGGAGAAGGGGCAACAAATTTTTGAAGCGCTCCCCAGTGCAGGAGACCTTGCAAGCACAAATTCTTTCTACAAGGACCAGGGTCACTTTATATTCAGAAAGAAATTCAAGGATGACGCACGCAAAGAAACATACCTGCACTTTGATGCCGCGCCATTAGGCTTTTTAAGCATTGCAGCTCACGGACACGCAGATGCTTTAAGCTTTATGCTGCATGTTGACGGACAGCCGATTTTTGCAGACGTGGGAACATTCACCTATCACACCCATAAGGAACTTCGCAAATATTTTGTCAGTACGCTAGCACACAATACGATCTGCATTAACGGCAGGAACCAGGCAAGCCTAGCCGGGCCAACAATGTGGCTAAACCATTATCAATCCAAGGTTCTTTCTGCAAACGAAAATAGCATTACAGCAACCCATAATGGTTATTCAAAAGAAGGCGTAACCCATGTCCGTGAAATCCGTTACGACAGGAATGCTGACGAATTCACTATTATCGACACGCTTGCCGGAAACAAGTATTCTGCAGAAATTCCATTCCATTTGCACCCTAGCGTAAGTGTAGAACTTTCGGGCAATACCGCAACGTTAACGCATCCAACGACTCGCTCCGTGCAAGTCACGCTCGACAAATCGCTTACCTACAGAATCGTGCGTGGCGAAGATACGCCTAAAACCATGGGCTGGTACTCTGAACATTTTGGAGAGCGCAACCCAACAAATGTTTTGTACGCCAAAATGGAATGCAATGGAACGGTACGTTTTGAAACAAAAATTAAGGTTTCAGCATGATCAATAATATTTGTCACATCGGCCCAGCATTATATGTAATGGGCGGCATTAGCTCGGTTCTTGCAAGCTACAAGAAACTTTTCAAGTTGCCAAGCAAAAACATCGTTGCAAGTTATAACGGATCCTTTGTAAAATCACTCCCGATGCTTGCTACACTCTGCATAAAGCTTTTGCTTTGCCCGGGAAAGTTTGATTTTTACCAGATCCACACTTCTAGCTACGGAAGTTTTTTTCGCAAATATCTAATCAGCCGCTGCTTACGCCTGCGCGGCAAAAAATATACTGCGCATATTCACGGAAGCCAGTTCACAAAGTTCTGCTCAGAGGCAAAGCCCCATAAGAAAAAACAAATTCAAGACTACCTGCTCCATGCCGAAAAAATAATCTGCATTACGCCAGACATGGAAACGTTCCTAAAAGAATTCTTGAATGGCGCTGGCAAATATGTCGTGATTCCAAATCCTTGCGAATCCCTGGCAAGCGAACCTATCAAGCTTGAGAACAAACTTGACGCACAGCAAAACGGAATCTTGCCTGTTCAAATCGTATTTTCTGGCAGATACGGAAAGCGCAAGGGCGTTTACGACTTGATCGAAGCGTTCAATAAGGCTACCTTTAAAAACAAGGCAGAACTGTTCCTGTTTGGCGATGGCGAAGTGGAACAGGTAAAAGAATGTGCCGCCAAATCACCAAAGGCAAAAGACATTCATGTTTCGGGTTGGCTCACTCACGAAGACTACCTAAAAGAGCTTGTGAAATTTGACTTGTTAGTGCTCCCCTCTTACGCAGAAACTTTTGGAATGAGCCTCGTTGAAGCCATGGGTATCGGCCTTCCCGTCATTTCAACATTTTCTGGCGGTGTTCCACATGTTGTTAAAAACGGAGTGGACGGCTACCTCGTAAATGCAGGCGATATTACGGCGTTACAAGAATCCCTTGAAGCCCTTGTCAACAACCATTTGCAAAGAGTTGAAATGGGCAAACAGGCTTGGACAGATGCAACGACACGTTTTTCTGGCAGTGTGATTCTGGAAGGCCTAAATAAGCTATACAAGGAATTGAAGGCCTAGCATGAAGCGCAAACTAAAAAACATGTTCCTAAAGACAGCTTGTGCATTCTTTTCCATTCTTTACAAGCTAGATAATAAAAAGGTTCTTTTTAGAGCATACAACGGATTGCGCTATAACTGCAACCCAAGAGCGATCTCTGAAAAACTGCATGAAATTGCACCGGACATGAAGATTGTATGGTGCTTAAAAAATCCTGAACAAATCAAGGATGTCCCAAGCTACGTTCAAATTGTGCGCAAGGGGACCTTCGCCGAATTCAGGGAACTCTTTACAGCAAAATTCTGGGTGTTCAATGCTGGAATTGTAATTCCGCACAAGCGCAAAGGCCAACTCTATATGGATACCTGGCATGGAGACAGGGCCTTCAAGCGGGTTGATATTTCTGCAGACGGTTCAACATCTCTTGCCGATTCCTACAAGCATGCTGACGTAATTCTTTCTGGCTCTGACTATGGCGATAAGGTCATTCGTACAGCAATGAAGCATGACGGAGAAATTCTGCACTGCGGAAGCCCACGCAACGACATATTCTTCAAGGATTATTCAAAACTCGCAATGGATACGCGCAAGGCGTTGCACTTGGAACAATTCGACAGGCTTGTTACATACGCTCCAACATTTAGAGGAAAGGATTCTGGAATGGAGCCCATTGATTTTTCAAGCCTTATCGAGCGACTTGAAAAGCGTGACGGCAAAAAATGGGGCGTATTGATAAGGCAGCATTACAAGGTAAAGCCAGATGAAAGCTGGTCTAAAGATTCAAGAATCGTCGATGCATCAAGCTACCCGGAAATGCAAGACATTCTTTTAATTTCTGATGTCGTGATTTCTGACTATTCTTCACTTGTCGGCGACTATGTTCTTTTAGGCAAGCCTACCGTGCTTTACGTACCCGACCTTGACGAATACAAGTCTGGCAGGGGCCTTTACTTTGACATTGAAAAGAGCCCGTTTAAGTTTGCGCAAACGGCAAACGAGCTTTTCGACATTATTGAACAAATGGATGAAAATACAGCAAAAGAAAACTGCAAGGCAGTTCTTGATTTTTACGGACATGTTTGTGAAAAAGGCAATGCAAGTGAACTTGCTGCAAAATGGATTCTAGGCCGCGTATGAACAATTCCATTTCCATAATATTACCAGTTTACAATGCAGAAAAATATTTACAGCAATGTATCGATTCCATACAAAGACTTTCAAAAATTGATTGGGAATTGATTCTAGTCGATGATGAATCAAAGGACAAAAGTGCAGAAATTTGTGATGCGGCAGCAAACGAGCGCATCAAGGTTTTCCACATTCAAAATAAAGGCGTGAGCAACGCTCGAAACTTCGGCTTGTCAAAAGCAACAAAAGATGCCGTTACATTTATCGATGCAGACGACTGGATTGATGCAATCCAATTTGAAAATGCTTTCAAGACATTTATAGAGTTTGATACAGAAATCGCGTTCACTCCATTTACCAGGGTAACCAACTGCAAACGAAACGCAGAGCCTCTAGATTTTGGTGAAACAAGAATTTTAAGCAACGCAGAAAAAGACTCATTGTTTTACAAACGCCTTGGACCAGGCATAAATCTTATGGGAAGTGTTTGGCGAGTATTCTACAAACGCACCTTAATCCAAGACATAGCTTTTGATACAGAGCTGCATTACAATGAAGATGTACATTTTGTTATTCACGCCCTACATGCAGCCCGGAACGCAGCCATAATCAATACCGCTTTTTATTATTACCGAGAAAACGAAACTTCAGCCACATTCAATAAAGCCATCAACAACATTGATGCAAGAGAATCATCAATCCAAAAACTAGGGCATTGGGCAGAAGCGAACGGGATCGACTTTACCTTTTCCATTATGCGCAGGCGCTGCCCGATCTACGCTCGAAAATTTGCAAAGGTTGCAAATGAACACAAAAATGGCAGCGAACGTAGAAAAGCCCTAAAGGAAATTCACAAAAGCATTCCTAAAGTAGAATACAAATTATGGAAGCCTAGCTACTTTGGAAAATCCTTTGCGCCGTATGCATTACTTCGAAGCCATGGCTTCGAGTTCTTTAGCATGCTCTTCCTCTATCTTCGCTTCATCCACTGACTTGACACTGCCTACAAAAAGGCCAAGCATCAAGTACATAAACGCTGATGCGCCGCCCATGTCGCCAGAAAGGACAAAGAACGAGGTTCCAGAGAATATAAGCAAATAGCCGCATTGAGCCTCTGGACAATGTTCCCGACGCTTATACAGATAAAAGAATATCCAGGCACAAAGCAGGAAATATGTTCCTAGGCCAAAGAATCCGTAGTTAATAAGCTTCGGGAACAAAATGGATTCCATACCCTTGATTTCATCGTCTTCGACACGGTCGCCATAGGCGTCGCGTTCAAAAATATGCTTTGTCAGGTAAGAAGCTCCATTGCCAAAGATAGGCTTGTTCACGATTTGCATATAGGAAAACGCCAGTTGCTGCTGACGGAGCTGAATTGAACTTCCACGGGTTTCTCGTGAAAAATATTCCACAGCCTTATACGCATAAAGAGATGCCGCCATGGAGAGCAAAATAATCATCACAAGCTTTATAAACAGGGGCCATTTTTTGGTGAGCCAGAACACAAGACCAATGCCCGTACATAGGATTCCAGTTCTGTTACCACAAAAATACAGATTTGCAAGGAACACCAAAACAAAGGCAATCTTGTAATTCTTTTTCAAATCCAAATGCCTTAACATGGGGAACGTAGACAGCACAATAACAGTCAGCAATGTTCCATACGCCGTTGGGTATGTCGTCGTAAGCAAGGTTCTGGTGCGCCATCCATCACTAGCATTAATGCTTGAATTCAACGGGTAAAATCCATCGTAGTTCGGGAAAGCGGAACAAATATACTTGTACGGGTAATTGGCGTTAAACAGGCCTTCTACGATTCCTAAAAAACCAAGAATCATTAGAGGCCAAAACAATTTTTCAAGCGTTGTTTTTACAGAAATTCTAAGGCCAATAATATAGGCGGCAACCAGATAACCGTAAAGCTCTATAATGTTTCTAGTAAGGTCATAAAAATTCTTTATTTTAAAGCCTTCGTTAGAAACAACGGTGCAAACAAACGAAACAATGACTAAAAACAGCGGTATAAAAAGAGGGAATTTTAAAATCGCCCTTTTCACATCGCCATAATGGTTTGCAATCTCGGCACAGAAAAATCCATAAAGCAGAAGGTGCTGTGGCGATACCTTTGGAGAATCCATGAACCACACGCAAGATGGGAAAAGAACTGTTCCCAAAAACAATGCAATGAAACGCTCTTCCGTATCTCTATACAAAAGTATAAAGACTAAAGAAAATAAAAGAAGATATACGAGAGCGTCAATCATATTAGTTCAAGCACAAATATAGAAATCCTAGAATTTTGCAATCAAGTTCTTTTCTATTGAACTTACATCTATATCCCTATATGGGCTTTTACTTTTAACAAGGCCAAGATGCTCAAGCTTTTTTCTTAAAATGTGTCGGACTCGCTTCATTCCAGAATATTTATAGCCAAGCTTTTGTTCCTTCCAGATGGACTTGAAATAAACAGCCTGCCAAACAGTCTTCAATGGATTCACGCATTCCCTATGCCAAGGCTTTTTTCGGCCGGTATAGTGAATCAGGCGCAAATCATTCTTTGACGATTCAATATCATCAAAATGGATACTGCTAATATTTTCCTGTTTTTCAAAAGGTTCAAAGAAATGCTCCTGGTAATTAAAGCGAACGGAAATTCGCCTCATCGTTCCATGCAAAACAACATTCAAGGCATCCTGATCATGGAAAAGGCATGCATCGGAATTTTCAGAAATGTACTTCAGGGCATTATTTTGAACATCATTCTTGCGCCACCAATCAAGATTTATAAGCATCACGCCAGCATTCAAATATTCTGAATCTAACGGCAAGGAAAGGCGTTCAAAAATGGTCTTGTCATTGCAACGCATATCTGGGGCCGCAGCCGCAGAAAAGCCATTCAAGTCAACATTCCAAAGTTCCTGCAAAGAACCTGTACAAATGATATCACCGTCCAAGTACAAAAGCTTATCAACATTTGCAGGCATAATGCTTGGAAGCAAAAGCCTAAAATACGTTGCTATTGAAACATGTTCATCGGGGCGGATCGGGCAAGACGCAAGAATAGATTTATCAATCGTAAAAAAATCGACGCTTGACGGTGCCTTTGCACATGTCTTTAATGCCGCCTTGGATTCATCGCTCAAGCCAGCCGTTACGACATTATAGTGAAATTCTACGCCAGCATTTGTACGGGCAATAGATTCCATAAGAACGCCCGTCGGCATTACGTAGTTATCATCTGTACAAAGAACAACTTCTATCATAAAATACCTATGGCACTACCCAATAGCGTTCTTGCTTGCTTCCACGAACTTTAGAAAGGTAAAAGGCGAAGTCATCCTTCAAGCGCATTTTACGAAACTTCAAGCGGGCAACAAAACCATCATCAATCTTGTTTGGCTGTTCCGTATATACATAATAGTTCAAGTTCTTGAGCGCATAATGCTTATGCATTACCCAGACAGTCCAAAGGCGTTCCGAAAGGAACCCAAAGATTCTTTTTTGATAGGAATCGTAATTGCTTGTATCAATCTGCTTTTCAGCTTCTAACAAAATTCCAAAAAGCCATTCACAATATGCCTCGAATTCATTCCAAGGCATAATGCACATATTGCAATCATAGAAGAAATTACAACCCAGGAACACTTCGTTAAAGGCGTTCAAGAATTCTGGATATTTGTCTTTAACAATATTATGCACTATACGCAAGTCAGAACTGTTGTGGGCATGCTCATAGCCGCTAGCAACTGACGTCTTTAAAAAGGCCTTTGGCGTTGCAACCACACTGCCCGCAGAAAGCCAGGCAGAAAGTTTTTGCTCGTTAATCTTGTAATTAGTGATGTTTGCAACATTTTTTGGAATGCCGCTACCAGTTATGCGAGATTCATCAAATGCAAAAAAACGGCGATAATGATTCAAGCCAATATATTCTAAGTCAGGATAAAGTTTTTTGATGTTTTTCCAAGCCCAGTAAATAGCGGTCAGCTCACAAAAACTTTTGTTCTTGTCACTAATGTTATCACACGATTCACCGTTCAACTGGTCGTCGCGCTGAATTCCAAGGTCAACGCTAGAAATCGCGGCACCAACGTGAATCGGCAAAAAGATTTCATCTTGCGGAAGTTCGCTTGGCTTATGGCAACAAACAAGAATCTTTATCTTTGACTTATCAAGCATTACTAAATCCTAAAATTTTTCGATATTCAAAACCTGTTCAATGACCGGAGCCATGTCGAAATACTTATACTGTCCAAGACGGCCTCCAAAGATTACATCCTTTTCCTGGAGGGCAAGCTTTCTGTATTCTTCGGCAAGAGCATTGTTGCGGTCATTGTTTACCGGGTAATACGGTTCCATGCCGTCTTTATATTCCGTAGAATATTCCTCGCTCACGACAGTCTTTTTGCAATCATAGACAGCCGCGCCAAACATTTCAAAG
The DNA here is from genome assembly GCA_002314675.1 of Fibrobacter sp. UBA1765. GTDB lineage: Bacteria > Fibrobacterota > Fibrobacteria > Fibrobacterales > Fibrobacteraceae > UBA1765. The sequence goes on along the minus strand of DCGZ01000078.1, from coordinate 34,059 downwards.
TGCTTGTGTTCAATAATACGAGTGTAAGGTTCGTCGTGCGACGTATAGTTCACAACGGCATTGCCCTGAAAATTCGGAGTATCTTCAACACGAGTCTTAAAGCTTACCGTACGCCAGTCAAGCTTGCCTAACTTATAATCAAAGTATTCATCGACAGCACCAGTATATACAAGCTTATCAGCAACATCACGCCAAGAATTTTTATACTCTGCAAAAAAATCTACGTTAGTCTTGCATTCAACGCCTTCAAGCAAACCTTCAACCAGCTTGTTGTAGCCACCGATAGGAATGCCCTGGTATTTGTCGTTAAAGTAGTTGTTGTCAAATACCATGCGAACTGGCAAGCGCTTGATGATAAAGGCCGGGAGTTCCGAACACTTGCGGCCCCATTGCTTTTCGGTATATTCCTTGATTAACTTTTCGAAAATATCACGACCGACAAGCGTCAATGCCTGTTCTTCAAGATTTGCTGGTTCCCTGCCATTTAATGCGGCAACAGCTTCCGCCTTTTGTTCTGCAATCTTCGCTTCTGCCTGAGCAGGAGTTGTAACGCCCCACATCTGGTAGAACGTATTCATGTTGAACGGCAAGTTGTAAAGCTTGCCATGGTAATTTGCAACCGGAGAATTTGTGTAACGATTAAATTCTACAATGGAATTCACAAAATCCCAGACTCGCTTATTGGAGGTATGGAAAATGTGAGCACCATACTTATGCACATTGATGCCTTCTACATTTTCGCAATAGACATTGCCGCCAAGCTGAGGACGCTTATCAATTACAAGGCAAGTTTTGCCAGCTCGCTTTGCGCGGTATGCGAAAGTCGCACCAAAAAGTCCCGAACCTACAATAAGATAATCATATTTCTTCATAAACTAAAATTAGCTTTTTATGGAACGAGCCACTTTAAAACCTTGACCCTTTTGACGACGAATACGGTCAAACAACAAATTCCATATACGACAGGAATACAAGCGATTCTATATGTAAGCGTACCATGACCAAAAGGCAAAAGAGCAAGAACAAATCCATGCAGTAGGTACACCCCGAAACTGAGCGAAGAAAGCGTTTTCAGTCTATTGCAAAGTGTTTCTCGCTTACAGATAAAGCCATTTAACCGTTTTGCGGCAAGAAATAAAAATGTTGCTGGAATTACTGAATAAAATGCAAAGTAATCAAACCAAAACGGATCTCTTGCCATAAGTCCCTGTACAAAGGCATAACGAACTCCCCACGATACGAGAGTTGTTATCGCAAGTAAAACCATCACGAGCTTATTCTTTTCAAGTTCCAACTTAGACAACACATAGCCAAGAAACGCAAAAAAGGCATAGCCAAAAATAGGCGTAGCTTGAGTAATCGAAAAATCAAAAGCTCTATTAAAAACAGGAACTATAGATCTAAAAATAAATAGGCAGAAAACAAGTTTTAAAATACCTTTTGCAGAACTATTCGACGCAATTTTTTCTAGAGCCGGTGTAAAGAGATAATACAAGAAAAGAGGTATAAAAAACCAATAATTGGAATATGGAGCCTGTCCGGTCAGCAATACAGAAACCACATCATGAATGCTAAATGAGGTCCCTTTAAAAAAAGCTAAGGCACAAGAAAGAATGCTAAAAAATAAATAAGGTAACAAGGTCTTCGAAAATCTTTTCTTGTAGAATTCCTGAATAGAATAGCGCTTTCTAAATTCAAGCAATGTAGCACCAGAAAGCATAAAGAAAATAGGCACGGCAGAAAACAGTACCACTTCAACAGCCAATGCCTGCAACCACGCAGCATTATGATGAAAGGAATGTACATAACTATTGCAATGTAAAGCAACAACACTAATACATGCAAAAACATTCAGCAAATCAAAATAGCAAACGCGTTTCATATTACAAAACAGAAGGAATACATTCTATAGATTAGGAAAACATTTCTACCTATTTTTTCGGCGGCGGCATACTAGCTTTACAAAATACTTTGGCGATATCTTAACAGCCTTAAAAATACAGCCGATTTTTCTTGCAAATGGCAAATAAGGTAAAGTATTAAAATATGCACTGCAAATAGACCTATTAATAAGCCTACGATCTATTTTTGGAAAGCTATCCCTAAGACCTTCATAATGCCTTGGGTAGGCAAGTAATCGTTTTATTTTGCGAGATGAGTCCCATGTCACTCCCGATGGTTGACGACGATATACTGACATTTTCTTATTAAAGCAACGCACCTTGCCCATAGCAGCACACTTTTCAACAAGATAAATGTCTCCATTCAAAACAGCGTCAGGATCCTTTAATTTGAAATCCAGTACTTCCCTACGATAAATCATGGATGCCGTAGGAACGGTCCACTTTGCAAACATTTCTGTTGCCGTGTAATCTCGATCTTCCATGGATGGGTAAACATCTAGTTTTTCAGGAACACCCGGTTCATTCTTAATGATGGCGTCATGGAATGTCATAGAATATTCTGGATTGTTTTCCAAAAATTCCACTTGAATTTGAAGTTTTTGAGGGTCAACCCAATAATCATCACCTTCACACATGGCTACATACTTACTTGTGAGCATACTTGTTACGACACGCGTAAAAGAGCCGTCTTGCTTGGACCACTGATTTTCTGTTTCGTATATAGTCTTTATAATCTTCGGATATTTTGCTTCATATTCACGAACTATGGATGCAGTAGAATCTTTGCTAGCATCATCATGAACGCACACTTCAAATGGAAAATCAGTTTCTTGAATTAAAAAGCCTTCAATACACTCAGCAATGTATTTTTCTTGATTAAAGGTTGTACAGCGAATACTTACAAGTGGCTTTACATTTGGCTGCCACTTAGCCATAATTTCTTCTTGTGAACGCAATTTATTCATATTCATACAAAATTTATTTATTCTCATCTATATATTTTTGGCCGTCCTTCAAAAAACTAACAAGAATCAGCAACATTACAAAGCCTATAGGGAATGCAGCCACAATACTTACCGATTGCAAACTGTTCATAGAACTCTCGCTAAACACCAAAGCAATAGGTAACACAATAAGCAAAATGCAAATCATCAATTGCACAAACTTATGAGGATTTTCATTTTCATCAAGTTTATGATAGCTATAACAAGAAACCGTGTAAGCAATAGAATCAAAAGAAGTAGCATAAAAAGCGACCATCGTAAGTAAAACAGCTACAAGAACAAACGGGGCACAGGGCAGCGTATTTATAATGTTTATAATCATAGAATACAAATCCCCAGAAGTAGAATACTCAGCCATATAATCGGTTACCCCAGTAACCTGCCTACCCAAAGAATAATTTCCAAGAATAATGAAACTTACGATTGTTGAACCAACACCAAACACGTAACCTCCAAGCAAAGTTTGGCGGATTGTACGACCCTTAGAAATATTTCCTATAAAAAAAGGAGCGGCAACACACCAAACCATCCAATAGGCCCAATAGTAAATAGTCCAATCTTGCGGGAAATTATTTTTACGAAGTGGATCTGTATATGTAGAGAGTCCAATAAAATTTTGAACCATACGGCCAAACGATTCCACACCGGTATCAATAATATACCTAGCTTCGCCACCAAAACACAGAACATAAAAATTTAGGCCAAAGAACATGAATATGCAAATTTTTGCAAGCAAGCCTATACCCTTAAAGCCATGTAATAGCGAATAGGTATACACGGCGCATGTAACAAGTAAAATTACAATTGTAATTGCAGTCCTACTAATTTCAACATGGAAAAGTTCTGTAATGATACTTGCCATAAGCGGCGTTGCCACACTAAATGTTGTCGCAGTTCCAGCAAGCAAAGCAAATACAGCAAGCAAATCAATAATTCGACCAAGTAAGCCATCAGTATACTTTCCTAAAAGAGGCCTGCAAGCTTCTGAATATTTTTGTCTATTGCGTTTACGCACATGCAACATAAAGCCAAAAGAAACGGCAAGCACCAGGTAAAAAGCCCAAGGTATAAAGCTCCAATGGAATATTGGAAATACTCCAGCCCAGTCCTGCACACTACCTAGTTCAGCAATATGTGGATTTGTTGCATACATAACCCATTCAGAAAAGGAATAGAAAAGGATATCCGCCGCAAGGCCACAAGTAAACATCATACATCCCCAAGTAAAAAACGAATACTTGGGCTTTTCATTTGGACTCCCTAAAACAATGTCTCCATACTTGGACATTGAAAGAAAAAGAGACATTATAAAAAATCCTAAGCCAAATACAAGATAATAAGTGCCAAAGGTATCTCCAAAGAAGAAACGAATTTTACTTAAAGCCGCATTCGATTGTTCTGGCATAATAAAAAAAAGAATGCTCAAAACAATCACGAACATGAACGGAATCAATGTGATCATCCAATCAATATTTTTTGACGATTTCATTACGCTTCCTTATACAAAGTCTTGTAACTAGGATCAATAGATACTAACTCGCTAAAATTATCAATTTCAATAATATCAGATGCATTCATAGGTCGAATGCCTAAATCAAAGTCTTCAAAGTGACAAAACATGGCTACATCATCCCAATAAATTTGTCTATTTTCCTTTTGTTCAAATTCAATTTCCAAAAAATTTTTCAGTTTTTTACCATCTTCTGCTGTCCAGCGAGAAATGCTGTACAACTGCCAGCCACGAATTCCACCAACGCGGCTGCAACTAGTCACATGATTGTTTTCTACTTGCATTAACCATTCAGTAGTTTCACCATCTGTCCAAACAGCATTATAGCCCGACTTTTCAAATGTGGGAGCTAATATTGAATCATTATATATAAGCTGATCTCCATCTAAAATAATTGCATTTTCAATATAATCTCGAGCTACATATAAGGAAGATATATTGTTGCAAATATCATAAAGAGGATTTTCAATAATTTTTACACCTTCGTATTCTCTCGATAAAGAAGTGAACTGCTCTTTCAAATACCCCACAACAACATAAATTTCAAAAATTCCATTTTTATGGAGAGCTTGAATTACGCTATCAATCATGCGAATGCCATTTACCCTTACCAATGGCTTGGGCGTTTCTAAAGTAACGGGACGCATTCTATTGCCAATGCCAGCAGCCATAATAATGGCTCTTTTTACAAAATACATTACTCAGCTCCAAATTTATTCATGTTTAATCTGGCAAGTTCTTTTTGAACAAGTGTATAGAATTCTTTCGCATAATGGTATTGATACAAATGATATTCTCCAAATTCAACACCTAGCATACTTTTGTACTCGCACCAATTACTCCATAAAAGACCACAAATTGACATATAGGCATACACTTTTATACGAATTAAATTAGTGCATTTTTTTTCAAAATAAATATCTAGCAAACGATCTACTTGTTTCTTGTTGTAGTAAGAATAAATGCAAAACATTGCGAGATCAACATGAGGATCTTGCATTCCCGCATACTCCCAGTCAATTAGACTTACCGTTGATTCCCCGGAAGCATTTTTTGAAAACAAAAAATTATCAGCAACAGCGTCTATATGAGTCAGGCACCTTTCTGTCACTAAACTTTCAACAAATGGTTTCAATGATAACACATTTCGCTTTGTAGTGTCGTAATCTATAAAAACCGATGCAGCACCCTTTCTCAAGTTTTCATAAAATTCAATTTGAAAAAACAAGTCAAACGAATGTTCTACTTGAATTTTCATATTATGAAATTCACGGAGCTTTTGCATACATCTTTTTAAATCTGCTATTTTATAAGCATTACATGGACGAGCTGCATTCAAAAACTTTGTAATCTTATAGCCATTTTCTGGATTAATATAAACAACTTCGTCACAAATTCCTCGTCCTGCCATTTTTGCAAAAACAAACGCCTCGTTTTGCCGATTAATCAACAAATCAGTTCCTTCGCCTGGAATACGCATGATATATTTCTTTTTTTTGCAACTAAACAAAAAAGATTTATTAGTCATGCCTTTTTTTTGCATTTCAATATTCGTAATATCATCAACGCTTACATGCAATGCTCTTGCCGCAATAGCGATAGCATCCGATTGTAAATGTAATGAATTATTATCAAATTCGCGAAGTTGCTCATAAGTATTGATTTCTACACAGTTTTCTTTTGCAGCTTCACGGGCATACACTTTTTTGCCACAGGCAACAAGGGAATCTTCCCAAAAAGAACTATCATAATGATAATCGCAATCCATTTGTTTCAACATAGTTTTAAGCACAGAGGAATCTTCCGCAGTCACATAAGCTATGCCAAGCATGCTATTTCCGGTTTCTTTTTTTTTCAAAGGAACCAATTCTTTTTTTCGGTTTATCCGCACCGAACTTTCAACGCTCTTATCTGGCGTAACCATATACCAAGAATAAGGCTCATAATAATCAAATGGATTTTCCTTGCACCAAATATCACAAGGAACTATGTATGAATTTGATATATGCCTTAAAACAATAGCCAAGGAATGCAAATTATTTTTTTTTGCATAGGCCGTATTTATAACAAGTTCAACACCATACTTATCTATCAAGTATTCAAAGCGTTCCTTCATAAATCCGACAACAACAAAGACCTTTTTAACACCCCTGTCATGAAGCTGCCTAATAACCCGTTCAATAAGGGGTTCTCCGTGAACCTCAATCAAAGCCTTTGGAACATCCTTATTTATAGGAATCATTCGCATGCCAAAACCAGCAGCCAAAATGATTGCATTTACAGGAGCATTTTTCTTTACATGCTTTTGTGCTGTTGGCGTTAAACGACATTCATTATCTAGAAAGTCATATTTCTTTAGATTCTTAAGTGCGGAATTTACAGCACCTACAGAAACACCACATTTTTCAGAAATTTTTTTTTGAGAAACAGATGAAGACTGCAAAAGCACCTTCAATATATCAAATTCTTGTTTTTTCATGGTGTTTTTAGATTCACGAAATTTCAACTTTCAAAATTCGTGAATATTTAGAATCAAGAAAATGTTCATCAATGTTTTATTAATTATTTCAAATATTGTATGTAAGGAATGTCTGGATCAAATAAATAATGTCCATGTTGCATACCCCTCTTTTCTATAGGAGGCAACTGCATATAATCTCCATAAGCACCCTTCAAAACTTTATCGTATGCAGCAGGAATAAAAAGCTTATGTCCTTCATATTCCCATTCAATCACGTTCTCATAATCTACCACATCCCAAAGATTATGTTCCAAGGCATCCATTGTGCAAACAGTGACCGCCAATTTCTCAGTAGGCAACGTATTGAATTGGCTTGCAATCTTATGGATTTGTTCATAGTCTTCCATAGGATTACGATGATATTCAGCAACACGCTTTCTATTTTTTTCATCTAGTTCGGGATTGCATCTACGCATATAAGTGCCATTGGCAATATTTAGCAACTGAATCTGATTGAAACGTTCTTGAGCACCATCCATTACTACATGATCTAGCGGGAAAATATCTATAAAAATGCCTTGATTCATTTTCTGATATTTCATGATAGGGCTAATCGCTGTCGTATTTGAATTACGAATTCTTGAATGCGACACGAAGTATTCAGGATCTGTATACGGAGTTTGCAAGAATAACGGATTTCTAAATTCATCCTGCAATTGAATAAACTTTTCATAATCATCACGAGGCATGATGACATCGGCATCATCATCCCAAGGAATAAACCCCTTATGACGAATAGCTCCTAAAAGGGTCCCATAGGCCAAAAAATACTTAAGATTATGCTTTCTGCAAATTCGGTCTAATTCTAAAAGCATTTCAAGTTCTATTGCCCAAATTTTTTTTCGTTTGGAGTCAACTAGAAAATCGCAAACAACTGCTGGCTCAAAAAAATTTTCAGGTACAACACCTTTTGCTACAATACGTTCGATTTCAGTCATTACTTATTTTCCAAGTCTTTCTTGATTTGCGTGGTGCTGATTTCTGGAGTGCGTTCCAAATAAACGACTTCGCATTGTTCCTTGAGAAAGTCAAATTTACCCTTCCAGTCGTCGCCCATCACAAAAGTGTCAATGTGATATTCCTTGACATCGGTCTTTTTCTGTTCCCAGTTTTCTTCTGGAATTACAAGATCAACATAACGGATGGCTTCCAAAAGCTGCTTGCGCTTTTCATAGCTGAAGTAACATTTCTTCTGCTTCGAATTCCAATTGAATTCGTCTGTAGAAAGCGCTACGACAAGGTAATCGCCAAGAGCCTTAGCTCTACGCAAAAGGTTGATATGTCCATAATGGAGCAAGTCAAAAGTTCCATAGGTAATAACACGCTTCATAGTAGCCTCTACTTAAAAATTACACTGTTGTAATGCGGAATGCGAGCTTCTTCCGGAGGAAGCGACATGTAGTCGCCATAGCGCATTGTCAAAATGTGGTCTGGATTCTGCGGGCCCCAGAACTCGTAGTCACCGATCTTATAGCGCTTGAGCGGGAACACATCTTCCGGGTATTGCATGCCGATATCAAACGGGTATGCAAGAATTTCACGATCGGATTGCACTGCATCCTTGTTCTTGCGTTCTTCATAGGATGCGCGACGCTTTTCGAAATCTTCGTCCGTGATAAAGCCGAGCTGCTTACGGCGTTCAATGTAAGCCACGGCCTGTTCGTAGCGGAACTGTGCAAAATTGCCAAGAGTCATCTTCTTGATCTTGTAAAGATCGACGCTTACGCCATGGTGAGAATACAGTTCATCTTGCGGGTAGTGTTCGCACTTGCATTCAGAATTCATGTCCTTGACATGGGCCCAGGCATGGAAATACTTTGGCTCGGACTTTTCGTTTTCAAGGAACATGTCTTTAGGAAGTTCCCTGGCAAGCACATCCATCGCCTGTTCGTAAGTGTCATCGAAAAGGAAAAAGTCAAAGTCATCATCCCAAGGGATAAAACCGCCATGGCGGACTGCACCAAGCAATGTTCCAAAGGCAATTTCATAAGGAATGTTGTTCTTTTCAAGAATCGTTGCGATGGCCTTGGCCATTTCCAAAAGGCGGTCCTGGACACGCTTTACGTCAAAGGAAAATTCCATTAGAGTACCTCAATCATATCTAGGCTAAAGACAGGCATGTTGAACCTTTCAGCGACAGCCTTGCGCTCGGCAAAGGAATCATCAATAAAGATTGCATCCGTGTTATCGATATAGTCAATCTTCTTTTCACTTGGATCCACATGGATGATGCGGTCAAAAATCTGCGTCAGGCGAAGTTGCTTCAACAGGTCATCCAACTTGCCAAGCTTTACATCGTCATGGCGTGAAAGGAGCGAAACCTTGATACCCTTGTTGATGCAACGGAAAAGGAATGCCATAAGGGCATCGTTCACAAACTTCTTTTCCAGATAAATGCAGTCGTCAAAATCGACAAAGACTTCGCTGTATTTTAAATTGACCTTGTACTTGTTATCTAGCGCACGGTCCATTTCAACATCGTAGCTGTTACGCAAAAGGGCGACAGAAATGTCAAAGGCATCGAAAATAGACATCAAGGCAAAGTTTACGCCCTGCGCACGGAAAAGCGATGAAGAGCCGCCAAAGCGGCTTGCCACTTCCATCAAGGCAAGCTTGCCGTTGGAATCGTACTTGGCCTGGAAAAACCATGCTCCGCGGAAAGCAATTTTAGCATTGATGCTTTCTGCCATCTTGTCGAACGATTCCAGATCGTCCTTGACAGGCATCGTGTTTACGCTAATGCCGTTCATGATGCGCGCACGGCGACGCGGCGCAGAGAATACAAGCTTTCCGTTCTTATCAGAAAAGCAATCTACGGTAAATTCTTCGCCGGGCAAAAACTCCGTGACTATGCAAGTCGGGAATGTTTCCAGGTGCGCAGCAAGTTCTACAGCGGAATTAATCTTGCGAGCGCCACGGGAACCGTAACCGACATCCGGTTTTGCAAAAAGCGGGTACGGTAACGCATCTGCATTTGCAAGTTCAGCCTTTGAATACAGCTTCGGAGTGCGCACAACATTTTCAAGAACGCCGTATGTTACCGATTTAGAAAGGCAAATCTTTGTAGTTTCAACAGGAGACGAAATTACAGGAACACCAAGTTCTGCTTCACTTGACTTCAGGATTTCAATGACAGCGTCCATTGCAGGGTAAACTGCGTCGATGTCACGCTCCTGAATAACTTTTTTTATTGCAGGAATAAAACCAGCATCCGTAATAAACGGAAGGCCATCTACATAATCTTCGAAAACGAACTTGCCGTGGTCATTCACGGAACTTGCGCCGACCAAATGAAAATGTGCCGAGTGAATCGCGGCACGATACACTTCCAACGCAATCTCAGAACCACACGGGAATACAAGAATATTCTTCATGCCACCCCGTTAAGCGCGCTTTGTAACAACGTCAATAACTCTATTTACGCCTTCATCATCAAGGCCGGCAAACATAGGCAGGCAAAGAACCTGGTCGGCAAGCTTATGTGCGACCGGGAGGTTTGCCGGATTTGCAGAATCAAGGCCCTTATATGCAGAGAACGTGCTAATCAACGGGTAGAAATAGCGACGGCCATAAATATTGTGTTCCTGGAGCTTTGCGTAAAGTTCATCACGGCTAAGGCCATATTCTTCGCTAATGAAAATCGGGAAGTAGGCATAGTTATGGCGAACGCCTTCTACATCTTGCAAGTAACGGATGCCAGGAATATCCTTCAAGGCTTCACGATATTTTTCGGCAACAGCCTTGCGCTTTGCAATGGCATCATCGACCTGCTTCAAGTTGAGCAAGCCGTATGCAGAGCGGATTTCATCCATCTTGCTATTGATACCAGGGGCAACGACGGTCGTTTCACCGGCAAAGCCAAAATTCTTCAGATAGTCAATGCGCTTCTTTGTAGCCTCGTCATGGCAAACAAGGGCGCCACCTTCAATAGTGTTGTAAACCTTCGTCGCATGGAAACTCAGGGTACTCATATCGCCGGCCTTCAATACGGATTCTCCATTCTGCGTTACGCCAAACGCATGTGCGGCATCATAGATAATCTTCAAACCGTAAATGTCGGCGATTTCCTGAATGCGTTTCATGTTGCACGGAGTGCCATAGACATGCACCGGCATAATGGCCGTTGTATGCGGAGTAATGGCAGCTTCAATCTTTTCAGGGTCAATGTTGCCTGTAGCTTCATCGACATCGACAAAAACCGGTTTCAATCCGTTCCACCAAATAGAATGCGTTGTTGCGACAAAGCTATACGGAGTTGTAATCACTTCTCCAGAAATGCGCATGGCCTGCAAGGCTGTAATAAGCGGAAGCGTACCGTTGGTAAACAAGCTGATATACTGTACACCCAGATATTCAGCAAGTGCCTTTTCCAATTCACGATGATAGTAGCCATTGTTGGTAAGCCACTTTCTATCCCAAATATCCTTGAGCATCGGGATAAAATCATCAAGCTCCGGAAGGAGCGGCGATGTTACGGTAATCTTCTTATTTTCCATGCTTTTTCCTAATATCGTTTACAGTCTGAATCAGGTAATCTAAACATTCAAAATGTAGTAGTTTTGCAAGGCCAAAGTAGATTACAATACCCAAAAGTACCTCTAAAACAAAGGTCAAATACACAGGCAATTCCAAGGTTCCAAAGGCATAAAGCAAAGCCCCCATAATAAACGATAAAATAAAGCTTGGAAGCACATCTTTCATTTGTTCAAAATACCCGTAGTTTAAAAAATTCTTATTTGGATGTGCATTCACAAACGCGCTTACCAAGGTATTACAAAGAACGCCGTAAGCAATCCCTATCGGGCTGTTAAAAATAAACAAGCCAGCAAGTAAAAAAGCTATGCCGAAAATCTTCTTGATTATTTCAAGTTTCAAGAACACATCGCTACGTCCAAGCGCATTGATTGCAGAAAGGTTCGATGTATGAATAGGGTAAAATGCAAAAATGGCACAATAAATCTGCACAAAAGGAACACTCGGCAACCATTTTTCTCCAAGCAAGATCAGGACTAAAGGTTTTGCAGCAACGGCAAGACCCATCATTAAAGGGACTATCAAAAACGAGCTCGTAACAATCGCACGGCGCATCAAGCGCTTTACCTGAGGACGGTCATCTTGAATGGCCGAAAGCGAAGGAAGCATCACCGATTGAATCGATGAATTAATATTATTCACAACAAGAAACGGGAAATGTTCTCCGCGATTGTAATATGCAAGCGCAGCAGGTGCAAAAACCTTACCAATAATCAGGCCACGCAAATTGCTATAACCAGTATCCAAAATAGAAGAAAGCAAAAGTTTCCAGCCAAATCCAAACAAACCCTTCAAGCGTTCAAACGAAAACTTCAAACTAGGGTGCCACTTAACGCTCCACCACATTACAACAATAGCCAAAAAGACATTGCTCAATTGCTGACAAACAAGCGCCCACACGCCAAAGCCAAGCAAAGCAAGGACTATTCCCAAAATTGCAGAAGGTAGCATTGCCCCTACGCTTCGCAAAAAAAGCTTCTTGAACATCATGTACTTAGAAACATAGGCGACCTGAATGGAGTTTACCGCACCAAGGAAAAGCGTAAGCGAAAGCACTCGCAACACGGCAATCAACTCTTGTCTTTCATAAAAATCGGCTATGAACGGGGCTGCAAAAAATAAAACCGTATAAAGAAACGCCGACATTGCAAAGCTTGCAAAAAACACCGAAGAAAAATCCAGGTCATCAGCATCTTTTTTTTGAATCAACGCCGTATTCAAGCCGCTCTGCACAAATACATTTGAAATAGTAATGAAAATCATCACAAGCGCAACAAGGCCAAAATCTTCCGGCGACAAAATGCGTGCAAGAACAATTGACACGACAAACTGGGTAAGTTGCGTTCCAGTGCGTTCCAGGAATTTCCATAATAACGACGATATGATAGTCTTTTTTGTCGGCATGGTATAAATTTAGCAACTATATTCTACCACTTTGCTATCTTACCAAACATGAAACGCTTAATCCTATTCCTGCTAATTCTTATTACAAGTTCTATGGCTACAGAAACGGTGACATTTGCCACCTGGAACGTCCGCTTTAAAAATGACCAAGATTCAATTGAAGGTAACGGCTGGAACAAACGATTACCACATATCATAGACATTATTCGCTTTTACGATTTTGACATTTTGAATGTGCAGGAACCCGATCCTCCAGAAATTGAAGATATGGAAAAAGGCCTTGCAGATTACGCCTGTGTAAAAATGGACACAAGCTACTACCACCCTATTTTCTATAAAAAGAACAAATACCAACTTTTAGACAAAGGGCAATTCTGGTTTTCAAAGACACCCGAAGTAAAGAGCAAAAGCTGGGATTCAAAGCACACAAGATTTTGTACCTGGGCAAAGTTCAAAGGCGAGCATCAAACCTTTTTCGTATTCAACGTCCATTGGGATAACAAGGGCGATACCGCCAGGTACGAAAGCGTCGTACTTTCCGAAAAACTGATTCCAAAGATCGCTGGCAAAACGCCGTTTATTTTAGCAGGCGACTTTAATTCAAAGCCACACCACGCCGCATTCAAGTTCATGGAAAGCAAGACGCTTTGGAAAAACGCAAAGACAGTGGCTGAATTTGTATACGCGCAAAAGTTCACATTCAACCATTTCTACACGCCAAAGGCTAGCGAAATGATCATTGACCATATATTTGTCAGCCCAAGCATTAAAGTCTATCGCTATGGTACCTTGAACGACATGTATGAAGATGACGGTTCCTGGCGATACCCATCAGACCACATCCCGGTCGTAACAAAACTTATTTTAGAAAACTAGAATCACTTGACACTTGGAGCTAAAAGGTTCCGATCCAAGACCCACTCCCAGGCATGCATCGCATCTAGCAGTTCCTTTGCAGAAGTCGAAACATCCATTTCAAGTTTTGGTTCTACGACAAAGCCTCCAATTGTTTCCGTCGTATCCCAATCGGGCAATGCGGTTTCACGTCTTGCATGGGCAAAGGGGGCGTTCCTTACTTGCGCATGTACAATAACCGAATCTCTACGGACTACGGCATCTTCATGTCTAAATGAAAATACGGGACGATGCATTAGGGAATCTGCAAAAAGATTTTCGCCGACAAAATTATTCGTTACATCAAGCCCAAGCCTAGAAAGAATTGTAGGTGCAAAATCAACATGCGAAACCGGCAAAGTTTTTACAGCACCTTCCGGAATCCCGGGGCCAACCCATACAAAGCTAGTCCAAGTATACGTGCTTGCAGCTTCGCCAATCTGGTCTCCAATAAGCTGAGCCTTGGCATTTGCAATAGAATGATCTCCCGTCAAAACTATGATAGTTTCATTTGCACGAGAGCCCTTCGCAATTACATCTAGAACAATACCTATCGCACTATCTAAATAAGCTACAGCCTGGGCATAACGTTCATCCGATGTTGCAGCCGGTGTTGCAAACGACGACGGAACCGTAAACGGAATGTGCGTTACAAAGTTGATAAAGTCAAAATACAACGGCTTATCTTTAGGGCGATTTGCGTACAACTCGGCAAAGCGACGAGCTAGCGGTATATCCGTATTATTTTTAGGATTGTATTCATGGTAATCAAACCACCGTTCAAACCATGGCGTAAAATTATCAAAGCTAGGTTCTGCGGCGGTCAAAACAATTCTATGGTAACCGGCACGTCCAAGAATTTCAGGAAGCGCCGTTGCATTAACATTCCCTAATTCACTTAAAAATATCTTATTCGGGTGGCTCCAAATTCCAAGTTGCAAGCCCAGCATGCCCTCTGTAGACGGGTAGCCGACACTGTATGTATAAGGGAAAAATGTTCCTCGACTTGCAATCTTGCAAAAGTTCTTCATCCGTTCGCAATTCTTGCCAATACGAACATCGCCGACCCAGCCTCTAAAACTTTCAAGCGTTAGCAAAACTATATCAGGCTTTTCAAAAAGTGGACGGGATTGAAACTCCGTGTAAACCGACTCCTCATTTTCAACCAGATGGTAGAAAGGATATTGCTCTGTACTTCCGCCAAGAGCCTTTATCCCTAGCTCATAATTTGCAGGTTTTACAGAGTGTTCACTAGCATATCGATAGTCATTATAAAGCGTAACGTACGGAGGCTGAATTCGCTTCCAGCGGATTCTACAGGGCTTATTCCAGACCGTCACCTGTGAACTTGCAACGACAACGCAAAGTTCAACAACAATCAAAACAGCAAGAGGCAAAACCTTCCTTGAAGACGCCTCCCCCTTTTTTAACAAAAAGACAAAAGCAACGAGAAGACCCAAGGCAATAAGAACAGAAATAGCAAAGCTCAAGAACCCCTGTTCCACGATATTTGCCACAAGCGAAGAATCCATACGCGAAGGCGAATAGGTTAACAAGAACGAGAATGTTAAATGCTGCCCCATCCAACGCATGACCTGGTCATTTACAGCGCACACTACTATATACAACCAGGCTAGAACCGTTACAAGGATAGTCCACGCATTGCAAACTCGCTTGGTAAAAATACGCGCCAGCGCAAAAAGGATACCAAGCAACGCAAACGCGGCTGCATCAGCCATGGCGGCACAGGAAGCGGCAAGCCAAGGACGCTCTACAAACGCGCCTCCCGTGGGTGTCTGCATAAAATACAGTTGCAACAATTGAAAAAGCCTTGCGCCAAAAGCGCAAAGCACAAAAAGCAACGCGGAATGTTTAAACAAGAGCTTCATCGTTAGAATTCAAGCAACAGGCCCGCGTGAACATAAACATAGCCATCGCGCTTACGCAAATTCTCGTAGCCGCCCATGACAATGATAGAGGAATGGTCCCCGTTCTTGATATCAAGGCCTCCGCCGACCTTCCAGACCATGCGCTTGTCGTTTCCAAATGCATAGCCATAGTCACCCGTCATAACAGGCAAAATCACGCTGCCAATCGGCAAGCGCATCCACATAGAAGCTGTCACAGGAACATAGTAGCTGTCACCAATAGATTCATAACCGCTGCCAACGCCAAAGAAAACCATCTGGTCGAACTTGTACCAGACATGCGCATCAACATCCAGGTTAAAGTCAGAAAACCTCGGGTTCATCGTACCGATGTCAACGCTTGCAGCAATGTCAGAAGCTTCCGCAGATGTTGGCGCCATCGCAAAAAACGTGAATGCTGCAAATGCTGCCAACAATATCGAAGATACGGTTTCTTCGCTGCGCGCTTCACGGGCCCAACCGCCACCATGTTCGCACTTGAACGCAAGGAAGAAGCCCTTTAACAAGGCCATGTTCATTGAAAGGAAGTAATAAAGCTGCGGCACAATCTTCAAAGTTCCGGCAAGCAAAAGAATTGCAAGTACGGCAAATGCAGCGATATAGAGTGGAGACTTGGTCAAAAGCAGGCACGCAGAAGCTAAAAAGCAAACAATGCCAAGATGCGGGCTGAACCAGCGCAAAAGCTTATGCGAAACAAACAGATACGCAGTCAAGGGACGGAAAGGATTTAAAAGAGGCAAATAGGAAAGCAGGTAATTAAAGTTTGCGCGACCAATGCGAATCTTGCGACGGTATTCGCCGCTAGAATCCTTCGAAGTCATTTCGGTTCCGATTGCGCCAGGGACAAACGTGCAGAAATATCCCTTTTGCAAAATCTTGACAGCAACAAAGAAGTCATCCATCACGCTCTTCTTAGTTGGAAGTTCCGTATAGAGCTCTCGACGGATTGCATAAAGAGCCCCGTTTCCGCCAATGATCCTATCGAGCGAACCTTCGAACTTCTTGATTTCAGATTCAAGATCCCAGTAGGAGCTTTCGCCTTTACCAAGCGGTGTTCCGCTCATGTCGGAAAGAATCAAATGGCCACAAGCGCAACCGATCTTTTTATCGCTAAACGGAGCAACAAGTTCACGCACTACATTCGGGAAAAACATCGTGTTGGCGTCGCAAAGCACAAGAATGTCCCCAGTAGCCTGTGCCTGCAAGCGATTTAGCATCGCGGCCTTGCCGGCATTCTTTGGAGCCTTTACAAGTGTAATGCCCTTGTCTGCATAGCTTGCGACAATTTCTGCGGTACGGTCCTTGGAACCGTCGTCGCCAATCAAAATTTCCAGCAATTCCTTGGGGTAGTCAATTTCCAAAAGATTCTTTATTTTGCGCTCAATAACAGCTTCTTCGTTAAAGGCAGAAATCAATATGGAAACATGCGGAAGTTCCGGCGATTCTTCAACATTACGCTTGCGCTTAAAAATTTCACTGACAAACGGAAGCGTTACCGGGAAAAGGCAGTAACAATGGAACAGACAGAAAAGGGCTACCCAAAAAACTATTTGGCAAACAAAAAGAAAAGTTTCCATAGAGTCCATAATGTCAAATTTAGATTTTACGCTATCAAAAAAAATCCAGTTCACTCGTCAAAGCCTTCATAAAGAACCTTGTTCATGAACTTTACAAATTCGCTAGCACTAAAAGCGCCCGTAAACGTTAAAATTGCCTTGCCCTTCGAATCCAGAATAGCAAAACCAGGCACGCCCTTCAGTTTCATCTGTTCCAAATGGCATTTTCCCACAGAAAGTTTTTTTCCGTCACAAAGAATCTGCTTTTTAGAGTCCACGTCCAGGCGGGCCGAATGAAAATTTTCCTTCAAGAGGGCAACAACTGCAGAGTCGGTAAAGACGTTGGCCTCCATAACACGGCAGGGCACACACCAATCCGCATAGAATTCAACAAAAACGGGCTTGCCATCCCTGGACGCATTCTTCAGGGCTTCGCCATACTGTTCCCAAAATGAGAGCTTGTCCGCCGCAAAAGAAGATATCGCTAGTAAAAGCACAACAAGAATAGCACGTCGCAACATGTTCCCCATTACCTTTTTTTTCCAGGATTTTCTGCACGCTTCTTTTCGAATTCTAACCTACGCTTTGCTGCGGCTTTTGCGGCCTCGGCTTCCTGTTTTTCTTGACGAAGCTGGCGTTCAACGGCCAGTGCCGAAGCAGCCCTGTTGCCATTATCCGAAACAGGCCTCGAGTGCGCGTTAGCAAGAGTATCAAGGCGTTCTAGGACCCTCCTTTCATACTCTACCCACAAATTATAATCAGACCGCAGTCTATCGGCCTCGGCATTAAACGACTCCCTTGTATAGCCATACTTTTTTAAAATCTCGCGACGGGCAAGCCCGGCACTCGGGGTAGTTCCATGGAGTTCCGTCGCAACACGAAGTTCTATGTACGCCTCAATAAACTTGTCCGAGGGCTGGCCGCTATTTTCACATGCAGAGCACAGCAAAGCCAAAAGCAAAAAAAGCCCCGCAAGCAAAGAATGCTTACGAAGGCTGTTTAGAAGGTATTTCGGCAAGTTCTGCATCAATACGCCAATTACTTGTCCATGCTTACAACGGCGTTTTCAAACAGGCCTTCCACATATTCCTGCTTGTTGAATTCCACAAGCTGGTCAATGCGTTCGCCAACGCCAATGTAGCGAATAGGAATCTTCAAGGAACCCGCGATCGAAAGTACGGAACCGCCACGGGCAGTACCGTCAAGCTTTGTAACCACAATGCCAGTCAACGGGAAGCTCTTATGGAAAATCTTGGTCTGGTTGATTGCATTCTGGCCAGTCGTTCCATCGAGCACAAGCCAAATATCATGCGGATAAGCAACATCATGCTTTCTCATGACACGGACAACCTTCGAAAGTTCTTCCATCAGGTAGTCCTTGTTATGCAGGCGGCCAGCAGTATCGATAAGAACGATGTCGCAGTCACGAGCCTTTGCAGCTGCACACGCATCGTAAGCAACCGCAGCAGGGTCGGAACCTTCCTGGTGCTTCACGAATTCAGCCCCGGAGCGTTCAGCCCAGGCTTCAAGCTGTTCAATCGCTGCAGCACGGAACGTATCGCCAGCGGCAATCATCACCTTCTTGCCTTCGGCAGCAAACTTGCTTGCAAGCTTGCCTATCGTGGTCGTCTTGCCTGCGCCATTCACGCCAATCACAAGAATCACATGCGGGTTACCCTTGACTTCGAACTTAGGCGGTTCCTGAAGCAGGCGCTCCGCTTCATCGCGCATAATCTTCAAGACTTCATTTTCAGTCAAGGACTTTCCAAGAGCGTTTTCACGAAGAGCATCGGTCAAAAGGAATGCTGCCTCAACGCCAACATCCGCCTTGATCAAATGTTCTTCAAGGTCTTCAAGAGTTTCGTCGGTAATTTTGCCAGCGCCGACAATGCCCTTCAATTCTCCAAGAAAGGCATCGCGAGTCTTTTGAAGACCCGCCTTAATGGCAGAAAAGAATCCCATTATAACACACTCTTTACAGAATCGATAAGGCCGTACTTAGCGGCTTCTTCAGCGCTAAACCAGTTATCTCGTTCAGTATCTGCATCAATCTGTTCAAGGGTCTTGCCAGAATGATCCGCAAGAATCTTGCTTGTGATGCCACGGATGCGAAGCATTTCTTCGGCCTGGATCTGGATATCGCTTGCAGGGCCCTGCATTTGGCCATGGATAAGCGGCTGGTGGATCATCACGCGGGCATTCGGCC
Source organism: Fibrobacter sp. UBA1765 (assembly GCA_002314675.1). GTDB lineage: Bacteria > Fibrobacterota > Fibrobacteria > Fibrobacterales > Fibrobacteraceae > UBA1765. The sequence continues at coordinate 14,599 of DCGZ01000078.1, read as the reverse complement.
ATGCATAACGCTTGCCGGCAGCGCCGCTTGTAAGGAGCACGGCGCCCATGGAGGCAGCCTGGCCGCAGCAAACTGTTACGACATCGCTTTCAATAGCCTGCATGCAGTCGTAAATGGCAAGACCGCTAGAAATCACGCCACCTGGACTATTGATGAAGAAAATGATGTCTTCGTGGTTAAGGGAATCAAGGTACAAAAGCTGCTTGACAATGCGTTCAGCACTTTCGTCATCAACGCCACCCCACAAAAAGATACGGCGCTTAGAAGAAAGGTGTTCTTCTGCAAGAGCAAGGAAAGACGGCTTCTTTGCCTCTTCCTTCTTTTCACAATCGGACATACGGAACATATAAACTCCAATATTTTGTTATAAATTTAGAAAAAGTAAAAAAATGATTTTTTCTACACTCCTTAATATGTACCAAAACTTTGAAAGAGCAAGTAGCGAAAAAACAAAAAAGCCCCGCATTTTATTGCGGAGCTCTTTGCATATAGCAGGTGACTAGACGCGCTGCATTTCTGCGAGGTGCTTCTTGTAAGCATCCCAGTCGGTAATAGGTTCGCGTGCTACACCGCTTTCGCAAGCAGCCTTTGCAACTGCAGTTGCAACTTCTGGCAACAGGCGCGGATCCCATGGCTTCGGGAGCAAGTATTCACGACCAAATTCAAGACCTTCAAGGTTATTTTCCTTTGCAAAGTCAGTGGTCATCGGCATGCGGGCTACACTTGCGATTGCGCGAGCGGCGGCATGCTTCATGTGTTCATTGATTTCCTTTGCACGAACGTCGAGAGCGCCACGGAAAATGTACGGGAACGCAAGGCAGTTGTTCACCTGGTTCGGATAGTCGCTGCGGCCTGTACCAAGAATCAAGTCATCGCGGCTTGCCTTTGCTTCTTCGTAAGAAATTTCCGGATCCGGGTTTGCGCAGGCAAACACGATCGGGTTATCGGCCATGGTGCGAACCATTTCCTTGGTAAGCACGTTTGCCTTGGAAACGCCAAGGAACACATCGGCGCCAACAACAGCTTCTTCAAGAGTATTTACGTCTGTACGGTCTGTAGCAAAGAATGCCTTTGCAGGGGTCAAACCCGGACGATCCTTGCGGATAACGCCCTTGGAGTCAACCATCACAAGGTTTTCCTTCTTAAGGCCAAGAGACATGTAGAACTTTGTGCAAGCAGTTGCGGCAGCGCCAGCACCGTTCACAACAGCCTTGACACTAGAGATATCCTTGCCAACGAGGGTAAGGGCGTTAATGATGCCTGCAGCAGAAATGATTGCAGTACCGTGCTGGTCATCGTGCATCAAGGGGATATCGAGTTCCTTCTTAAGGGTATCTTCGATTTCAAAGCATTCAGGAGCCTTGATGTCTTCAAGGTTGATGCCACCGAATGTAGGAGCAATGCCCTTGACAATTTCGATAAACTTCTTCGGGTCCTTTTCGTTGATTTCGATATCAAAGACATCTATGCCAGCATAAACTTTAAAGAGGAGGCCCTTACCTTCCATGACCGGCTTGCCGGCGAGAGCGCCAATGTCGCCAAGGCCAAGAACAGCCGTACCGTTAGAAATCACGGCAACGAGATTGCCCTTGGAAGTATACTTATAAGCAAGATCGTTATTCTTTTCAATTTCAAGACATGGCACTGCAACACCTGGAGTATATGCAAGGCCAAGATCAGCCTGTGTCTTATAAGGCTTGGTAGGAACTACAGCAATTTTACCCGGACGGCCATTTTCATGGTATGCCAATGCGGCTTCTTGTAAACTGCTCATTCTTTCTCCCTTATTGCGGATTCCTTGACATTCATCAAAAAAGGACGCCACAAATATGTTAAAATTTCGCGACAAACTTAGCAAATTTAAAACATTTTGGTAGGGCTTTTATAAAAATTATTCCAACTTAGAATATTTTTGTGAATTTTACACAGTTCTCCCCATTTTTCAAGAATTTCCAAAGGACTCTGCAGCATTTTTCCCCAAAAACAGCCATTTCTTCATTCCAAAATTCAAAAGCCACGAAAAACCTAAGCAAAAAAGTATCAATTTAAGTATTGTCATACTTTTCAACGGTCATTCAGCCTGAAAAAAGCCCATTTTCATTAAACCATTTCAAGAATGGCTCCCAAAAAAGCCGTTTACAAAGGCAAAAGTGCCCATTTCTATTCTAGGCATTCTCGTTTTTACTTATTTTTATCAAAATTGCAAAAAAACAATTATATTTGAAACGCAAAAATCAAGGGGTTTACAAATGCTTCAATGTCCTTATTGCGATTGCCAAATAGATGATCCGAATGCCCGTTTTTGTGTACAGTGCGGTACAGCACTTCCTCAAAACAAAAACTGCTCCAAATGCGGAACTCCGATATCGCTCAGCTACAGATTCTGCCCAAAGTGCGGTCAAAGTTCCATAACAGCACCAGCGTTAAGCAGGGAATATCTGAATAAGATAAAAATAGAACAACAGCAAAACAATCCCGATCTATATCTAGACATTCGTGACTCCCGTACCTACAGAACAGTAAAAATAGGCGACCAGGAATGGTTCGCAGAAAACCTGCGCTACCACAGCGCAGGAGCATACCTTTACGGCAACAGTTCCACATACCTAAAGCCCTACGGCTTCCTTTACACATGGGAGGCCGCAAAGGAAGCTGTTCCAAACGGATTTCGCCTACCGACACGCGAAGACTTCGCAAAGCTTGCCGACTACGTCAAAAAGACAACTGGCGTAGAAGCAGGCACCGTCCTAAAATCAAATACAGAGCACTGGCGCAATTCCGGGCTCCTAGGCGACAAGATTCCAGGCCTTGACCTCGTAAACTTCAACGCCCTGCCAAGCGGCGTAAAGAACAGTTTCAACGTGTTCGGCTACCTGGGCAACTACTCGTACTTCTGGACAGCGGACGAAAAGGATTCCGACAAGGCCTACTTTAGGCTCCTAAGCTACTACAGCGAAAAGTTCACTGAACTCAGTACAAACAAGCTCTGCGCTTTTAGCGTTCGAGTCGTAAAAGACATCTAGGCAAAACCCTAAATGTTGCTAAAACGCAATGCATGAAAAATTCGTGCATTGCAAGCAACAAAAAAAAGACGCCCTTCGAAAGGCGCCTTTTTTAATAGCTTTAAGGGCTAAAATTAAGCCTGCTTAGAAGCGATGAAGTTCACAACGTCAGCGACGGTGAGGAACTTTTCGGATTCGGAATCCAAAATTTCGAGGTTGAATTCGTCTTCAAGAGCCATGACGAGTTCAACGCGGTCGAGGGAGTCAGCACCGAGATCGTTCACGAAGGAGGATTCCGGCTTGACATCTTCAGCCTTAACACCGAGCTTGTCAACAACAACGTCGGTTACTTTCTTGAGAAGTTCTTCATTCATAATAGTCTCCATTGAGAGTGTTTGTGGTTAAATATAGTAAAATTTTTAGAGAACAGAAGACAGAGAACAGAAATAAGAAACCAGAAACTAGAAACCTGAGACCTGAGACCAGAAAATTGTAATTTTCCCTGTCATGGCGAGCGTAGCGTGGCCATCCAGAAACAGTGAAATTTTGATATTCTAGATTGGATTGCCACGGACCTAAAGGTCCTCGCAATGACATTTAATTATTCATTATTAATTGTTAATTAGCTATACCCTAGTCTCTAGATTCTAGCCTCTAAAAACACTGAAGGCCAAAATTTCTCTCGTCTGTAGGCGCAAAGCGCCGTTCTCTCGTCTAAAATTATGCGTTCAAGCCGCCGTCTACGCCAAGAACCTGACCGGTAATGTAGCATGCGTCGTCAGAAGCAAGGAATGCAACTGCCTTGGCAACATCTTCCGGGTTACCGATACGCTGGAGCGGAATGCTTGCTGCGTACTTTTCCTTGGTAGCGTCGTCCATCTTGGCGGTCATGTCTGTTGCAATGAAACCTGGGGCAACTGCGTTCACGGTAATGCCGCGAGCTGCAAATTCCATAGCGTTGGACTTCGTCATGCCGATAACGCCGGCCTTTGCACCTGCATAGTTAGCCTGGCCAGCCTGACCACGGATAGCATTGATACTTGTGATATTGATGATGCGGCCAGCGCGCTTACCCATCATGGTGCGGGCGACAGCGCGTGTGCAGAGGAACACGGAACGGAGATTTGTCTGGATCACAGCATCAAAGTCTTCGTCCTTCATGCGCATCAAAAGGCCGTCACGGGTAATACCGGCATTGTTCACGAGAATATCTACAGTGCCCATGTCAGTGATGATCTGCTTAAAGACGTTCTGAACTGTTTCAGAATCGCCCACGTTGCAAGCGTAGCTCTTGACCTGAACGCCAAGTTCTGCGCTCAACTGGTTGGCCAAGTCTTCCTTCACGGAAGTAGAAAGGATGGCAACGTCAGCACCTTCGCGAGCGAGTTCCGTTGCAATGGCAAGACCGATACCACGGGAAGCGCCAGTAACGATTGCCTTTTTACCAGTAAGTTTACCCATTTGTTAGTTCCTTTATAATTGAAAATTTAGACGAAAGACGAGAGACGAGAGACGAGAGACGAGAGATTTTTCAGAAAATCAAGAGACTTTTTCTTTCGTCTCTCGTCTGTAGGCGCAAAGCGCCGTTCTCTCGTCTAAGCTTTCAGGGCTGCAAATGCTTCGACTGTTTCGACCGGTGTGACCTTCACATCGCGGCTGATCTTTCTCATAAGGCCCATAAGAACCTTGCCGGAGCCAACTTCAACACCTTCGGTAACGCCGAGGGAAATTGCCTTGTTCATGCAGTCGTTCCAGCGAACCGGGCTTACAAGCTGACGCACGAGAAGGTCAGCGATTTCCTTGCCGCTTGTAACAGGTTCAGCGATAACGTTTGCGATTACCGGCTTTGCAAGGTCGTTGAATGCAGTCTTTGCAATAGCTTCTGCAAGACCCGGCTGAGCGAACTGCATAAGCGGGCTATGGAATGCGCCGGACACTGCAAGCGGAATTGCCTTGATGCCAGCAGCACCGCAGTTTTCGCAAAGTTTTGCAACGCCTTCCTTGGAGCCAGAAACAACAATCTGGCCCGGGCAGTTGATGTTTGCAGGAACGACAGCGCCGACATCCTTTACAGCTTCGCAAAGTTCAAGAATCTTGGCTTCGTCCTGGCCCATGATAGCAGCCATTGCACCAGGGTTCTTTGTACCGGCGCTTGCCATGAGTTCGCCGCGAGTGCGAACGAGCTTGAGGCCGTCTTCAAAGCTAAAGCCGCCAGCAGCGTAGATTGCAGAGTATTCACCAAGGGAATGGCCTGCAACGTAGTCAAATTCAAAACCTTCGGACTTGAGGAGTTCCATTACCATTGCAGACACGGTAAAAAGTGCCGGCTGGGTATTGTCAGTGCTCTTCAAGACTTCTTCCGGACCTTCGGCCATGAGCTTGGAAAGGGAGAAACCGAGAATTTCATCGGCCTTCTTCATGATTTCTGCTGCAGGTGCAAAGGTAGAAGCCAAGGTCTGGCCCATGCCAACATACTGAGCGCCCTGACCAGGGAACAAAAGAATCTTAGACATATTCACTCCACATAAAATGCGAAAATGGAAAACCATTTCCAAAACTTAACAGACGTAAATGTAGCTTGTTAAAATTTTTATTCAAGCGTCGAAAGCAAAAAAGGGGCTTTAAACACTAACAAATCTTTACGCTATTTGAAACTACATTCAACAAAAGTTGAATTTTCCGCTAATCCCTTGAAAATCAACAAGTTAGGACACCGGTCCTCAGAGCCTAGTCGGGCTTTCGCCGTATAATTTTGCCTAACATTCGCGCTCACTCATCGGCAAAATTTCGGATCAAAGCGGCGCAAAGGGCCGCTTCGATTGCATACGCACATCAATCCCGGGCAAAAGAAAAGCGGCTCCCTTCACGGGAGCCGCTTTTCATATTCCAAAGAAGGAATTAAGCTTGCTTAATGCCGTTAAGCTTTTCGCCAATCTTCTTGGCAGTATCATTAGCGGCAAAACGGTAAGCAGCAAGGCAAGCCTGTTCAATTGCCTTGGCATCAGAAATGCCATGGGCAATAAGGCCAGTACCATTCAAGCCGAGCAGCAAGGCGCCACCGGCATTGCGGTAGTCCCACAATTCGTCAAAGCGACGGCCTGCAGGAGTATCGATCTTGCCGAACAATTCGTTATGAAGAATGTAGAAGCCTTCAATCATCTTGAGAACAACGTTGCCTGTGTAGCCGGAGCACACGAGAACGTCTGTACCGCCGAGAAGCACTTCACGACCTTCCACGTTACCAATGAAGTTCACCTTGTCGGAACCCTTCAAAAGCTGGTAGGTTTCCTGGAGCACTGCCGGGCCCTTATGTTCTTCTTCACCCATGTTAAGGAGGGCAACACGCGGGTTTTCAATGCCAAGGTAGCATTCTGCAAATACAGAACCAGCCATAGCAAAGTCCACGAGCTGGACAGCCTTTTCATCGACGTTTGCACCAGCGTCAACCATGACCATCTGGCCCTTGGCTGTCGGAATGATGCAACCGATTGGCGGACGAGCGAAGTTTTCGCTTGTACGGCCAAGAAGCATAAGGCAAGAAGCCATCATTGCACCAGAGTTGCCAGCGCTAACGCTAGCCTGGACGAGGCCCTTCTTCTGGAGGGCTACGCATGTAACGAGACCGGAATTCGGCTTCTTGCGAAGCACTTCAACCGGGTGTTCGTCCATTGCAACTGGAGCCGGAGCGTCAACGATTGAAATTGCATCGCCTTCATAACCGAGGTCCTTCAACTTTTCTGCGCACACGTCCTGTGGACCGCAGAGCACGATCTGGAACTTGCCTTCGCTAGCCTTAACTGCGCGAACGGCACCATCAATTACTACGTCTGGTGCATAGTCGCCACCAAGAGCATCGAGTGCAATACGAATCATGGAAGACTCCATTCTTGATAAATTAAAGTTCAGTTTTTATCGCTTAAATTAAGCGTCTGCAACGTGAATAACTTCAACACCGTTGTAGTAGCCGCAAACCGGGCACACGCGATGCGGGCGCTTGGTGGAGCCACAGTGGTCGCAAGTTGCCATAGCCGGAACTTCCATCTTCCAATGGGTGCGGCGCTTGTCACGACGAGCGGTCGAAGTTTTTCTTTTAGGTACTGCCATTTTACACTCCTATTCGAATCAAATCACTTTGATTCATCCATTTTGCGCTTAAGCGCTTTCAGTTTAGCCCAACGAGGATCTTCGGCTGGGGACTCATCCTCCGGTGCCGGAGCGGTCCACTTGAAGTCTTCATCAGGATTTTTCACCGGGTACATAGGTTCCTGGAGAATAACCATTTGCCTAATGCACTCTGTAAGATCCACATATTCTTGGCCGACTGGAATGCGAAGAACGAATGTTTCGTCATCCTCGTCGTCAAGTTCCTGAGAAGAGACACCGGCTCTTACCACTTCGACAACAATTTCTGTTTCGAACGGGTTGTCAAACTCTTCCAGAGTACGTGCGCAAGTCAAGCGCTGCGTTCCGGAAATCGTACCGGTCAAGAGATACTTGCCCTGCTCTTCAACGCTCAAAAGCAAATTAACCGACAAATCGCCCACGAGGCGAAGTTCAGCGAAGAGCTCCGGTGCGTCAGAAGTAGACCATTTTTCAGTCAAATCGGCTGATTCGGTCGCATTTGTGCCAATATCTATTCTCAAGGTAGCGCAAATATAGCAAAGTTTACGATTTTATAAAATAGTTTGCGGGCTTTGTCTTTCGAAAAACAAGTCTAAAATGACAAAAAAGGCATCAATCCTGTAAAAAACAAATTTACAAACAGAAATTAGACTCAAGCGCTCCCCTTCTTCGTGACCGCAAAGATTAAGGCAAATTAAATATGTAACTAAATTTAGCGCCAATGACACCGCTTTGCATTTTCACAATCGCCTTCACCGCAGTCCTTGGAATATCCTGCCTTTTTTACACAGGACTAGTCCTTCGCATGTTCCATGCGTTTTCGCACATGAAAACCGGCGAAGCAAAATTTGAAAAGCTGCCAAGCGTAAGCGTGCTAGTTTCGGCAAGAAACGAAGAGGCCAATATTGAAAAGCTTTTGCAGACAATGCTTGCCCAGGATTACGAAGGCGATTGGGACCTCTGGATAGCAGACGACCGAAGCACGGACAACACACTGAATATTTTAAAGTCGTTTGCACAAAAGCACCCCGGTAAAATCAATGTCCTAGCGATTGAAAGCGTTCCCGATGGGGCTAGCCCAAAGAAACAGGCCATTTCAAAACTGGTCGAAGCAAGCAAAGGCGAACTTCTACTGTTAACCGATGCCGACTGCAGAATCCCAAAGACCTGGATTTCACATACGGTAAAGGAATTCGAGCCAGGCATCGACTTTATCGCAGGGCACTCCTACATAGAGCTTGACAAGAATTCAAATGCGCTCCTGCACATGCAAGCCGTAGAAACAATGTCTTACAGAATTGCAGGGACCGCAGGGCTTGCACTCCACATGCCGCTTACAAGCACGGGCAACAACCTTGCCTACCGCAGGAGTTTCTTTGAAGGTGTCCACGGTTTTGAAAACGTCACACACATTCAAAGCGGCGACGACGACCTGCTAATGCAAAAGGCCGCAAACAAGCCAAGCTGTATGCACTACTGCATCGCCCCGGAAACATTCATAGCAACCGACGGCAAGGAAACATTCAAGGGCCTTTGGGAACAGCGCAAGCGCTGGGCTTCAAAGACAATCCATTACACACCGCGCACACTTTGTATTCTTGGCGGCATCTTCATTTTCTTCCTGTTTTTGACGGCAAGCATTTTCGCCGGTATCGCAAATCCTAGAATCTGGATTGCAGCAGGCATTGCATTTATCATAAAGGTCATTGCGGATCTATTGCTATTCCGCCGTGGTCTTCGCGTTTTTGAACAAGAACAATTATTCAAGTGGTTCATTCCTGTAGAAATATTGCACGCTCCATTTACGGTTCTCGCAGTTCTCTTCGGAGTACTTGGCAAGTTCCAATGGAAAAATTGAGGTAGACAATGGCTACAAAAACAACTAAGGCAACAACTCCGAAAACACTAATCATTGCAGAAAAACCAAGTGTTGCAAACGATCTCGTAAAAGTCCTTGGAGCCAAAGGCTTCAAGAAGGAAACCGCATTCTACGAAAGCGATACTACAATCGTTTCCCATGCCATTGGCCACCTTGTAACCATTGCAGACCCTAAGGATATTGACGACAAGTACAAGAAGTGGGACATGAGCACGCTACCGATGCTCCCTGAAAAGTTCCCGCTCATCGCAACGCCAGCTACAAAAAGCCAACTCAACGCCCTTAGCAAGCTCATCAAGCGTAAAGACGTTACGACTATCATTAACGCTTGCGATGCGGGCCGCGAAGGTGAACTCATTTTCTTCTATATCCTCGACTACGTGTTGAAGGGAAACTTCAAGGGCAAGGAAATCAAGCGACTCTGGATGCAGAGCATGACGCCTGCGGCAATCAAGGAAGCTTTTGCAAACCTTCGCGAAGGTGCCGACATGGAAAACCTTAAGGCGGCAGCACTTTGCCGTAGCGAAGCCGACTGGCTTGTAGGCATGAACGGTAGCCGAGGCCTTACCGCATATAACAGTTCCATGGGAGGTTTCCAGGTCACTCCGTGCGGACGCGTACAGACTCCAACGCTTGCAATCATCGTAAAGCGTGAAGAGGAACGAAACGAATTCAAGCCTAAGGATTTCTGGACCATCGAAGGCACGTTCCAAAACGGCAAGGCGCAATACCCGGGAAAATGGTTCCATATAAACGGCAAGGAAACCGAAAAGCAGATTTTCGATTTGGAGAGTGCCAAGGCGATTCTTAAAAAATGTAGCGGCAAGGATGGCATTGTAACAGAAACAAGCAAGCCGACACAACAGAACTGTGGACAGCTCTACGACCTTACAACGCTCCAACGAGAAGCCAACAGCCGTTTCGGCTTTAGCGCAAAGACAACTCTACAGATTGCACAGTCTTTGTACGAACGCCACAAGGCTACAACCTACCCGCGTACCGACAGCCGCTGCCTCCCGGAAGACTACATTCCAACAGTCAAGGCTACGCTTGGAAAAATTAGCGGCAACCTAAGTACATTTGCCCAAAACGCAATCAACATGGTAACAAAGACTCCGAAGGTCTTTGACAACAAGAAGATTTCAGACCACTTCGCCATCATTCCTACTGGCGTTATGCCTAGCGGCCTTTCTGAAGCGGAGCAGAAGATTTTCTATATGATCTGCCAGCGCTTTATTGCCGTGTTCTACCCACCTGCAAAGTTCCAGAATACAACTCGCATTACTGAAATTGAAGGAGAATCATTCCTTACCGAAGGAAAGATTCTCGTAGACCCGGGTTATCTTGCAATTTACGGCAAGGACGCCAATGAAGAATCTACGCTTCCAAAGCTCGACGGCGAAAAAGCAAGGAATATCGACCTCGAAGCCAAGGAAGACAAGACAAAGCCACCTGCACGCTACACAGAAGCAACGCTCCTTTCCATGATGGAAAGCGCAGGCAAGCTTGTCGAAGATGACGAACTTCGCGATGCCATGAAGGAACGCGGCCTTGGAACTCCAGCTACACGCGCGGCCACAATCGAAAAGCTCGTAAGCGACAAGTACATTGTTCGCGACGGCAAGGACCTTATTCCAACGGCAAAGGCCTTCGACCTTATCAAGGTGCTTACCGCAATGGATATTGAATCCCTTACAAGCCCGGAACTTACCGGTGATTGGGAATACAAGCTCGGGTTAATTGAAAAAGGCAAGGAGACCCGTGAAGCCTTTATGCAGGGCATTGTCGACATGACAAAGACAATGGTCACAAACATCAAGGGCTTCAAGGAAGAAAATACCACGGGCGAGGCAAGCTTCAGCCCGGTTAACGGCAAAAAGGTTTTTGAAACAGTCAGCCGTTACACAACCGAAGACGGCATCGTTCTTCGCAAGATGATTGGCGGCAAGCGACTTACCATAGAAGAAGTCAAGGAACTTTTAACGAATCGTAAAATCGGTCCGCTCACAGGATTCCGAAGCAAGAAGGGTTCTGAATTTTCTGCAGTCGTCATCATCAATGACGAAAACAAGGTTGAATTTGTATTTGACGAAAAGCCAGAAGAAATCGAAACCCTTGAACAAATCGGTGTATCTCCAGTGGACCAGAGCCCGGTCTTTGAAACTATGACCGGTTACGTTTCTCAAAGCTACATCGACAAGGCGGAAACAGGCATACAGCTCCCGAAGATTCTGCTTGGCAAGGAAATCCCGCTTACAGAGATCAAAAAGCTGCTTGCAGGCGAAAAGACGGAACTCATCAAGGGACTCCGTTCGACAAAGACTCACAGAACCTTCGACGCATACCTCAGCCTCGACAAGAAGGGCGCATTGAAGTTCGAGTTCCCTCCGAGAGTATTCAAAAAGAGAACCTTTGGAAAAAAGAAAACCGAAGAATAATGATTCGGCTCGTAGCAATTTTACTTTGCCTGGCCTCTTTTGCAAGTGCTGCAAAGCTTTCTATGCAAGAAGCAAGCCACGCTGGCGACTCCCTGATTCCAGAAGAAATCAGGGCATTTTGGGATTCCCTGACAATTGAAGAAAAGGCCGCCCAGACCATCATGGTATACTTGCCGCCAGCAGACTTTATAGTAAGGCACAAATTTGGCGGAGTTCTTATAATGAAGAATCATTTCAAGAACCCTGAAAAATTGAAAGCGCAACTTGCCGAAGCAAATTCAAGATTAAAAATTCCCCTGCTCACGGCAACCGACCAGGAAGGCGGCAGGGTCAACCGACTAAGCGGTGTTTCTGTGGAATGGGAAAAGCTTCCTTCGGCAAAGCAGATGCGTTCTATGGAAGACGATTCATTATTTGAACTTGCCGCACGCATAGGCAAGGGGCTTGATGAATATGGCATAAACTTGAACCTGGCTCCCGTACTTGACCCGGCAAAAGACAACCGTGGAAAAATCACATTCATGGAAGAAAACCATAGAAGCTTCGGGCCACGAGAAACCGCAGAGTCAAAACTGAGGGCATTTGCAAAAGGAATGAAAAGTTCAGGAATCATTTGTACATCAAAACATTACCCTGGTTATGATTCCTGGACAAACAGCGACCATCAGATAGCAATAAGCACTACTCCAAAAGACACTGTAATTGCAAACGCAAACTTTTTCGGGAAATTAAGCGACGACATTCCTGTAATAATGATGTCAAGCGTTCGCTACATTCGCTATTCAAGCAAGCCTGTTGTATTTGAACCAAAATTTGTAGAACTTGCAAGGGAATCGGCACCCAATGCGGTGCTCCTGACAGACGACCTTTGGGGAGCTTCGCTCAGGTCATGGATCAGTGGAAAGGAACGCGTGCAGAGCAAGGGCTACCCTACCGCAGACTTCAGAAAACTAATCCAGACCGTGATACTAGCCGGTAACGACATGTACATGATAACCTACCCGGCAAAAGCAGTCGAAATGATCCAGTACATGTTAAGGCTTGCAAGGAACACGCCTATTTACAGAAAGCGCATAGAAGAAGCAGCAGCAAGAATTGTGCGGCTCAAATATGAAAACGGGATTTTAAAGGCTGACTCAAAAATCGAGAACCCGGCCAATTAAAACTTGTGGATTCCAGGCAAAAGCAACTTGCCCGTTATAAACTTGCGGATTCCATCTTCACCGACTTTTTCCAAAGCATGCCTTAGTATTTCGGCACAGGCCTTGGCATCGTCAAGCGCTCGATGGTGACTAAAGTCGGGAACCCCCAGATACTCGGAAACCGCACCCAGGTTATAGAATTTTAATCCTGGGAATACCTTGCGCGACATTTTCAAGGTACAAAGCCTAGGGAGTTCGAGCTTGTTCGCGGTACGAGCAAGTTCTGTCTTTACCAGGTTGTAATCGAAAGTCACATTGTGGGCTACAAAAACTCGGCCACCCAGTTTTTCAAAAACTGTTTCTGCAACATCCTTGAACTGCGGCTGATGCACAAGCATAGAAGTCTTTATGCCAGTCAAGTTTTCCACAAACGGAGGAACAGGGATTCCCGGGTCAATCAAAGACTGGTATGTATCGACAACTTCCGTACCGTCCATCAGCACAATGCCGATTTCAATGATACGGTTTGTCGCCTTCGCCCCGCTTGTGGCTTCGCAGTCAACAATTGCAAAATTCATTTTTCAACCTTGTTCCAACTTTAATTAATTGGAATCACAAAGTCTAAGGTCTGGCGACCGTTCGGAGTCTTGACTTGCGCCTTCATATCCTTTTTTGGCTTTGTATAGATAGGCACAACAACAAGATCCATTATGCCGGCCTGTTCGCTCGGCTTAGCCTCGATATCTTCAACGGTTGCCTGGTAAATGGGGTTCTTGCCGCCCTGCCAAATAGAATACACAAACGTGCGAGGAAGGCCGACCTTGATCTGTTCCTTTTTCACCTGGAACCTTACGATGCCTCCTCGCGGGAGAGTACGAACGCTATCCTTGATCTGTTCTTCTGGGAGTTCCATGGCATCAAGATATGTTTCCATATCCTTTTTCAACTGCTCGTACTTTTCATACTTGATCGTAATCTGGAACTTTTGATCTTCAGGGATCGCCGATTCACGGATGTCCTTGATCTTATCATTACGCTGGTAATATTCCCATGTGCCATTCTCATGGAGGATTACGCCAGCGCCGTCAACAGTTACAGCAGAAATATCGCGGGCAAAAGCTGCAGCGACAAAAACACAAAGTAAGGCAAATATTTTTTTCATTTACGGTAATTCCCCACCAATCAATTCCATTTGACGCTTATAGATTTCCTTGCAGGCATTTTCTCCAAGATCAAGGAGAGTGTTGAGCATTGAGCGGTCAAAGCTTGCATGCTCACCGGTACCCTGCACTTCAATAAAGTTCTTGGCATCCTGCATCACGACATTCATGTCAACATCGGCTGCAGAATCTTCCACATAGCAAAGGTCGCAAAGAGGCTTGCCATCTACAACACCGACACTGATTGCAGTAATGCCGTGCTGCAAAACCTGTTCGGTAAGGCCAAGGCGTGCCTTAATCTTTTTAAGGGCTATGGCAAGGGCTACAAAGCCGCCGATGATGCTTGCCGTTCTTGTGCCGCCGTCAGCTTCGATGACGTCGCAATCGATTACGATTGCGTTCTCGCCGAGTGCGGCGAGATTTGCGGCACCTCGCAAGGAACGGCCTACAAGTCGCTGGATTTCCTGGGTACGGCCGCTAGCGCCTTTGCGTTCACGTTCTACACGCTTGCCCGTACTTTGCGGAAGCAAAGAATACTCAGCAGTAATCCAGCCCGTACCACGGCCTTTGAGCCAACCTGGAACTTCCGGCAAAAGCGTTGCATTGCAAATTACACGGGTACGTCCCATTTCAATGAGAACAGAACCATCGGCACTGCTAATAAAGCCGGTGGTCATTTTCAAGTTTCTGAATTCGTCGAATTTTCTGTCTGTACGTTCGTATGCCATAATAGTTATTAGTCGTTAGTTATTGGTTATTAGTTACTGGAGGGAATTTAGGATCTAGGAGCTAGTGAATGTTAATTTCCATGTTGTCGGCTGTAGGCTAGCATCTGTCGACTGAGAGGTATGAGGTC
>DCGZ01000073.1 GCA_002314675.1 Fibrobacter sp. UBA1765 | reverse complement strand
TCAAAGCGAAGCGCCCTCATACCTAAACACGGAAATTGACAGGTCCCTCTCGTCTGTAGGGCCAAAGGCCCGTTCTCTCGTCTAATATAGATCCTACCCTAGAACAAGCCGTGCTTTGCGCGTTCCTGAAGGAACAAGTCGGCAAGCACGAGTGCAGCCATGCTTTCGACAATCACAGGCGCGCGTACTGCAACGCACGGGTCGTGACGGCCCTTTGCTGCAAGCGTCCCGTTTTCCATTGTGCGGCTAGCGGTATTCTGTTCCTGGCCGATTGTTGCTGTCGGCTTGAAAGCCATGCGGCAAATGATGTCTTCGCCATTGGTGATGCCGCCGAGGGTTCCGCCAGCGCGATTTGTGCGTGTGTGGAACTTGCCGTTTTCGACGTAGATTTCATCGTTGTGCTTGCTGCCGCGCATCTTTGCGGCTTCAAAGCCCATGCCGATTTCAAAGCCCTTGCATGCCGGAATGCTGAGCATCGCTTGAGCTAGCAAAGATTCTGCACGGTCAAAGACCGGTTCGCCAAGGCAGGCGGGAACGTTCTTGATCAAAAGCGTCACAACGCCGCCAACGCTGTCCTTGTCTGCCTTTGCTGCCTCGATTTCTGCAGACATTTTTGCGGAAAGTTCTGGATCCGGGCAGCGGACTGGAGAAGCGTCCAGCGCTTCGTATGTAACGGTACTTGGGTCAATTTCGCCAGAGACGTTGCCAACTGCGCTAACCCATGCCAAGAATTCAGTGCCATTTGCAAGCTTGAGCATTTTACGCGCAATGCTGCCCGCAGCGACTCGTCCTGCGGTTTCTCGGGCGGAACTTCTGCCGCCTCCGCGATAGTCGCGAAAACCGTATTTAAGGTCGTATGCAAGGTCGGCGTGGCCCGGGCGGTACCATTTTGCAATTTCGGAATAGTCTCCGCTGTGCTGGTCCTTGTTGAAAATGGCAAGGGAAATCGGAGTACCTGTAGTTTTGCCTTCGAATACGCCAGAAAGAATCTGGACTTCGTCGGCTTCGTTGCGCTGGGTCGTGAGCTTGTTTTGCCCAGGACGGCGGCGGTCAAGGTAAAATTGGAGATCCGAAGCTTCGAGCGGAAGGCCTGCCGGGCAACCGTCTACAACGGCTCCAAGGCCAGCTCCGTGGGATTCTCCCCATGTAGAAATGCTAAAAAGTTTTCCGAAAATGCTAGACATGGCCCAAATGTAGTTAAAACAAGCCTTTAGTTCTGTATGCGGGGCTTTATAGGCGCGCGTGGGGTCGGTCGAAGGGCGAAAAATGCCTGCGAACTTTTTAGGTTTTATTTGAATTTTCGTTCATTTTGAATGAAAAAAATATTCCGGCTTGGAATAGGTTTGAAAACAACCGTTGACATTGTTTAAAGGATTTTACTAGATTAAGGCATAACTAGAGGTGCACATGTCTAGAAAGTCTTTTATATTCGCATTCCTTCTCTTGGCTTCGGTTGTATTTGCCGCGGTTCCAAAGAATACCCAAAATGAGTTTGCCGGCATCCCGTTTGGAATGGGGCGCGAACAGGTCATCGAAGAAATCATGAAGCTCGGCTATGAACCGTATGGTGTTGCCGAAAATGGCGACCGAGTGGTAATCCCGGTGTTCATGATGGGCGATCTTCCTGTTCAGGTCGATTTCCTCTTTAACCGTAACGACAAGTTCTATTCCTTTGAAATTCGCACCGGGCGAATTGAGGAAGCTCGCTTGTTCAAGGTCTTTGAAGCCGCCGACTACATGGGCGACCAGTTCAGCATGAAGTATGGCGAAGCTGGCCAGAAGCCGACCATTAATGAACGCAGCCTGCATAGCGGGACAAACGTCTACCAGGAATGGTTTGCCGTGCGTACCTTGAATATTTCTACTGCAATCGTTTCAAAGGATGGACGCTATTATTCTGTTGGTTCCGTGACCAACCGTCCGCTTGCAAACGAGAAGCTTTCTGAAGCAAAGAATCGTGTTGGTTCGAACGAGCGCAAGGCCGCATTCTAGGTTTAGCTTTTGTTGAAATTAAGGACTATTGCTTTATTGATTATGGCAGCCTCGTGCGCTTTTGCCGCTGATTTTTCAAAAGTTGTTTTTACGGGAGTCTGGGAACGGACTTCGGATTATGCTCGCTCCAGTGCACCTGCCGCGGGCTTTTCTGTTTCTGTTACCGGTGGTTCCGTTAGCGCCGAACTGGAAGGCGAGGCCTTCTTTGAAATCTTTGTAGATGGCGTGGACCAGGGCTTTGTCAGGACTTCGGAACGCAAGGTTTACCCTATTGCGAAATTGCAGGGCAAGCACCTGGTTGAAGTGTTCCATCGCAGTGAATCCTTGCCGGGTGACTTCAAGGTTTATTCTGTAAAGGTCGAGGGCGGCGAGCTGCTTGAACAGTCCGTTCGCTTAGACCGCAAGGTTGCCTTTATTGGGGATTCCTACACGGTTGGCTACGGCGTAGAGGCGAATGGCCCTGAAGACGGAACCCCGTTTGAACAGACTAATACCACGAAGGCGTATTCGTTTTTGCTTTCACGCAAGTTGAAGGCTGATTACAGGATTTTTGCCTTTAGTGGCCGTGGACTTGTTCGCAACTATGCAGGTATCGTACCGGATTGGACTATACCGAAGCTTATTGAACATACCGTTCCCGGCATGGCCCACGAAGGCAAGGGTGGACCTGCCTACGATACAAGTTGGCACCCGAAGGTCGTGGTCGTCTTTATCGGCATTAACGACTTTCAAGGTGATGCGCCTCGCCCTACAGAGGACGAGTTTGTTAAGGAATACCATAGGCTTCTTGCCAAGTTGCGCTTGGAACACAAGGGTGTAAAATTTTTGCTCCTTTCTACCAGGGTTTGGCCAGAAAGCTTGCTGATTCCTGCCGTGGAACGCGTGTATAACGAAGAACTTGCCGCAGGGAACAACGACGTTTCCTTGAAATCCGTGGTAACTGAAAATGGAGCCTTGCATGGGCATCCAAGTAAGCATTCCCAGGCGGAACTTGCCCAGGAACTTTTGCCGATTGTCGCACGTCTGGGTGGCTGGCTTAGCAGGTAATCCACCTTCTTTTGTAAATTTTTGCTAACTTTGTGTTTGCTACTGCCTTTCTGTTTTTTAACAGTAGGGGCTATTGATGGACTATTCAATTTTTTTTCAACTTGTGTAACTCTAGATTATATTATTTTTATAGAATACATAAAGAGTATATTGTGAGTTACCATGAATAAGATTTTGCACACGACTTTAGCCCTGTTCCGCATGAACGTGCTGATATTGTTTCTGCTCGTGTTTACTGCGGCTGCACTATTTGTTCATAAGTATTGGCTGAACACTTTCTATTATATCGATCTTGCGAAGTATTCTGCGATGGGGCAGGACGTTGTTACCGTCATTTCAGATGAACAGGATGGTGGAACCTCGAAAGCGAATATGGTTGTAACGGATTCTTCCGTTATCGTGGACTACGAGCTTGGAGATGGTGTTGCATACCCTTATGCAGGTCTCCAGATTTTCCTTGGCGACGGACGAATCCGCGGCAAGAAGCTTTCGAATTACGATACCGTCTTTGTTTGGATCAAGCAGCCCAACAAGAGTTCTGTCCGTATCTACTTGCGTAATTATGACCGTGATATTTATCGCGAGGGCGATTACAACTCGCTCAAGTTCAATGAAATTGAGTTCTTCCCGCACAAGGAGTCTTACCCGGCAAAGTTCGTAAAGGAAGAATTCCGCCTGCCGAGCTGGTGGGTTGCCCAGAATGCTATCGACGTTCATAAGGCTCGTGTAGATTTTTCGAATGTTCCCCTCATTGAAGTCCAGACCGGTACTAATTCCGCTGTGGGCAAGGGCTCGCTTGAAATTGTCGGGCTCGGCTTTAAGGGAAAGCTTTTCTCGGAGCTTCGTTTGACTACGACGCTTATAGCCACATGGTTTATTACGTTCCTTGTAATTCTCTTTATTCGCTTTATGGATTACCGCAAGGCTCAGCGAGTGAACCGCGAACGCCAGAAGGAACTGGAACGTAACCTTGAAGCCCTTGAAGTTGTAAAGAACAACTATGAACGCGAAAGCAAGACCGACCCGCTTACCGGGTGCCGCAACCGTAACGGCTTTGTCGAGGTTCTTACCCGCGAACAGGAACGCTTAAGCAAGCATGGCATTCCAGTCTCGTTCGTAATCATGGATATCGACCACTTTAAGGACGTGAACGATACCTACGGACACAATACTGGCGATGAAGTCCTTTTGAATCTTTCGAAGCTTGTTCGTAGCCAGATCCGTAATACAGACTCGCTTGTTCGCTGGGGTGGCGAAGAATTCGTTGTCCTTTGCGGCGATACGCCTTTGCGCAATGCCCAGATCCTTGCCGAAAAGCTCCGTTCCGCCATTGAAGGTTCAGTGCTTATAAAGCAGCGCCAGGTGACCTGCTCCTTTGGTGTTGCCGAAATGATTCCTGGTGAAGATCCTAAGAACATGTTCGAACGAGCCGACCAGGCCTTGTATACATCTAAGGAAACTGGTCGAAACAAGGTGACCGTGGCTCCGTCTGGCAAGGAAGGTTAACCATGAAAAAATTATTGCTTTTAGCCGCTTTAGCCCTGTTGCTTGTTGGTTGTGCCAAGACAAACAAGGAATTCAAGTTTGTTCCTTTGCAAATTTCATGGCATGCCGCAGAGGGCGTCGATACGGATTCCAAGTCTGTATCGACTTGCATGGTCAAGGTGACCAATGCGCTTATGCAAAGTGAAGCTGTGCAGAAGTATGCGGATGCAAATGTCAGCTATGATGCGGATATCGCCGTGAAGGTCGATGCATTTGCATTTAAGGGCGAATGCCCTGCAGACGCTTTTGTTTCTGATGAGGTTTGTTCCTGGACTGCGGATTGCGATGCCCAGGGTGAAATCGTGAATTTGAAAATTGGAAAGTGATTTTTATGAGCAAGCAAAATCTAGATCAAGAATCGGCATTTGCCATTGAATATCTGTCTAAGGTTTCTAAGGAAGCTGAAAAGATTTTTGAAGAACACCTGCCGCCAGTGGCCGATGTTCCGAACCGTTTGCATGAGTCTATGCGCTATTCCATGTTTGCCGGTGGCAAGCGTTTGCGCCCGGCCCTTGTGAAGGCAACCTTTGAAATGTTTGGCGGTAAGGGAGACAAGATTAAGTACGCCATGAGCGCCCTTGAAATGCTCCATACCTTCTCGCTTATTCACGATGATCTTCCGTGCATTGATAACGATGATTTCCGTCGTGGCAAGCCGACAAACCACAAGCAGTTCGGTGAAGCTACCGCGGTTATGGCTGGCGACGCTCTTTGCATTCGTGCCTTTGAACTCATGGCAAAGACTGGCAGCGCTCGCGCCCTTGAGGTCCTTGCAAACAAGCTTGGCACCTATGGCATGATCGGTGGCGAAATGATCGACATTGAATGTGAAGGCAAGAGCGTTTCGCTTGATACAGTTGATTACATTCACTACCACAAGACTGCGGCCCTTATCGAAGCGTCCCTTTGCATTGGTGCAATCCTTGCGGACGCTCCAGAAGACAAGGTCAAGGCCATTGAACGTTATGGCAAGGCAATCGGCCTTGCCTTCCAGGTCGTGGACGATATTCTTGACATTGTGTCTACGACAGAACAGCTCGGTAAGGATGCCGGTTCCGACATTGAACGCGGCAAGGCTACCTACCCGTCTATTCTTGGCCTTGAAGAATCACGCAAGCGCGCCCTTGCACTTTATGAAGAATCTATCAAGGAACTTGACGCATTGTCTGAAGACACCAAGGTGCTTCGTTCCATTGCCGCTTTCATTATCACCAGAGTAAACTAGATGCATATTCAAGACGTCCATTCTCCGAGTGACATCAAGAACCTTAGTTTAGAGGAACTGAATGCCCTCGCTGCCGAAATCCGTTCGACAATTATCGGGCAGGTTTCTAAGCATGGCGGGCACTTGGCTTCTAGCCTTGGCGTAGTTGAACTTACGCTTGCGCTTCACAAGGTTTACAATTCCCCAGAAGACGTAATGGTCTGGGACGTTGGCCACCAGGCTTACGTGCATAAGCTTTTGACTGGTCGCTTTGATAGGTTCTCTACCTTGCGTCAGCAGGGCGGCCTTTCTGGCTTTTTGAAGCGTTCCGAAAGCAAGTACGACAACTTTGGCGCAGGCCATGCGTCTACATCGATTTCTGCAGCTCTTGGCTTTGCCGTTGCTCGCGACCATTTTGACAAGAAGAATAGCGTTGTTGCAATTATCGGCGATGGCTCCTTGACTGGCGGCATGGCTTTTGAAGCGCTTAACAACGCTGGCATCTTAAAGCAGAATATTACAATTATCCTGAACGATAACAAGATGAGCATAGCACCAAACGTTGGTGCCTTCTCTCACTACTTGAACAGGATGATTTCGGACCCTAAGTACAACAAGCTAAGAAACGATGTGGACCGCGCAATGCACCGAATCCCCGGTGTTCTCGGAACCCGTTTCCGCGACTTGTTTGCGGCTACAGAAACCGCTGCGAAGTTTGCCTTTAAGCCGGGTCGCCTTTTTGAAGATCTTGGCATTCGCTACTTTGGCCCGATCGATGGCCATAACTTGCAGGAACTCATTCCGCTCTTGAGGCAGGTCAAGGAATGCCCGGGGCCGTGCCTTGTGCATGTGATTACAGAAAAGGGCAGAGGTCTACCGGTCGCAGAAAAGAACCCGTCAAAGTTCCATGGCTGCAACCCGTTCGACCCGGAAAGTGGCTTGCCGCTTTCTCCTGGTAACACGAACCCTTCGCTTACTTCCATTTTTGGAAAGACCGTTTTGGACCTTGCAAAGAGCGATTCCAGGATTATCGGCATTACTGCCGCTATGCCTACCGGCTGCGGACTTGACATTGTTGCGAAGGAACTGCCGGAACGTGTCGTAGATGTAGGCATTGCTGAAGAACATGCGGTGACATTTGCCGCGGGCCTTGCGTGCGCTGGCGTTGTTCCGGTCGTTGCAATTTATTCGTCCTTTATGCAGCGCGCATACGACCAGATTATTCATGATGTGGCGTTGCAGAAGTTGCATGTGATCTTGGCTCTTGACAGGGCTGGCCTTGTCGGGGCCGACGGCCCGACGCACCATGGTGCGTTCGATCTTACGTTCCTCCGTTCTGTACCGGGCCTTACCATTATGGCTCCGTCGGACGAGAATGAACTGCGTTCCATGTTGATACGTTCGATTGACATGGAAGGCCCGATTGCGATTCGCTACCCGCGCGGCAATGCGCTTGCTAGCGAACTTGAAACTGAAATCCGTGAAATTCCATTCGGCAAATTCGCTGTGCTTGAAGAAGGTGAGGAAATCCTTTTGCTTGGCGCTGGGTTTATGCTGCAGGAACTCAAGAAGACTGCAAAGATTCTTCGCGAACACGGAAAAAACCCGACGCTTGTGGACGCAAGGTTCATAAAGCCTCTCGATACGGAAGGGTATCGCAAGCTGTTTGAAAAGCACTCTGTGATTGTGACCCTTGAAGATAATACGCGAGTCGGTGGTTACGGCTCGGCGGTGGCCGAAATGCTTTTTGATTTCGGCATGACAGATCGGAAACTCTACCGTTTCGGCTTGCCGGACGATTTTGTAGAACACGGGAATGTCGCTAACTTGTATAAACAACTGAAAATTGACGGCGAATCAGTCGCTCAAAAATTGATGGAATAAAATCATGGATGAACATAATTCCGAAAAGAAAACCGTAAGGTCTAAATTTAGTGGCAAGTTTGGCGTAAGCGAAAACATCCACGTCAGAAAGTACAGCCAGGCTCCTCGCGAAGATCGTGAAGACCGTGGCGGTGAACGTGGTGAACGCCGTTCCTTTGGCGAGCGTGGCGAACGTCGCTCCTTTGGTGATCGCAAGCCTTTTGGTGATAGGGGTGAACGTCGCTCCTTTGGCGACCGTAAGCCTTTTGGCGATAGAGGCGAACGTCGCTCTTTTGGAGACCGTGAAGAACGCGGCGAACGCCGTTCCTTTGGTGACCGCAAGCCGTTTGGCAATAGGGGTGAACGCCGCTCCTTTGGCGATCGCAAGCCGTTTGGCCGCAAGCCTTTCGGTGATAGGGGCGAACGTCGTTCATTTGCAGAAGATGAAAAGCGTGAACCAGTATTCCGTCAGCGTCCTGAACTCCAGCCGGAACCAGATTTTTCTCAGAAGGATGAAGCTGTCCTCGAAGCAAATGCAGTTGCTGCCCTGGTAGCTCCAGAAGAAACAACTCCGGCATGGTTCAAGAAGGTTCTTACCCTTACAACAGAAAAGGGTCGTGAACGCGAAGGCAACTTCCTTGGCGAAGGAATCCATGTTGTGCAGGAACTTGTTTCCAATCATGCTGATCAGGTGATTGGCGTTTACTGTGTTGAAGGGTTCTCCGATACCGTACTTTTGGACCAGATCAAGGAAGCAGGCATCCGTTTGCATGACGTTCCAGAAGAACTTATGCAGAAGGCTTCTACCACGGTAACTTCCCAGGGTATCTTTGCTGTTTGCCGCCAGGCAAGCCGCCGTCCTGATTATGACAGCGCTCGCAGCATTATCACTATTGTCGATGCTGTTCAGGATCCAGGCAACCTTGGAACTCTCTTCCGTACAAGCCTTGGCTTTAATTCCGATGGCATGATCCTTGGCAAGGGTACTGTTAGTGCATTCAACCCGAAGGTTGTTCGTGGTTCCAGTGGCACATTCCTGAGCGTTCCTTTCGAATCCGATATGGACCTCATCGAACGTATCAACTTCTTGCACAGCAAGGGCTATACCATTGTGGCTACCGACTTGCATGCAAAGCAGTCCTTGCAGGAACTCCCGAAGAACAAGCTCCGCAAGATTGCGTTCCTTGTAGGTAACGAAGGCGCTGGTACAAATTCCTACCTCATTGAACTTGCAGATGAAACTGTAAAGATCCCGATGTCTAGCGAACTTGAAAGCCTGAACGTCGCTGTCGCTCACGGCATTCTTTCTTACGAAATCGCAAAGCTCCAGCAGGAACTGTAATAGATTTTTGGTCTAGTGGCAGGAATGCTGCTAGACCTTTTTTTAAGTGGATATCAATATGAGTTTTCATTCTAAACTTGAAGAAAGAATCGCGAAGTGCGGTAACCCGATCTGCCTTGGCATGGATCCAGTCCTTAAGCTGATTGACCCGTGCATTGCAACTGGTTCTGCAGAAGACAAGATCAAGCGCTTCTATTCCGAAATTCTTGAATGCTGCATCAAGCGTAACGTGCAGCCTGCTGTTGTTAAGCCGAATAGCGCCTACTATGAATGCGTAAGCATCCAGGCATTGCTCGTGCTCCAGCAGTTGATTGCTGACTACAGAAGCGCTGGCATTCCTGTGATTCTTGATGCCAAGCGTGGTGACATTGGCAAGTCGAGCGCTGCATACGCTAACGCCGCTTACGACGTGTTTGGCGCCGATGCCGTGACTGTTAGCCCATGGATGGGTAGCGATTCCGTGAATCCGTTCTTGCGTGCAGGAACGGAAAATGGCGCATACGTTTTGCTCCGTACAAGCAACAAGGGTGCCCATGACTTCCAGGATATGCGTGTAATCGGTAGCGATGACCCTCGCGACGTGAATGAGGCGTTCTACCAGGTTGCAGACAAGATCATGGAATGGGATGCAGACAATGGCTACTTTGGCGCTGTTGTCGGTGCAACCCACCCGGAAGAACTTGAAAAGATTACTGCATACACGGTTGCCCATAAGCACGAAATCCCGTTCCTTATCCCTGGCGTGTCTATTCCGGGCGTGCCTGGTGGCCAAGGCGGCGATGCTAAGACTGTGCTTACCGCAATCGCAAATGGCGGCAGCAAGCACAAGTTCCATGTGCTCAACAGCTCCAGTGGCTTGAACTTTGCCTACCAGCGTAGCGGCAAGGCAGAAAACTATGCAAACGAATGCGTAGATGCCTTGGAAAAGCTTGCCGAAGCTTGCAACTTTTAAGCGTTTTTAAGGCACGTAAAAAGCCTCCGTTTTACGAAGGCTTTTCTGTATCTTTGGAAAATTAATTTCCGCGGTAGAATGTAAAGGATTTTCCTGTGATTTTTTTGCTTTCGTAGGTGCAGGTATCGGCTTGCTTGTAGAGCTCTTCGAATACTGAATTTTCAGTTGTAAATGTGGCTCCTAAGCTTACTGAAATTCTGTAATCTTCGTGGCCTTCAATACGTTCCTTGTCGAGAATGTCGAAGAATCTTTGGATAACCTTGGCTCCAAGTTCTTCCGTTTTTACGTCAGATACAAAGACTATGAATTCATCACCGCCAAGGCGCATTAGAATATCATTGTCGCGGAAAGCCTTTCGCAAGGTGTTTGCGACTGCAATTATAACAGCGTCTCCAGTTTGGTGTCCGAAGGTGTCGTTAACATGTTTGAACTTGTCTACGTCAAACAAACAAAGCATTCCTGAATGTCCGTTGTAAAGGCATCCCTTGATTTTTGCAGAACCAGCCTGGCGGTTGTAAAGGCCTGTCATGGCATCAGTTTCTGCCATGGTTGTTAAGTGCTTTTCCTTGGTCTTTTGTTCGTTGATGTTTTCGACCATGAAGATGACGTTGTGCGGAACTTCGTTTTCTTTTGTGTTGACTGCAATGAAACGGGCACGGCACCAGCCAAAATTTTTCCCTATAAATTCGTGTGTTATGGTGCGTTTTCCCCTGAGCCTTGCTTGCAAGGTCGTAATATCAATGAACTGCAGGACCCCATCAATGTAATCGGGTTCTGTAGTCAAGATCATTGTGCTTGATAGATCTTTTGCAAACCCTTTGGTTCCTTTGTCGAGCGCTTTTGTAATGTAGTTGTTGGTTCTAAGGAGCTTGTAGGTATCGGTGTTCAAGTCAGCCTGTACCATGGAAACGTAAATGTCGGCGATGGATTTCCAGTACTGGTTCTGTTCTTGCTTTTCTTGGTTGTTTTCCTTGTTCACCTTGTATTCAAAGAAGAACCTTTCAAAGAACATTTTCTTGATGTAAATGCCGAGAATCATGCCGAGCAGGTAGAATATGCCCATGTTGACAAATTCCTGCCAGCGTATTTCTGTTGGCTTTAGGTCTGTAAAAAGGTACAGGGCTATGAATACTATTGCCGTGATTGTAGATATTATAAGAACGCGTTTTGGCTTTTCTATGAATAGTTGCGGTACCATTACAAACAAAACGAACAGGGTGATGGTCAGCTGATTAGGTGAACTGATAAAAGTCAGACTCATTCCTGTGGCATAAAGGGAAATCTCAAAAAGAGCTAAAAGGACTGGCAATAACTTTATGTGCCTTGGAACAATGAACTTGTTGCAAAGGAAAATTCCAAGGGTTAGCAAAAAGCCGGTTGAATAGCCCGTTAATTTTTGTGTTATGCCTTCGATGTCTGCAAGTGCTGCGACCAGTATGACGATACCAAGGCAGGAGGCTGCTATAGCCGTAAAAACGCTCAAGGTGTTGTGGTTGCGCCTGTTTATGGATACACGAACTTTTTGTAGATCTTCGGAGGTGATTTTTGTGCCAGCAAAAAAGTTTTTTAATTTCGAGAACATATCTTCATTATAGCATAAATTGAACATGGTTTATTAAAGGTTTGCATTGAAACATTGCTTTTTGACCATGCATTTTGTGATAAACTATGAAAATCAGTCAAAATTTAAGGTTCGCCTGTAAGGTGTAAAGCCTGCGTCCCTAATGAACTGCTCTGCTGCCGCTACGGTTGTAAGCCCATGGCTCTGCAAAACGTTTTCTTCTATGACGATGCTGTTGATGTCGTCGGCACCGGCGTGGAGGCCAAGTTCCCCGAGCTGAAGTCCCATACCTAAAAGAGACACTTCGATGTGCGGAATGTTGTCGAAGAAAATTCTGGAAAGGGCTAGTAACTTCAGGTATTCGTCGCCGCGTACGTAGCGAACGTAGAACTTGTCGGTCTGCGGCTGGAATGTCCAGGCGACGAACGACTTGAAGCCATTCGTCTCGTCTTGGACGTTACGGATGCGTGAAAGGTGCTCGATGATTTGTTCCGGGGTTTCATCGCTGCCGAATACAATGTTTGCGCTCCCTGGTAAGCCGTGCTTTTGGCACAGAGCCATCGTATTGCACCATTCATCTGCCGTGAGCTTTCGCGGGCTCAGCTTTTCGCGCATGCTATCTGAAAGAATTTCTGCGCCTGCTCCCGGAACGGAACTAAGGCCTGCATCTTTCAAGGTATCGATGAGTTCTTCAAGGGGCATCTTGTAGGTCTCTGCCATGCGGACAAGTTCTACAGGCGAAAAACCGCGAACGGTTACGCCTTCTTCTTGCGTGAGCATTTTAAGAGTGCTTGTGTAATAGTCCAGCTTGATGCCCGGGTGGACTCCGCCCTGTAAAAAGATCTGGTTTGCGCCAAGGGCCTTAGCCTCGCGAGTCTTTTCGCGCATTTCATCTAGCGTGTAGACATAGGAATCCTTGTCGTGCGGGTACCTGCAGAAACTACAGAAGGAGCAACGCACCGTACAGACGTTTGTGTAGTTGACTATGCGGTATGCGGTGTAGCCGACTTTACGCTCTGGAAGCAATCGCTCGCGAATGGCGTTGCCGACCTGGACCACATCTGTCCAGGGAGCGTTCTTTAAAATGTCGAGTGCGTCTGCGTCAGAGATTCTTTTGCCGTTCAGGGCTTTTTGTAGGGCTTCGTGCATGTGGTAAAAGATAGTTAAAATACTGCACAAAGACATACTATATGGTGTATTGGTGAGGACGGCTGTCCTCAAAATCTTGTTGTTGCGACAGCCTTTGTCGCAAACGATGCTTTATTTTTAGCATGCCTCAGATAATTTGAAATTATCGTTTTAAAAGAGACAATGTGCAATGCCGTTAGAAAAGTTTCTTTAAGCATTGCTTTTTAATAATGCACTACCGTTGGAGGCTTGCATATGGACCGTTTTGTCAAGTTCACGGATTACCGCGACTTTATCAAGGATTATTTGGATCAGCGAAAATTGGTTTCACCTAGATATTCATGCCGAAAAATGGCTAGAGATCTTTTTATGGATCCTAGCCATTTGCGTAGGGTTCTCTTAAAAAAGCAACATCTGTTGCCTAAAAGCTTGCCGCTAGTTAAGGCGATGCTTAACCTTGAAGGTCGATATTCCAAATGTTTTGATCTTATGTATGCCGCTGCGTTGTCTTCGGATGCTTCTGAAAGAAATCATTTGCTTTCAATGGCTTTTGCGCTACATGATGTGGAACAAAAACCTTTGACTAGTGCAGAATTGAAGGTCCTGTATAATTGGTGGACTCCCGTGATACGATCCCTATTGGAAGTGTCTGGAGGAATTTGTGATGAACGGTATTTATCGCATTTGATAAAGCCTAAAGTGCAGGCGTATGATATTCGAGAATCTCTTAATGCGTTGCTATCAACCGGTCAAATAAAAAAAATAAGTTCTGGGAAATGCGCCCTTGTGGATTCACATATTGTTGTTGCAAAAAATTTGGAGAAGTACCGGAATATAGTTCATGAATATCAAAAGAAAATTTTCAATCTTGTGTCAGAAATGATCGAAGTGATTCCTGCTGAAAAACGGCATGTATCTACAATGGTGCTTGGCGTAGATGAAGAATGCTTCAAAGATTTGCAAGATATGTTTGTTGAATTTAAAAAGTCCATTCAAAAAAGGGTTGATGAAGTTCGGTTCCCGACTCGTGTTATGCAAATGGCATTTGCCCTATTCCCGGTTGCGGAAAAGGAGATTTGATTATGGAAATTTTTCTGCAGAAAATGCAGTCTTCTACAACGGAAACTGAAAATATGTTCCAAGTATTTTTGGTGTGGACTAGCGTCCTCGAAAAATATTTTGAATGCCTTTAAGTAGCAAGGCTTGCTAGGTAAATTTACTCACGAATCTTTAACCGAGATTCGTACTAAGCAAAAAGGCGCTTCGGGGTATCCTGGAGCGCTTTTGTTTTTGGTGAGTTTGCAAAAATGTATAGGCTTTGCCCTTAGTATAAGGACTTGCAGCTTGCAGTGCGTGAAATTGCGGCTTAAATGGTTCTTTTTTGTGTTTGAAAAGGTGCTTTTTATACCAATTTTTTAAATTTGGTATCACTATGGCTTTAAATTTCTACAACACAGCTTCTCGCAAACGCGAACCTTTTACAACCCAGGACGGCTCTAACTTGGTACGTATGTACTGCTGCGGTCCTACGGTTTACCATTTTGCCCATATCGGTAACCTCCGTACCTATATTTTTGAAGACTTCCTTGTTCGTACGCTCAAGTATTACGGCTACGAAGTCAACCACATCGTAAATATTACGGACGTTGGCCACCTTACTAGTGATGCTGACTCCGGTGACGATAAAATGGAAAAGGGTGCAGCTCGCGAAGGCAAGACTGTTTGGGAAATTGCAGACTTTTATAAGGATGCGTTCATGGCGGATTGGCATCGCCTGAATATTCAGGAACCGACCCGCTGGACCCGCGCGACGGACCATATCAAGGAACAGATCGAACTTGTGAAGACTCTTGAAGAAAAGGGCTTTACATATCGTACTAGTGACGGTATCTATTTTGATAGTTTGAAGTTCCCGCGCTATGCGGATTTTGCTCGTCTCGATGTTGAAAACTTGCGTAGCGGTAGCCGTATCGACATGGGTGAAAAGCGTGCCGCAACGGACTTTGCCCTTTGGAAATTTAGCCCGACCGACAAGAAGCGCGCCATGGAATGGGATAGCCCATGGGGTATTGGTTTCCCGGGTTGGCACATTGAATGCTCTGCCATGGCAATGAAGTATAACGGTCCGACTCTTGACATTCACTGCGGTGGTACGGACCATATCCGTGTGCACCACACGAACGAAATTGCTCAGAGCGAATGCGCAACTGGCAAGCCTTTTGCACGTTTCTGGATGCATGGCGAATTCTTGCGTACTGCAAGCGAAGAAAAGCTTGAAGACGGTACAACTGAACAGAAGTTTGGCAAAATGAGCAAGTCTAGCGGTGAATTCCTTACCGTTTCTTTGCTTGTTGACCGTGGCTTCAACCCGCTTGACTATCGTTACTTTGCACTTGGTAGCCACTACCGCAATTACTTGAACTTTACATGGGAAGCTCTTGAAGGTGCACGTGAAGCAAACAAGAGCTTGCACAAGAAGACTGACGCTCTCATTGGCAAGGCTACTGCAATTACAAGCGAAAAGGCCTTGAAGTTCCAGACAGATTTCAAGGACGCCATTGGCGATGACTTGAACATGCCGCGCGCACTTGGCATCTTGAATACGATGCTTAAGTCTGACATTGATGATGGCGAAAAGGCAGCCCTTGTGCTTGACATGGACAAGATCTTTGGCCTTAAGCTTGATGAACCTCGTGAAGACTTTGCAAAGAAGCAAGATGGCGTAGATGTCGCAAAGATTGAAAGCCTTATTGCAGAACGCAAGGCCGCACGCGATAGTAAGAACTGGGCTGAAAGTGACCGTATCCGAGATGAACTTGCCGCAATGAACGTTGTAATCAAGGATAGCAAGGAAGGCACAACCTGGAGCCTGAAGTAGGAAATTAGGGACTAGGATTGACGAGAGGAATGTTACTTTCCAATGTGTCGGCTGTAGGCTAGCGTCTGTCGACTGAGAGGTATGAGG
>DCGZ01000072.1:3525-11935 GCA_002314675.1 Fibrobacter sp. UBA1765 | reverse complement strand
CTGAGCCTGCCGAAGGGGCTAGTGATGCAAAGAACTGGAGTCAGTGACAGGAGTCAGAAGACGTAAGACGTAAGACGGAAGAAATTGTAGCGTCCCATGTCATTGTTAATTTATAATTCTGCATTCTTAATTCTGAATTATCAAAGCCTACTGCCGACAACATGGAATTTAGCAAGTATCTCTCGTCACTCGTCTGTAGGGCCAAAGGCCCGTTCTCTCGTCTAACCACTGAAGCATCGACCTCAAAGCGAAGCGACCCCATACCTAAACACGGAAATTGACCGGTTCCTCTCGTCTGTAGGGCCAAAGGCCCGTTCTCTCGTCTAATATAGCCCCTAAAATACCTATTGTCTTTTTTGAAAAGTTGAATATCTTATGTAGAGGAGGCTTTTATGCAGTTGATTCTTTCCTTTATCGCAGGGCTTATACTTTCAGGTATTGTCGCCTATTTAGTATTTATTAAAGTAAGGGTAGGCCTTTGTTCTGGACTAGAAAATGAAAACCGTCGCCTTGACTTGGATTTGCAAAATTTACAAGGCAAGTGTGATTCAAAGGATCAAGAAATTCGTTCCTTGCAGGGGGATTGTGCAAAATTCCAATCCAATATCAGTGCCTTGCAAGAACGCAACGATTCCTTGAAATTGCAGGCACAAAAGTCCGAAGAAAACTTTAGACAGCGCGAAAACGACATTCTTAGGCTTGAAACTTTAGCCAAGGAAGAACGTGAAAAGAATTTTAAGGAACAGCTGCAATTGATGGAATCAAGATTCGAGGCGGCTTCGCAAAAATTGTTGAAGGAACGAACTGTTGAATTGGCTGGCGCGAACAAGGAGAACGTTGAAAATATCACGAAACCTTTCCTGAAGGAGCTGGAAGAACTCCGTAAGGCAATAGGAGCCTCCAAGGAAGGCAACGACAAGAATATATCTGCATTAGAAGCAACTATCAAGACAGTTTTGGAACAGTCCAAAATGATGGGCGAAACTACGGCAAACCTGGCAGAAGCTTTAAAGAATCGAGGCAAGGTTCAGGGCGACTGGGGGGAACAGGTCCTTGCAAATATTTTGCGTGAAAGCGGCCTTCGCGAAGGTTCTGAATATTACTTGCAAAAGAACGTGAAGGGTGAAGCCGGAAACGACCTTCGCCCCGATGTGATAGTGCATTGCGCCGATGGCTCCAACATCATTATTGATTCCAAGGTTTCATTGACCGCCTACTGTGATTATACGGCAGCAGAAGATGATGCTACCCGTGAAATTGCAAGCAAGGAAAACCTGAATAGCATTTGGAAGCATGTGACTGAACTTTCAAAAAAGAATTACGAAAAAGTTGTAGGCCACGCTGTTCCCATGGTGTTCATGTTCGTCCCGAACGAAGGCAGCTATGTCTTGGCAATGAATCGTGATCCGCAAGTCTTGCAAAGGGCCTTTAACGAAGGCGTTGTGATTATCAATCCTACAAACTTGATGCTTGCACTGAATCTTGTCGCAAAGACCTGGAACAATACTCGCCAAGAAGAAAACTGTCGGGCAATCTTGAAGGCTGCCGAAGCTATTTACGAAAAGTATTGCATTTTCTCCGAAAAAATGGCTAAGGTCGGGGGTTGCATAGAATCTTTGCAAAAGACTTATGGGGATTCGCTAAAGACATTGAACGAAGGCAAGGGGAACTTGTCGTCTCAAATTAGCGGGTTGCTTGGTCTTGGTGTTTCAAGTACCAGAAAGATTGATTCAAAAATTGTTTCTGAATTTGAAGCCCTGCCGGAACATTAAGCTGATAAGTGCCGTCTTTTTCCCATCCCATGGTACTATCTGTTGCCAAAATTCAAAATATTGAACTTTGTGAAGGCCGTCTAAAAAAGACTGTCAAAAAGCGGTTTGAAAAGAATTTACATATTGAAAAAACTATTGAAAAAACGCCAGCTCCTTAAATGGAACTGACGTTTTTTATGGAGATAGTGGGAGTCGAACCCATGACCTACTGATTGCGAACCAGTCGCTCTACCAACTGAGCTATATCCCCAAGGTACGCGTAATTATAGTATTATGGCGTTAGTTTGGCAAATGAAATTTATGTAGCCATGATTTTTGCAAGGGTCAGTAAAACAGCTCCCGCTAGAATTACGAATGCAGCTGCAAGCAGTTTTAAACGTGCCTTTAAGCCCGGATATTCCCCGAAAACTATTACACCGACCGCAATGTTCACGAGCAGGTTCAACTGCGAAAGCGGGTAGCCCACGGCAAAGCCGAGTGCGCCGTCTGGTGCTATTGCAAAGAAGCTTCCGTGTGTGCCAGCCATCCAGAGAGCGCCCATAAGTACGGCAACAATTGTCGGTGCAAGCTTTCCCTTGAATGTGATCTGTTCCCTTTTCCAGTAGCGCTTTAAAAGCAGGTGACAGCCGACTGCAACGCCAAGTGCGTAGGAAAATGCGAATTCAAGCTGAGACAGATCGTGAGACAAATTGTAAATCTGGTATGGAACGAGCTGGATGCCAAATATCGTACCGGCAAGCAGGGAACGCCATTTTTTTGTGATGCCCTTGAAGTTCGGAGAAAGTATTACAAGCCCGCCACAAAGTACAAGCACGGCGATAATGGCTAGCCAAATGATAAGCGGCTGTTCCGGGTGGATCAGCAAGCCAGAAACAAACGACGCAATAATGCAAGCCCCCATGGCACGGACGCTTGTTCCGGAAAGGTCGGATTCGTGCCTAACAGCGCTAAAGCAGTATGCTCCGCCCCAGTGCCAGATGATGCCGCAAATAAAGCCGATGATAGAAAATGACCAGGTGCCGGTCGCCGTAGCAACAATCATGGAAAATAGCACAGCACCCCATGAAAGTGCGGCTAGCGTTGCATATTGAGAAAAATCAGGCCACTTTTTAAGCGGGGCCATGTATGTGCCAAAAGCAAAAATGGCGACGAGCGCGCCAATGTAACTTAATGTATTTGCGTCCATGCGAATAAAAATAAAAAATCCCCAAGCGGGGATTTTGGTTCAGTTTATCGGAGCAATTTTTTCATGCTCTTTTTCAAATTCTTGAGAGCCTGGGCACTCGGTGCCGGAATGTCGTTCTTGTCGTTTTTCTTTTTAGAAGAACAGTCTTCGCAAATGTGCTTTATCACGGTACCGTAGGTGGCGGCTCCGTCCATGACTGTTGCTTCGCGAACCTTGATTGTGCGAACGAGCTTTTCTTCGTGGCAGCGGTCACAAATTCCCATTTTTGGGCCCGAGGGGGCGCGTCTTTTTTGATTTTCCATAGTCAATCCCTTATGCTAAGAACGAGTCTAACAAGAATAGTGACAGCAACGTTTGGCACGTTGATGTCGCCTTGCCGGTTTCGCCGTAAAGCGTTCGTGCAAATTTTCCGCGTTCCAGTTGCTGCTCCTTGAATGTCTCTGCTGCTTCTGCAAAGTCAAGCACCTTGAGCCGGTCGGCTGCAAGCCCCTTGAGCAGAGTGTTCCAGTGGCAGATTGCCGATGGCGATTCTGGGAGCGTTTCTAGCGGTATTGTAACTATATATATAATACTACTGGTCTTAGACAACAAAATGCTTGTAATATTCTTTAAACTTTCGAATAAAATATCGGGATTTTTCCCGTGGGCTATGTCTTTAAGTCCAACGCCCAGAATGATGTGCTTGGCTTGCTTGCCCATGATATCGAAGGCAATTTTTTCGCTTAGTGATGCTAGCGAATAGGGGAGGGGTGCGTTGATCACAAATTGTAAAGGTCTTGTGGGTTGCTTGCAAAGGAGCAGCTCCGAAAAGCGGGCGGCAGATTCTCCGTTTTCTCCGAATAGTTCGTCAGCGATTATAAGAATTCGATTTTCCACAATAGGTCCTTTTTGGGGGATAAGCCTGAAACTTGAGGCCTGAAAATTGCATTTTTTCGTGCCACCCTGAAATTAAAATTAGTGCTTTTGGACTTCGTATAGCCAAAAATTATCCTTTTTTTCACGTTTTGTTATGGAATTTCCGTCTGCAATCAGGGAAGCTGGTACATTTTCTGCCGGGGAACCATTGTCCAGTAATACAACTGCGGTCGAGTTTTCTTTCAAAGACTTTATCAATAGGCGGGCACGCATGGAGCATTCCGGGCAGTGAACTCCGCGCAAGTCGAATGTACTGCTGCCGTTTTGTGGAATGGTTACGGAATGTTCCTCGGAAGCAAACTTCAAAATTTCGCCTTCATTTTGCAAAGGGTCCATGTTCCAGCCGGCTATGGGCTCGCTGATGTATGGCAAAAGTGCAAAAAATGCCTTTTCTGGCGAATTTTGGGCCATTTCGGGTGCGTTTTTTCGAATGATTTCTGCGCATGCGTAGTGCAAAAGACTTCTTAGCGAGTCTTTAAACCCCGTTTTGTCGCGGCTAGCGTTTGCCCATTTTTGCAAAATTTCCAATTTGTCAGCCATATATTGCCCGTTTTACAAAATTGAATGTAGCAAACTTACAAAAGGGTTTCTATATTTGCGCCCAAATTTTAAGGAAGAAGAACTTCAAATGAGTCAGTTACTACAAAACATTCAAGATTTGCTTCAGAGCTTCTTGTCTAGCTTGGGTGGACAAATTTCTTTGAACGTAATGTTCGTTATCTACGTTATTGCGGGCGTGTTCCTCGTAATGTACGGCTTTAGCTGCTACATGAGCATATACCTGTTCCTAAAGAACAGCCGCCGCGTTCGCCTTAGCGACCGCAAGAATATTCTTCAGTTCTATCGCGAACATTCGCTTGACGAAATGCCGATCGTAACAACTCAGCTTCCTGTCTTTAACGAAGCTAACTGCGTGGAACGCCTCATTGATGCAGTCTGCGCAATCGACTACCCGCGTGACAAGCACGAAATCCAGGTGCTTGACGACTCTACCGATGAATGTTACGAAGTTACCAAGCGCAAGGTTGCCGAAATGGCAGCCAAGGGCTACAACATTACCCTTATCCACCGCGTGAACCGCAAGGATTACAAGGCTGGCGCACTTAAAGAAGGCATGGCTGTTGCAAAAGGCGACTTCCTTGCAATTTTTGACGCCGACTTCGTTCCTGAAAAAGACTTCCTCCTTAAGACAATTCCGTACATGGTCATGGACCCGAAGGTCGGCCTCGTTCAGGGCCGCTGGGGCCACTTGAACCGTATGGAATCCGGTTTGACCCTTGCAGAATCTATTGGTATCGATGGTCACTTTGTCGTGGAACAGTCCGCTCGCAGCTGGGGCAACCTGTTCATGAACTTTAACGGTACTGCAGGCGTTTGGCGCCGTCAGGCTATCGACGATGCCGGTGGCTGGGAAGGCGACACCCTTTGCGAAGACATGGACCTTTCTTACCGTAGCCAGCTTGCCCACTGGAAGATGAAGTTCGTGTTCGATGTGATTGTTCCTGCAGAACTCCCGGGCGATATCAACTCCTTCAAGGCACAGCAGTTCCGCTGGGCTAAGGGCTCCATCCAAACAGCAATCAAGGTCTTGCCGCGCGTTCTCAAGTCCGATGAATCTATCAAGGTAAAGATTGGCGCATTCCTCCATACGACTCACTATTCCATTCATCCTTGCATGCTCTTTACCGCTGTATTCTCCTTGCCGCTTTTGATCTGGTATGAACCGGTCAAGGGCCTCCCGACATGGATGTTCATTGTTGGCTTTGGTGGAATCTTCCTTGCAGCGATTGCTCCGTCTGTACTTTACTTTGTTGCTCAGCGTTGCTCTGGCTATGCCGGTTGGAAGATGCGTGTGCTCAGTTTCCCGATCCTTATGGCACTCGGTGTAGGCATTGCGGTAAGCAATACTCGCGCCGTCCTCGCTGCCGTGTTCGGCCTGAAAAGTTCATTTGTACGTACTCCGAAGAAGGGTGCCAAGGCTCTTAGCCATTACAAGCAGAAGTTCCCATGGCTTGCCGTTATGGAACTTTGCGTAGGTGTTTACTGCATTTACGGTTTGCTTGCCTACATCGGTGCGCAGAAGTTTATCATTGGACCGTTCATTGGCCTTTATGCAATCGGCTTCTTGATGGTTGGCGTTCTTAGCTTTATGCATTATGTTTCTAACATCATTGAAATGCATAAGGAAAAGAAGAACCAGCAGTAAGGAATTTGTTTTTGCTGACAAGGGCCTCGTTTAAAAGCGAGGCCTTTTGTTTTACCTTAAGGATTTTTAATTTTTAGCCATGCTGGGTTTGTACATTCATGTTCCGTTTTGCGCCAAGGTCTGTGACTATTGCGATTTTTCGGTGCTTGCCGCTCCAGAGCGTATGTATCTGGAATATTTGGACCTTGTACTTAGGGAACTTGCTTGCGTAAGGGGTCGCTATCCAGAAAAGTGGGCTAGCATCGAGACTCTGTATTTGGGCGGAGGAACGCCTTCCATATTGCCGCCGGAACTTTTGGTAAGGCTTTTTTCGTGGCTGCGTGATTCCGGAATCTGCATAGAAAATTTGCGCGAAGCATCGATGGAAGTGAACCCGGAGTCCTGTTTGGAAGAACGCCTCGATGTCGCAATGGCTTTTGGCGTGAACCGTTTTAGCGTGGGTATCCAGACATTTGATGCTGATTTGCTGAAGACCATTGGCCGCGCCCATTCTGTTGAAACTGGGTTACGCGCATTGGACACGCTTTGCTCCTTGAAGGGTAGGGTCCAGGTAAATGCGGACTTGATGTTTTGCCTTCCGAACCAAAGCACGGAAACGTTCCTTGCCGATGTAAAACGACTTTCTGGATATCCGTTGAACCATATAAGTTTTTATGGCTTGAATGTCTCGGAACATACAGTTCTTGGAAATCGTATTCAGCGTGGCAGGCTGCATGTTGATGAAGAACTTTATGCGCCCATGTACAATGGCGGTGTACAGATTCTGAAAGAGGCTGGCTTTGAACGCTACGAAGTTTCGAATTTTGCAAAGCCTGGTTTCGAGAGCCTGCACAACAAAAATTACTGGAACCGCGGGGAGTATTTTGGAGTTGGTCCGGGAGCGCATTCCTATTTGGGTAAAATCCGTTTTTATGCGCCAGAAAAATATTCCCGCTGGAAATCCTTTGTGCAGGAGGGCTGTGCAGAATCCCTCTACAGCAATGACGTGCTGAACCGTGAATCGGCAATCGCCGAGACCATTTGGCTTTCGCTACGTCAATCTGCGGGGCTTGATGTTACAAGGCTTGCATCTGACTTTAATTATACCCTGCCGGAATCAAAAATTGAACATTGGGTTTGCAAGGGCTATTTGCAGCGCTCCGGTAACGTTGTGAAACTCGTGGGCGATGGCTGGCTCTTTATGGACCAGGTTGTCGAAGATTTTATGGTGTAATGGAACACCCACTTCGTTCGATCTTTTTATATTACGATCCAACTTTGATTGAAATTTAAGTTTGCCTGTAATCTGTCTTCTGTTTTCTGTATTCTAAGCTATGCTTCATTTTATCAAGTACAATATTATCGGTTTAATGAATACGCTGCTTACGCTTGTTGTAGTGTATGTGCTGTACCAGCTGCTTGCATGGAATCTGGAACTTTCGAATTTTCTTGGCTTTGTTGCTGGCGGCATCAATTCATACGTCTGGAATCGCAAATGGAATTTCAAGAGCAGTAATAAAAAGGGCGCAGAGATTGTTCGTTTTCTTTGTGTGTTTGCCGTTGCGTATGCCGTGAACCTGGGAGTACTTGAACTCTCGAGTTATTTGCTTGATGGTGTTGCAATTTTTGATAGGGAAATCGCATTTTTGGGTGGCACAAAAATTGGTGAAATCATGAAACCCGGCTATGTGGCAAACATTGCGGCAAATGTTGCCTACGTGATAGTTTCCTTTGGCGCCTTCAAGTTCTGGGTTTTCAAGAACCGCTGATTTTTTAGAAGCATAAAAAAAAGAAGAAGTGCCGAATGACACTTCTTCTCTTGAAACAGCGAAAAAACAGCTTTCCTGTTTTCTTATTTCTGTATTCTGTACTCTTACTTGATAACGAGCATGGATTCGTCCCATGCTTCGTGCTTTTCAAGGCCGAGCAAGTTTGCTGTTGTTGCTGCAATGTTAGAAAGGCCCCAATCGCCTTCCTTAAGGCCAAGGTGGCCGCCAGAAACGTTATCGTACAAGATGCACGGAACCTTGTTCAAGGTGTGGCTTGTCTTAGCCTTGAAGGAACCGTCCTTGTTTGTCTTCGGGAGGCCGGTCTTCTTGTCGATTTCGTACATTTCATCGGCGTTACCGTGGTCAGCGGTAATGAGAGCGACACCGCCCATAGCGTCGATCACTGGGAGGAGTCGGCTAAGGCCAATGTCAACAGCTTCGATAGCCATTGTTGCTGCACGGAAGGAACCAGTGTGGCCAACCATGTCACCGTTCGGGTAGTTGCAACGGAGAGTCTTGTACTTGCCGCTCTTGAGAGCATCGATCATGGCGTCGGTAACTTCTGCAGCCTTCATCCAGGGGC
>DCGZ01000072.1:0-3467 GCA_002314675.1 Fibrobacter sp. UBA1765 | reverse complement strand
TCGAACTTGCTGGAACGGTTACCGTTCCAGAAGTAGGTAACGTGACCGTACTTCTGGGTTTCGGAGCAAGCAAACTGCTTAACGCCAGTTTCTGCAAGCCATTCGCCGGAGGTTTCCTTGATTGCCGGAGGTGGAACAAGGAAGCGGTTCGGGAGCTTCAAGTCGCCATCATACTGGAGCATGCCAGCGTAGCAAACCTTCGGGAAGCGAACGCGGTCAAATTCAGAGAAGCTTTCTTCTTCGAATGCGCGGGTGATTTCGATAGCGCGGTCACCACGGAAGTTGAAGAATACAACGGAGTCGCCATCGTTGATTGTGCCGACAGCCTTGCCGTCCTTGGCGATAACGAACGGCGGCAAATCCTGGTCGATAGCCTTTGTTTCGCCACGGAGAGTTTCGATAGCTTCGGTTGCGCTTGCAAACATGCGGCCTTCGCCAAGAACGTGTGTCTTCCAGCCGAGTTCAACCATCTTCCAGTTAGCATTGTAACGGTCCATGGTAATCTGCATACGGCCACCACCGCTAGCGATAGCTACGTCGAAGTCTGCGCTGCGGAGGTCAGAAAGGAACTGTTCGAACGGGCCAACGTAATCAAGAGCAGATGTTTCTGGAACATCGCGGCCGTCGAGCAAAATGTGGATGCGAACAACCTTGACAGCTTCCTTCTTAGCCTGAGCAACCATTGCCTTAAGGTGGGCAATGTTAGAATGAACGTTACCGTCGCTGAAAAGGCCGATGAAGTGAAGAACGGAATTCTTTTCGCGAACGTTGCTAGAAATTTCCTTCCAAGCGTCGCGGCCAAAGATGTCGCCGGATTCGATAGCATCTGCAACGAGAGCAGCACCCTGGTTGTAAACCTGGCCTGCACCGATAGCGTTATGGCCAACTTCGGAGTTACCCATGTCTTCGTTTGTCGGCATACCGACAGCGCGGCCGTGAGCCTTCAAGAGAACGTTCGGATACTTGGCAAAAAGAGCGTCGAGGGTTGGCTTGCGAGCTGCTGCAATAGCGTTACCCTGTTCGTTCGGGTTAAAACCATAACCATCCATCACGATGGTAACAACCGGGCCCTTAACGCCGGCAAAATTAGACATCTTCTTAAGCATATTCACTCCAGGTGATTTAAAGTTTTTACCTGCCAAATTTAGCAAAAAATAGAAGGCTTCGAAAGGATTTGCTCTTTTAGGGCTGCTTATTTACGTAAATTGGCTTAAAGATTTGTGTTTTATGTAAACTGTGTAATATTGTTTATTTATGGCGCAAAACAAGGCTCCTGTTGACGGAAACTTTGTTTTTGTTATATTTATTCTATGCTTTTCCCCTATTTTGCAATCGCTAATTTTGTTTGCCTAAACGCAGTGCTTAAAAAGCGTTGTTTTGGCATGCGAATTGCGGGGGGGGGTACGCACTTTATGACTTTGGCTTTGATGCCGTAAAATTCTTTTTCACAACAACAAAAAACAAAGGCAACGTCCCTTTTGCAAAAGGGCGTGTTTTGCCGTATTCTATAAGGAGATAAAATGATGTGTAATTTTGCACCATCATCAGTAGCAGATGCTGCCTTGGTAATAATTGCATTTGCAACATTTATTATGGGTATCATAGGCGCGCGTCGTGCATTGCGTCAATGGAAAAAATCTATGCAAATAAACCAGTCAAAGGCGATTTATGCCATGACTCGTGGTTTGTTTAAAGATGAAAAAGTGTGTCAAATGCTCTACGCGATAGATCATAATGATTCCAGTTTTGCCATAAACACTCGTGACGATGAGATGACCTTTGATAAAATTTTTGCGTTCTTTGATCAGCTGAACTGGATGGAAAATAACAAACTCATTAGTATGAAAGACCATATACTTTTTTACTGGAGATCTAGAGTTGTTAGCAATGAGGTGGTCAGGGAGTATTGGAACAGACAAAAGAATATGTTAGGCAATAAATTACCCTACAATAATCTTAAAGAGATGTTTAACTAGGGAGGTTGATATGAATAAAATTTACTATGCAATCCTGTCGTTGATGTTGTTTGCACTTGTCGGCTGTGATGACTTCGACACGGTGACTATAGGTAAACAGGTATGGATGGCAAAGAACCTTAATATAGAAACGGAAGATTCGTGGTGTTATGGCAACAAACCAGAAAATTGTGAAAAATACGGTCGCCTTTACACTTGGGAAGCTGCGCAGCATGTTTGCCCATCTGGTTGGCACTTGCCGAGTAAATATGAATTCGAAAAATTGTTTGAATTTGCTGGCGGAAGCGAAAAAGCTCTCCGATCAAAGACTGAATGGGAGAAGAAAGGCTCTGATACCTATGGCTTTTCGGCTCTCCCTGCTGGCTACTACAGCAGCTACCACGAGAAGTTCGACGACGTTGGCGACCGCGCCTACTTTTGGTCTTCTACGGAGTACCATGGCGACTTCGCTTACAGCCTGTACATCTACGACTACACCGCGGGCGTCTACAGCAGCGATAAGTACCGTGCGCGCTCGGTTCGTTGTCTCCAGGATTGAGCCTACGGCTCGGACCTGCTTGCTCGAAGAATGCAAACAAACTAGTTTGTTTGCGCTTTTCTCGCTTCTCAGGACTCCAACTAGGCCTGGGCGCGTGCGCCCTAGCCTAGCAGCGGCTTAGCGTAAGCAAAGCCGCCACCACCCCCAAAATATTGATTTATGCTAATAGATGAAATATACGCAAGCAAGTCTTTTTGCAGATTCTCCCCAAACTAAAACTACAGGCAATGTAGAAACTGTGGGCTCATTGTGTTACGGCAACGAGTCTGAAAATTGTGAAAAGACAATTTGGTCTAGGGACTGGTGGTTTAGTGACTGGAGTCTAACAGATAACCCAATAATTGAAATTTCTATTTTTGGTTCTTTGGCTATCGAAAATGGTATAGCCAGTATCTTTGGTGATGGATACACAAAAGAAGAATGGGAAGAAAAAATAAATAGTTTCAAATGTCCAAGTCGCGTGTCCAGAAGGATTCCATGTTGCAAGTGTCAATGATTGGAATGAGCTGAAGTAACAATCGCCAAGTTGCGGGCAGAATATGCCAAGTTTGTTGCAGATTCCGCTGTCAAGGATGTACGCATCAAGGAACTTGAAGCGTTGCTTGCGCAAAAAGGCTAACGCCAAGAATTCTTAAACGAAATCCACTCGCAAGGGTGGATTTTTTGTTTACTATGTCATTGCGAACGTAGTGAAGCCCGTAGGGCATTGAACACTCTCGTCTCGAAAATTTTACAAAAAACTTGTGCACGAAATCGTGAAAAAAGCGTTTCCTATGCATTGAATTCTTTTTGTGAAAAAGGACTCCCGTTCGGCAATACCGCTGGCGGCTCGCAAAAGAACACAATGACAAAAGAAGAATATGAAATTGAAGGGGCGCTGCAGGCGCTTGGCGTTTCCCTCGACTATGAACAGGCGAGAAAGCAGGAACTTTTAAAAAAGTACAGCAGTGCGA
>DCGZ01000075.1:7122-9735 GCA_002314675.1 Fibrobacter sp. UBA1765 | reverse complement strand
CTCAAAGCGAAGCGACCTCATACCTTTCAGTCGACAGACATCAGCCTACTGCCGACAACATGAAAAACAACTTCTCTATACCCTAACCCCTAGACCCTGTACCTTAAAACATGAAAAATTAGCAAGTCTCTCTCGTCCCTCGTCTGTAGAGCCAAAGGCCCGTTCTCTCGTCTATTCTCTAGCCACTAAATCCCCCCCCTAACTTTATGAACTACAACTTCAAAACAATAGCAAGAATACACACTGATTTCGGAAACAAGTTCGGCATTCCGCGCCAAAGCGGATTGCTTAAAAAGCTGTCTGGAGTAATTCGTTTTGAAGAAGAATTTCGCAATCGAGATGCGCTACGCGGACTTGAAGGTTTTTCGCACTTATGGCTGCTCTGGATTTTTTCAGAGAATGTTCGCGATACATGGCACCCAACGGTACGGCCTCCAAGACTCGGCGGAAACACGCGACTAGGAGTCTTTGCAACACGATCTTCTTTTAGGCCAAATCCAATCGCAATGTCTGTCGTAAAAATTGAACAAATCAATTTAGAAACGCCTAATGGTCCTGAAATCATTGTTTCTGGAGCAGATCTTTTAGATGGCACTCCTATCGTAGATTTAAAGCCCTATCTACCATTTGCAGACAACATTCAAGATGCTACAGGCGGCTTTACAGATGAAGTACCATTCCAGGCCTTGAAAGTTGAAATTTCTGAAAGCGAAATAAAAAAAGTTCCAGTTGAAAAACAGGAACTTCTAAAGGAACTTTTATCAATCGATCCACGTCCCGCTTACAAGGCAAGTAAAGAGGACCCAGAACGAGTTTATGGCTTTAACTTTGCCGG
The DNA here is from genome assembly GCA_002314675.1 of Fibrobacter sp. UBA1765. Classification (GTDB taxonomy): domain Bacteria; phylum Fibrobacterota; class Fibrobacteria; order Fibrobacterales; family Fibrobacteraceae; genus UBA1765. Next base: position 8,900 of record DCGZ01000075.1, on the reverse strand, counting down.
TTTAGAAATCAAATTTACTGTAGATAACGGCAAAGCTCTAGTCAAGAAAATTGAAAAAAGCAAATAGCCTATTCATCCTCAGTATCTGAAGCTTCTTGTGCATTTTCCTTTGCAGCTTCAGCGGCCATTTCTTCTGCAGTCATTACATGCATGCGTACACAGCGCACAGAAAGCTTAAAACCTGGTTCCACGGTAATCCTAGAAACATCATTATCGGAACTAAACATGGAACGTGCTACACCGCGATTACCTTCCTCGACTTCAGTCCAAAAATAGGCTCCTTCACCAATCGTCGTAGAAATACCGTTCTTGTTGATATAGCCGCCAAATAATGCAGAAAAGGCAAAGTCATCGGAACCATTGGAACGGAGCTTAAGTGCAGCATGGGCAGAACCGCCAGCGGCATCAGTCAGCGTGTACCAATCATCATCAGAAGAAAGATGGAACCCTTCCGGGCACGCGTTCCTTGCCGCCGACTGAGAATACAATCTACCAAAAGCCTTGCAATTAGCTTCATCTTCATCGTAGCACTCAGAATACTCAGTTACATAACGAAGATTTTCAACCATCCAATCATTGCCCGCTATTGTTTTAACCTTGTATTCATTGTTATCGCGAGGGTCTACAAACTTCATAAACACAGGGCATCTTGCTTCAATTTGCAAAGCGGCCAACAAGGAATCAACACTAGGTTGCCAAGCAGCACAAAAACGGAACAATTCACCGCCAGGAAGTGCGGAACCATCAGCTTTGTGAAGTTCTGCCCAACGGACAACATATTTCATGTTAGGTACCAAGGTATCAGCAATATCCAGGGCCTTGGCATTTACCGTTATCAGTTTTGCAAAGGATTCCGCCAGAGCAACAGGCGATGTCCAATAAGCATCGAACAAAGCGTTCTTTTGTTCTTCAATAAACGAAGAAGGTTTTGTTACTGTAATCGTTTTTTCTACAAGTTCTACGGGCTTAGCCTTACAAGACTCAAGTTTCAAGGAATCTCCCGTCGAATCTGCATAGGCTGCACACTTTTCTATACATTCTTCGGCACGCTTCTTGTTGCAAGTTTGCCAAAGCAAAGTATCAACCTGTTCCTTAATCGGCTTTTTAAACGCCTTGTTTGCAACAGCACTCTTCAAAGCCTTGGAATATGCATCGTAAGCAATCGTATTGCCAGAAACTGCATCACGTTTTAAAATTCCTAGAACATCGGAACAAACTTCCTGGGACTTGCCAGAACATGCCTTGTCACCATAACCATAAACAAACTGGTTAGGGCACTGTTCCAAAGAAAGCTCAGGAGCCTTAGAAAACACCGAAGCATAAATATTTACAGCATCTTGCGGCGAAAGCTTGCCACAATAAATTTCTTCAAAGTTTCCAGATTTTACAATTTTTTTCGCTGTTGCAATGTCACCATCATCAATCGCATTGCGCAAGTCATCTTGGGCAAAGACGGCAATAGAACAAGCAAGCAATGCTCCCAAAAACTTTTTCATAACAACCCTCAATTTTGTTCATCAAATATAGAAAATAGAGACCAGAATACAGAAGACAGAAGGAAGACGAAAGACGGAAGATAGGAATTGTAACTTTCTGTTCATGGCGAGCAAAGCGCGGACATCCAGGAATCGTGATGAGGTACGTACCTTCGGTGCTTGAGGAGTGAGGTCGGTGCTTGTGCGCCTAGAGGAAATGTTGTAGTCTGTCGGCTGTAGGCTGTCGGCAGAAATGTAACTTCCCGTGTCATAGTTCATGGCGAGCGAAGCGCGGCCATCCAG
>DCGZ01000075.1:6810-6952 GCA_002314675.1 Fibrobacter sp. UBA1765 | reverse complement strand
GCTTGAGGAGTGAGGTCGGCGCTTGTGCGCCTAAAGGAAATGTTGTAGCCTGTCGGCTGTAGTCTGTCGGCAGAAATGTAACTTCCCGTGTCATAGTTCATGGCGAGCGAAGCGCGACCATCCAGGGCATGTTCTGGATCAC
>DCGZ01000075.1:0-6627 GCA_002314675.1 Fibrobacter sp. UBA1765 | reverse complement strand
CAAGACGCAAGATACAAGAAACGGTATTCTTTCATGTCTTTGTGAGCGAAGCGCGGCAACCTAGAACAATTACCAAAATTGCTTCAATCCTTTGGATTTCGCAATGACATTTTATTCCTAATTCTGCATTCTGAATTCTTAATTCTGAATTATCAAAGCCTCTCAGCCGACAATTTAAGATGCAAGATACAAGAAAATTACCCTAATTTCTAGAACCTAGTCTCTAACCTCTAAAGCACTGAAAATCAACATTCACTAACCCCAGTACCCTAGACCCTAAAACATGAAAATTAGCAAGTATCTCTCGTCTGTAGGGCCAAAGGCCCGTTCTCTCGTCTAATATAGCCCCTAAATTCCTATCTTTACCCGCATGAAGAATAATGACACAACGTTTGTATGTCCACATTGCGGGGCTAAAGTAAAATCAACGGCAAAATCGTGTCCACATTGCGGCAGCGATGCAAACACGGGCTGGTCAGAAGGAGCCGAATTTTCGGACCTTGATTTACCCGATTACGAAGAAATCCTTGAAAACGAAACAAAAAGAAAAAAACAAAATCCACTTATTGTCGGTGCAGCAATTATTATCATTGCAGCATTTGCAGCAACTATGATTCTTTAATATCCTTGAGTAATTCCTTACCAAGTTCCTCAGCTTCAGAGAAGCTGTACTCATCAATATAGCCGCTAAGCCTTTGCAATTTTTCAGTAATTTCCTGACTAAACAAAATACCATTAACGCTATCAAGATCCTTACGGCAACGCGTTGTAGAGCAGTTTTCCGCATCAACAATCAAATGTTCAAGCATCGCCACAAGCTTTTCTGTAGCTTCAGGTGATTCAACCTTTTTAACGGAACTCTTTGCAATACGATTTGTAAGATCATTTACAATCGGAGAAAGCTGTCCAATCAAAGTCACGATATTCTTCGCAAAATCCATGACCTTGTCAAATGCAAACTCCCCTTCCGATTCAATTCTACACCCGACGTTGAAAAGTTCTTCAGCTCCTATTGTACCCGCAATACCCTTGACGGTATGAACAAGCCTTGCAACCTTTTCCCTATTTCGTGCATTTAAGGCAGCACGCATATCATCTTCCAGGCTTGAATAATCGGTAATAAAGGTTTTAAGAACTTTTAGGTATATCGCATCCTTTTGACTTGCTCGTGCAAAGCCAACAGATGCATTAAAATGCGGAATCGCGTTAAACGCAGCAATAAAGGCCTTATCCACTTCACTAGCAGATGCCGATTCCACAACAACTTCCTTTTGAACAACCTGCAAAAATTCTGCAAGGCGTTCGTACATTTTCGGAGGGTCAATCGGCTTTGTTATATAAGCATTCATGCCACTAGACATACAGCGATCGACATCTTCCTTCATTGCCGAGGCACTCATGGCAACAATCGGGATTTCACGGAAATATTCATTATCCATTTCCCTAATTCTTGTCGTAGTTTCAATGCCATCCAACACCGGCATCTGAATATCCATCAAGACCAGGTCAAAATGATTCTTTTGCAACGCAAGTAACGCTTCATTTCCGTTTCCTGCAATAGAAACAATCAAGCCTGCTTCCGTCAACAAGTAATTTGCAAGTTCCTGGTTCGCCGTATCATCTTCAACAAGCAAAACATTTGCACTCTTGAACATGATCTTCTTAGAGACGCTACCCTTAGAAGCTTCGGCAACTTCACCCCATGCAGCGCACAAGGCCTTTTGCAGATTTCCCAAGTGAACAGGCTTTGCAAGGCACTCGTTAAAGCCAGAAGCAAAAGCCTTATTTCGCATTTCCTCAGACATCTGGAATGGGTGCAACAATATTCTATGCTTGGGGAATATGCTCTTGTCGCCGGTTTTCTCGATCCAAGAAATAATATCTGTATCAGGGAATGTCAAATCGGCAATCATAAGAGTAAAGGCTTCCTTGCGGCAAGCACTCCTTGCCGTTTCCAATGAAGCAAAGGTCTTTACAGTAAAGCCTATAGACTCAAGATATGTTCTAAGAACCTTGTGCACACTTGGATTTGAATCAAGTACAATTGCCGACGGCTTTTCTCCAAATGTCTCATTCGAAATCATAAGCGGCGAACAATGCGGAGGCACACGGAATGAAAGTTCAAAATGGAATGTCGTGCCTTCGTTCCACTTACTTTCAACCTTGATTTCGCCACCCATAAGTTCTACAAACGACTTTGCAATAGTAAGCCCAAGGCCAGAACCGCCATACTTTCTTGTCGTAGATCCATCAGCCTGCGAGAATGTCTTGAAGAGTCGACCAAGCTGTTCCTTGGTCATGCCAATGCCGGTATCGGAAACACTAAAGAACAAACGAACATTTTCTTCAGTCTGTTCCTTAACGCGAATCGTAACGGTAATCGTTCCGTGCTCCGTAAACTTGGTTGCATTATTTACAAGGTTTGTAAGAATCTGAGAAATTCTTAACGGATCCCCAAAGAACGACTGCGGAAGCCTTGGGTCAATATCCAAGATAAGTTCAATCGGCCTGTTTTCTAGACGCACAACCGCTAATGCAGCAACTTCGTCAAGAACGGAATACGGCATAACCGGTATAATTTCAAGTTCCTGCTTTTTTGCCTCAATCTTAGACAAGTCAAGAATATCATTGATTAATCGCAAAAGATTCTTTGCGGCATGGTCAATTCTATTGACAAAATTGCGTTGGCGAGAAGAAAGCTCGGTTTCAGAAACGAGATGAGTCATACCGATAATAGCGTTCATCGGGGTACGAATCTCATGGCTCATATTAGCAAGGAATTCGCTCTTGGACTTAGTCGCGCGTTCAGCTTCTTCTTGAGCAAGCACAACTTCCGAAATATCCATAAGCATCAATATGTAACCTACCGTGCTTCCACGGCTATTCAGCGAAATGGCTTCTGCACGGCACCACATTCCATCAGAATTATTCTGCGGTGGAATATAAAAGTTATCGGTCCAGAATGCAGAAGAAACGAATGCATCGTTGACCTTGACATACAAATCTTCCGGGAAGCCAAAATTACCAAGATCCGAGAAGAAGTTTCCTCTGATTATTTCTGCAGAAACACCAAAGAAGCCTTCCATTTTCTTTGACATGTACTGCACACGCATACGCTTGTCAAAAATCAGAATCATGGAACTAGTCGATGTAAGCAATGTATCCAAGATGGAAGTTTTCCAAACATCGGAAGTCTCATCAAAAATTCTAAAGAGATAGCGAATATCGCCGTTTTCTTCAACAAGCGTCTGTACGGAAAGAGTCCACCAAAAATCATCGCCATCGGCATTTTTTACACGAAGTTGAATACGGTTTTCTTCAGCAGCAAGATTCTGCCCGCCATCCTTAATTCTCTGTGCAAACTGACGGAATTCCGGATTAGCAATAAGTTCCCATATTTTTTTGCCTCGATACGAATCCTCTACATTAAAAAATTCAAGAATATATTCGGTCCCGTGCAAAACATTGAATTCAAAATCGGTAAGCAAAAGTGGGAACTGGTTCGAATGCAAAATTGCATCAAACGTGGAATTCGTTTGAATAGTATCGGTAAGCTCCCTTGCGATTGCAATACGGTAAAAAATCCTTGCAAACAGAACTAGAACAATCAACAGCACTATCAAGCTTACGATACTAGCCGATACAAAGCTAGAAAAGCCTTCCTTAATGCCAATTTCAACTTTCTGTTCCGGCAAAAAATGAACAAGCCTAAAAGGATATTTCGGGAACGAGGCTACAAAAAGAATAAACGTTACCCCAGATTTATCCTTGAAGGTCTTGGTAAAAGTTTTCGATGTTTCACTAGAATCTACACCGAAATTTTCTCCGGCAAGTTCAAGCAACGAAACAATACTATCTGCAGAAATCTTGCCGAGATTTGTTTCTTCCGGAAAATAAGAAAGTACACCATTCGAATTGTCGCTAACCCAGGCGGTAATGCCGCCTACATCTCTAGAAAGCTGGTTAATGAGCGGTCTAAACAAATCAAGGTCAACATCTACAGCAAGCACCCCCTTTACCTGGTTCTTTTCCCAGATTGGGTAAGAAACAGTCATAATCGTTTTATGCGGGCGCAGTAAACGAAGCGGTGAACTATAGGTAAAATTGCGTTCCTTCATCGTTTGGACATACCAATATTCCGATGAAAGATTTTCAACATTCTTCAAGCCCCTGGCACTAACAAACTTCTTGTCTGCGGTACCATAGTAGATATCATAAAAATTCGGATTTTTTCTTAAAAAAGGGGCTAAGGTCTTCTTAAACTTTGAAGGGTCCTGGGACTGTTGCACGGACCTGCGCATTTCCTGGATGTCGTAAATACGGCTATCAAATGCAGCCGACACTTCAGCAGCTTGCTGTTCTAGCTTTGCGGTACAGTCGTTATAAACACCCTTTACGACAAAACTTCTTCCGCCAATGTAAAAAAACGCCCAAAAGATCAATGCACACAAAACAAGTGGCAAAGTAAAGGCAAGAATAATGCGCTTTTGAAGATATTCCTTAGAATGACTTTGCGCCATTGCCTTCCTCCGCATTTTCAAAGTCCTTGTACATATCTGGCAAATCCGCTTCAAATGTAAGCAAGGCTTCGACTACGTCAGGATCAAAATGGCTACCGGCTTCAGATTTAATTTCGGCAATAGCCTTTTCGTGCGGCCACGCCTGCTTATAAATACGCGGAGAAACAAGAGCATCGTAAACATCCGCTACAGCCATTAAACGGGCACAAACCGGAATTGCCTCGCCCTTCAACTTATTTGGGTAACCAGTTCCATCCCAGCGTTCATGATGAGAAAGCGCAATATTTGCAGCAATCTGGATCATCTGGCGGCCTTCGCCCATATTGTCATCATCTTTCAAGTCTTTGATAGCCTGCTGCAATACTTCATAACCAAGAGAAGTATGAATTTGCATCTGCTTCATTTCTTCATCATTCAAGCGACCTGGCTTATGCAAAATCGCATCTTGAATACCAACCTTGCCAATATCATGAAGCGGAGCCGCAGTTGCAAAAAATTCAACAACTTCCGGAGAAGTTATAACATCTTTGAACCTTGGATGCTTAGAAAGAATCTCGGCTAAGCGCTGGACAATCATCTGGGTGCGTCTAATATGCATGCCGGTTTCATTATCACGGTATTCGGCAAGGGCCGCAAGGCTCGTAAGCATAATCTTCAAGGTCTGCCTAAGCGACTTGGTCTTGTCTTTGACCTGAGCATCAAGGACATCACGATGGTGCTTGAACTTTAACTGGTTCTGCACTCGGAACACGACTAGTTCCGGGGTAAACGGCTTTGCAATGTAGTCAACCGCCCCAAGCGCAAGGCCATCCTTTTCACTTTGCGTATCCGACTTTGCCGTCAAAAAAATTACAGGCAGATCTTCGCTTTCTGGCATCGACTTGATTCGTCGCAAGGTTTCGTAGCCGTCCATTCCAGGCATCATCACATCAAGCAAAACCAAATCAGGCTTAATCTTATGGACAAGTTCAAGAGCCTTCACGCCATTCAAAGCTACATAAATATCATAACTCGGCGACAAAATCCCTTCCAAGACCTCAATATTGGTCTTGGTGTCATCTACAACCAAAATCTTCAAGCGTGCTGCCATACGCTTAAAATACCTTTTTTATTTCAAAGTGGAATAATATTTTTTGGAACCGACACTTAAATATTTGAAACATCATTCATTAAGTCGCAATTTTCAAAAATTCAACATACATCATAATACATCTACAACCTTTTATTCCACATAAATTCATAAAAAGAATAAAAAACAAAAGAACAGCTTAAAACTTCAAAAACTATTTATAAAACGCGCAAATTTCAAATTCCAACTTAACAACAATAAAAAAAAAGAAAAAAATCAGCAAAAAAATGAATTTTAGCACGATATGCGCAACTTTTCGTTCAATTCACTCCAACAAAAGCACACGCTTTTCTAAATTCACTTTCGTTACAATAATCATAACGAGAATTCGTTAATTCAACACTTAACCTAATAAAAGGATTTTTTATGGCAGAAATCGATCTTTGCCCATGTGGTTCCGGAAAGTCTTATGCAGAATGCTGTGAAGCAGTCATCAAGGGCACACGCCTTGCTGCAAGCCCAGAAGAACTCATGCGTTCCCGCTACACCGCTTACGCAAAGCACGAAATCAAGTGGCTCAAGGATTCCCTTGAAGCAAGCCAGCGCAGCGATTTCGATGAACCAAGCGTGGAAGCCTGGAGCCGCGAATCAGAATGGCTAGGCATCGAAATCAAGCAGACCAAGACCGAAGAATCCAAGAATATCGGTTGGGTTGAATTCATCGCACGCTTCAAGCAGGGCAACATAACCCGCAACCACCATGAACTTGGCGAATTCCACAAGGTCGGTGGCGCATGGTACTTCTACGACGGTCGTGGCGTCAAGCAGGAAACTGTCAAGAAGGCAACCCCGGATGTTGGTCGCAACGACCCATGCCCATGCGGTTCTGGACTCAAGTACAAGAAGTGCTGCGGCAAGTAAATTAGGGACTAGGATTTAGGGGCTATATTAGACGAGAGAACGGGCCTTTGGCCCTACAGACGAGAGAATTGGGTAATTCAGAATTAAGAATTCAGAATGCAGAATTAGGACTGTTTA